>NZ_JADZBI010000075.1 GCF_020852195.1 Hyphomicrobium sp. | reverse complement strand
GTGAAGCCTTCCAGCTTCGCCAGGGCCTCGGCCAGCATCGCGGCGTTGTACTCCGGATTGACGACGGGGTTGCCCCAGCGGTCGTTGATAATCAGGCTGGGGGCAAGGCGGTAATAGCGGAAGCCGCCGCCGCCTTTCCAGCCGACACTTTCGGTGATGCCGCCCTTGTCCTCGCCGTCGATAACCGTCTTCAGGCGTGGAATGATGTGAGTGTGGCAGTGCTCACCCAGCTCAACCATGATCCAGCGGCGACCCATCTTGTGCGCAACTGCGCCGGTGGTGCCGGAACCGGCGAAGGAGTCGAGAACGAGATCGCCAGCGTTGGTGGCGATCTCGATAACACGTTTGAGAAGGCGCTCAGGCTTTGGGGTTCCGAACGATTCGTCGCCAGGAAACAATGCGCGCATTTCATTTTTCGACGTGCGATTGCTTCCCACCTCGTCCTTGGACCAAAGGGTTCGCGGCACCAAATCGCCAACCTCGGCAAGGTAGCGCTTTATGCTCGGCCGAGCATTGCCTGTCGGACCCCACCAAATCCGCCCGTCGTTGTCCAGTTCCCGCAGCTTTTCTTCCGAAATTCGCCAATAGCGGCCCGCTGGCGGGGAGAATTCTCGGCCAGTCGGCCCGGTGATCGTGTACTGGCCCTTTGAGTAAGGCTTATTTGCATACGGGTCCCCAGGGAGCCAAGGCCCCCGTTTATCGTTGTCCGGGTTTGAGTAGATTGAGTTTGCCTCATCTGTCCGCGCAAGCTTCCGGGGGGCCCACTCAGGAACCTTTGCATAGACCAGCAAATGGTCATGGTCCGTTGAGAACTGCCGTGCAGAGTTCCGGGGAGAATCGGCCTTCTCCCAAATGGCATTGCACACAAAATTTGCCCGCCCAAATATCTCATCGCACAACACCTTGAGGTAATGCGCCTCGTTGTCGTCGATGGTGATCCATAGCGAACCGTCCTCCGTCAATAAGCGCCGAATGATCTCCAGCCGGTCGCGCATCAGTCCCAGCCAGATCGAGTGCTCCAGCCCGTCGTCGTAATGCGTGAACGCGCTGCCGGTGTTGTACGGCGGGTCGATGAACACGCACTTCACCCGGCCCGCGAACTCCGCCTCCAGCGCCTTCAGCGCCAGCAGGTTGTCGCCGAAGATCAACCGGTTGTCGAAGATGTCGTTATCCGATACGCGATGCTTGGCGTGATAGGACTTCTCGGAGTCTTCGAGCAGGATGCGCGGCTCCAGCTTGGGCCGCTTCTCCTTCCCGATCCAGGTGAGTTCTAGTTTTTGTTTGCGCATGACATCGCTCTCATAGCTGTGGCGCGCGGCTCGACACGTAGTCGACCAACCGCTTGCGCGGATACGCGTCCGCTGCCTTCTGAATATTGCGCAGTGCCGCGATGGCCGGATCGGCACCCAGCGCAAAGTGGGTTTCCATCAGGTCAGCCAGGAAGGCCACGACGTTGCCCTGGTTGCGGAAGTAGGCCAGCGGCCCCTCAACAACGAGTCGCTGCTGGCCGAGGTCGAAAGCCTGCTGCCGGAGCTGATCGAGCGGCTGGCTGATCAGCGCGGGAATCGCTGCCGGGTCGATGACGGCTGCCGCGCCGATGCGGTTGCGCAGGCGCTTCATCATGACCGCCGTGATGGCGGGCACGCCGTGACGGTAGATCAGGCGTTCTTGGCTGCGTGACGCGGCGTTCTGCTCGTAGCCCACTACGAGAGTGCGGATCGCGCGGTGGCACAGAACGGCGTTGACCAGCACCACTCCCGGCAGGGCCTCAGTGAACAGCGCTTGGTACTCGGCGGAGTCGGAATTGGTGAGGCGCGCTGGCTCACTCTTGAGCCACACTGCGTAGCGTGGGTCGTTCTGTTGCGAGGCCAGTGCCCGCAGAGCCTCATCGAGCGTGATGGCATTGGTGCCGTTTTCCACGGCCTCGGGACGGTAGTGGTAGTCGAAGCCAAGGTGGGCAATCTCCTGCCGCAACCGCTCCTGGTTCTGGTCCAGCGAGGCGAAGTTTCCCGCCTGGACCGGGTTTTGATGGTTGCGCGCATTGGTCACCCGCTTGCCGAAAGGACCGTCTGCAGGGGCTTTGATCAAGGTAAAGATCACCTTGGCGTCATCGATGCTCTTGCCCGGATGCTGGCGGACGAACTCGGCAGCCGACGCCACGGTCTGCGCGCCGTTGATGATGGACAGGCCCCGCACCTTGAACTTCTTGACGCCATTCTTGTTGGCCTTCGGCTCGATCAGGTCGCAGACGGCCGTGACGCCATTGTTCAGGTAGAAGAAGTCCGCCGGGGAGTCATGCAAGGTCGTCTGGATGGCCTTGTTAACCTCAGACTTGCTGCTACCGAGGAAGTAGCGGATGTTGCGCTCGTACAGGGCCTTGCCGTGCATCTGGTGTAGCCTCACCAAGTCTGCCAGCCGCGCAACACCGTAGTATGTGGCTCGCGGGCTTTCGACTTTCGCGTGCTTCTGCAACGCGATATCCGTGTGCACCGGTTGGTAGGCCTGTTCCGCCAGCAGATCTCGGGCGATCTCGGTTGCCGTGTAGTACTCCACCTGCTTGGCCAGCCGCTCTTCATCGAGGTTTTCGTCGTCGAGCAGCGCCTGTAAGGCGTCGCGGGCCGTTTGCGATACACCATCGCCGGTGTAGGACACGACCAGCTTGATGTGGCTACACGCATCGAGTGCGTCCTCGATGTCAGACTTCCGATTCAGGACGTTTCCGTTGAACGCGGTGAAGTCCTGTTTGAGCAACAGGCGAATGCCCTCGCAGAACGGCAGCGCATCCTCCTGCTTGAACTGCTCGGATTCCTTCAGCTTGGTTTGCAGCAGGTACAGCGTCTCCGACGGCGCGTGATAGTGGATCGCGTCGATGCCCTTGTCGTTGAAGTCGTCCACGACCGAGGCGGCCGCCACCTGTGGCGTAATGTCGAGCACCTTGTGCAGGGCGAAGGCGCTGAAGGCCCGCGAAAGCTGTTTCGCCGCGTGATCGGCGGGATTGACGTTGCCGAGCAATGGCGGCAGG
>NZ_JADZBI010000074.1 GCF_020852195.1 Hyphomicrobium sp. | reverse complement strand
CCGCGCGTGCTTGATGGGGCACCAATGCTTCTCCGTGCGCCCGCCGATCTCGCGAACGTAGGCGAAGAGCGCGTTTGCGTACGAGCAGTAGGCGCAGTTGAGCTTCTCGAGCGCATTGAGGTAGGCGAGGTGGCCGCGGTCGAAGACGAAGTAGTCAGCGCGGGCGACGCGCGGGATGCCGTAGGCGCGGAAGCAGACCGCCTGGTAGATCGAGACCGCGATGTCGAGCAGAACGAGCGGCACGATCATGGCGTAGATGACGGGCGCGGTGAGCACGATCAGCGGGCGGGCATGGAAGATGTAGGATCTGAGGCTGGTCTGCAGCTCGCGGTGGCGCCGCAGGATCTCCTGCTCGAAAAGAACCCGGCCCTTCTCGATGCCGAAGCGCAGCTCGGCGTGGTTCTTGGCGAACTCGGCCTCGAGCTCCGCCTCGAGTGTCTTCAGTCGGTCCAGCAACTGGACAATGTGCTCGTTCATCTCTGGTGCTCCGGGCGGTTGACCGTTCCGGCTATCTAACGGGAAAACCGAGGTTGAATCACGTAGCGGAGGGGTTGCGCTCGAAACTTCGCGCGGGCCGCCCTATATAAATCGCGCATTTGCCTGGAGGGTGCCATGAAGCCGAAGCGCGAAGAGACGGTAATCGTCATCGATCGTCATGGCCAGACGACCGAGCTCAAGGGGTGGCGGCGCTGGGTGGCGGCCGGCGCGGGCTATCTCGTTGTCGCTCTCGTGGCGCTGGTGGGGCTCGTGCTGCTGGCCGGGCTCTTCATGACGTTCGCCATGGTGATGATGGTGGCGGTGCCGCTTGCCATCGTGCTGGCGCTGATCGCGTATGCGACGGGGTATCTCAAGGTCGACGTCCGCCGCGACGACCGGCCCTGACGTACGAGAGCAGAGTGCGTCAAGCTGAATTGAACACGCTATAGTCCCGGCGCTGCGTCCGTTGGGCACGCTGCGGTTGCCGCTTGCGCAGGAAATGCTCCGTATACATCTGAGATGTGTCTGGACACCGGCCTTCGCCGGTGTGACGGATTGTTCGTGGCAGCCGGTTGACCCGACATCAACGTCATCCCGGTGCAGGCCGGGTTCCAGACACGTCCGCCGCATCATGCAAGAGGCTGCGCGATCAGGGCGCGGCGGGCTCCGGCGGCTCGGGGAGGTCGTCGTCGGTGCCGGCCTTGGGTGTCGGCTCGGCGCCCTCGTTCTTGGCGGGCTCCTCCGACGGCGGCAGCTTGGCGACCCACGGAACGGCCTCTGCCAGCACCTTGCCGAAGGCGCCGTCGAGCGCGGCGATGGCGGATGGCGCGTCGCGGGCCGCGAGCGGCGCCGTCTCGTGGAACACACGCGAGCCCGTGATCTTGCCGCCCGCATTCACGAACTTGACGGCGATCTCCACGTCGGCGGTCGGTGCCGGCGCCAGGGTGACGGCGAACTGGCGGATCTCGGCCTGAAGCTGGTCGCTCGGCTCCAACGTGTCGAGCGGCCGCGTGACGGCGGCGAAGCATCCCGAGCCCTCGAAGCTCTCGATGATCTTCGATTGCACGACGGAGGGGATGTTGTCGGTGAACTGCGCCTTCTCGAAGGGCGCGTCCTCGGGCGGATCGCCGACGATGACGACCTTGTCCGAGTTGAAGGCCATGGGCGCGGCCGGCTCCGGGATGACGAGCTGCGGGTGCGAGGCTTCGGCGCAGACCGCGGGCGTCGCCAGCGCGGAGAGGTTATAGATGCCGGGCTTGGCCTTGCCGCCGCCGGCGAAGCGCTCGAGCCCGGCCAGGATGCCGTCGATGCGCTCGGAGTTGCGCGAGAGCACGCCGGCGAAGTTACTGATGCCGGTTATGGCGTCATGCAGCGCCGAACTGTTGTCGTCGATCACCCTGTCGAGCCGGTTCAGGGTAGCACGCGCCGATTGGCTCAGGCTCTGCGTGCTCTCGGCGCTGGCATTGAGAAGCGGCGGCACGCCGGAGACGGCCGCGAACGGCGCGGCGGCGGGATCGCCGCCCGAGAGCTCGATCACGGGCGCGCCGGTGAGCCCCTGGAAATCGACGTTCACGACCGTGTCGGAACGCACGGGCGCCGACCTGTCGACGGCGATGGTGACGAGCACCTCCTTGGGCGCATCGGCGGAGAGCTGGACGTCGGTCACCTCGCCGACGCGGATGCCGTTGAACAGCACGTTCGAGCCCTTGAGAAGCCCGGAGACGGAGCTCTGGAAGCGGACGCGGAAGACCTGCCGGTCCCCGAGGCCGCCGGTGTCGTGCAGCCAGTAGACGAAGGCGAACACGGCCGCCACGGCAGCGAGCACGAAGGATCCGACCAGGGTGTAGCGGGCCTGTGTTTCCATTTTTCCGGCCTCAAGGCTCTGTGTGTGCGAATTGCGATATGAGCGCCGTCGCGCGACGGCCGCGGAAGTACGACTGGACCCACGGGTGGTCGCAGTCGAGCATGGTCTCGATCGACCCGGCGGCCACCACGCGTCCGTCGGCCAGCGCGCCGACGCGGTCGCAGATGGTCTGCAGGCTCTGCAGATCGTGGGTGATCATGAAGACGGTGAGGCCCAGGGTCTCCTGCAGCGTCTTGATCAGGGCGTCGAAGTCGCCGGCGGAGATCGGGTCTAGGCCCGACGTCGGCTCGTCCAGGAACACCAGCTCGGGATCGAGGGCGAGGGCGCGGGCCAGCGCCACGCGCTTGGTCATGCCGCCCGACAGCTCCGACGGCATCTTGTTGTGATCCGCCTTCCTGAGGCCCACCATGTCAAGCTTGGCGGCTGCCATCTCGTCCATCAGGCGCTGGGGCAAATCCAGGTACTCGATCATCGGAAACTGCACGTTCTGCAGCACCGTCAAGGACGAGAAAAGCGCGCCCTGCTGGAAGAGGACGCCCCATCGGCGCTCGATGCCGCGCCGCTGCTCGGGCGTGGCGGTGTCGAGCCGCGTGCCCAGCACCTCGATGGTGCCCGAGCGCCGAGGGATCAAGCCGATGATGGTGCGCAACAGAACGGACTTGCCGCTGCCGGAGCCGCCGACGAAGCCGAACACCTCGCCGCGGCGGACATCGAACGTGACGCGGTCGAGGACGATGCGCGGGCCGAAGCCCACGACCAGATCTCGGACATCGATGACCTTGTCGTTCGTCATGGCTCACATGTCGATCGAGGCGAAGAAGATGGCGAACAATCCATCCAGCACGATAACCAGGAAGATGGATTTGACGACGGAGGCGGTGGTCTCGCGGCCGAGCGACTCGGCGCTGCCCTTGACGGCGAGCCCCTGCGTGCAGGCGACGATGCCGATGACGAGCGCCATGAACGGCGCCTTGATCATGCCGACCTCGAAGTGCGTGAGCGAGACGGCCTCGCGCAGCCGCTCGATGTAGATCGCCGGGCTCATGCCGCCATACGCCCAGGCGACGAGGCCGCCGCCGTAGAGCGCTGCCATGGAGCCGAGGAAGGTCAGGATCGGCAGCGCGATGACGAGGGCTATGATGCGCGGCAGGATCAGCACGTCGACGGGATCGCGGCCCATGGTGCGCAAGGCGTCGATCTCCTCGCGCATCTTCATGGAGCCGAGCTCGGCCGTGTAGGCGCTGCCCGAGCGGCCGGCCATCATGATGGCGACGATCAGGACGCCGATCTCGCGCAGGACCAGGATGCCCACCATGTCGACCACGTAGGCGTCGGCGCCGAACTTGCGGAAGTGGAAGAAACCCTGCTGGGCGATGATGCAGCCGATCAGGAACGTGATGAGGAGCATGATCGGCACCGCCTGCCAGCCGACGCGGTCCAGGTGGTGCATGGTGGGCGTGAAGCGGAAGCTCCTCGGGTTCGTGAGCGCGCGGCCAAGCGAGAGCACGACGGCGCCGAGCATGGCGGCAAAGGCGCCGAACTCGTGAAAGAAGCGGACGGTCGCCTCGCCGAGCTGCGTCACGTAGCCAAGAACCGACGGCCGCTTGGGCGGCGGCGGGGTAGGCTCGCGCTCGGTGCTCTGGATCTCCTCGTAGAGCGCGCGGTAGCGATCGGGCAGGCCTTCGAGATGGGCGCGGCCGGCTCCGGCCTCGCGGGCGCGCACGAGGCGCTCGATGAGCCATGCGCCATAGGTATCGAGGGCGGTGACGCTGTGCATGTCGATGGTGACGGGCTGGTCTGCCGGCGTCGTGCGCACCGTGGTCTCGATCAGGCCGTCGAGGTTGCGCGCGTGGGCAACCGTCCACGCTCCGGCGGCCGCCAGCTCGATGCCGGACGGTCCAGGGCGTGCGACGAGGGACGGTCGCGTCATTTGCGCGACAGGCTCACCGTGACGCTCTTCAGGGGGATGCCCTCGGTCGCGATGGCCACGTTC
The DNA here is from genome assembly GCF_020852195.1 of Hyphomicrobium sp. Taxonomy (GTDB): domain Bacteria; phylum Pseudomonadota; class Alphaproteobacteria; order Rhizobiales; family Hyphomicrobiaceae; genus Hyphomicrobium_C. The sequence goes on along the minus strand of NZ_JADZBI010000074.1, from coordinate 4,552 downwards.
TGCTTCGTCTTGTCGTAGGTGATCTTCATGGAGCCCGCGACGCCGCCGGTGATGGCCAGCGTCAGGTTCTGCTCGGTGAGCTTGCCGGTGACATTGCCGGAGGCGTTATAGGTGCGCTCCTCCCAGTTGCCGCTCAGAGCGCTGCCGCTCGCGCTGAGCTTGGAGCGCATCTCGATCTTGTTGGTCTGGCCCGAGCAGCGCACGGCGATGCCGAGCTGCGATCCGCTGCCGGTGTAGTAGGCGTCGCACTTGAGCCGCTCGGAGGTGCCGTCCTGGAGCCGGTAGGTGCCGCTTCCGCCCCAGGATCCGAGCAACGGGGTGAACGAAGGGTCTGCCAAGGCGGGCGTGGCAAGCGTCGTGACAGCAAACAGCGGCGTGAGCGCGCACAGAGGGTGGCGCCACAAGGCAGGGCGAACGGGCTTCATGTGTGTCCCTCGGTTATCGATCGCAGCCGGGCTCCGCCGTCCGGTCCCGGAGGTGCATTGTCGTGCGTTTGTCTCATTCCGGCGGTCGATATGCTAGTGCGGAGCACTGATTTGTGTGAGGTCGCAGCTTCAGAGATCGTCGTTTATACACAAGCTGCAACACTGCATCACGACAGTATAAAGGCGGAGCAGGTGAATGTCAGATGCCGGACGGGCGCACGATCCGGTATGGATTAAGGGCTGCGGCGCCGTCGCCGCAGCCCGATTCCGACCGGGGCTGCCGCTCACGGTCAGCTTGCGTAGGTCACCCAAATGTTGGGCTCCTCGTAGCGGCCAACGCCATGCTCGAGGTCGATGTCCAGGGGAACAAGTGCGCCATCAATGAGATAGGAGCCCGATTGGGGAAACTCCTTCTTGGACCACGTTTCCCAGAAGGCGATCGGCTCCTCGACCACCATGGAGCGCCGGCACGGGCCTACCAGCTTGCCGCCTGAGGACAGGTGGCTGCGCAGCCAGGGGTCGAAAGCGCGACCCTTGGCGTCGGTCCAGGTGACGTAGTCGTCGATGCCGACCCACGGATGACGGGCTTTGGACGAAGGCCTGACAGCGGCCAACACACCGCGCAATCCCTTGGCTTCTGCAAGGTCACGCATGGCGCGCAGCATCCTGCGTCCATACCCTTTCGTGCGGTGTACGGCGGGGATCGACATGGCGAGCCCGCCAAGCACGGTGTGCGGCCCCTTCGGGCGGGCCGCCGTCTCGACCACCCAATCCCACCCTTCCTGGGGGAGATCGGAGCCCGTGTAGCTCAACGGGACGCTGTTGAAGACCGCGACGGGATAGTTCGTCTCCTCGTCCACCAGGCAGAGCTGGTAGTCGGCGTATTTCTCGAGAAGCTCGGCATAAAGCTCGTAGTGGGCGCGCGTGTAGCTCAGGTAGCCCAGGTCGCTCCATGCGGCCTGCTCTATCGAATTTGCGGCTTTTCTCAGTTCCTCACTGTCGGCACGTGTACGGATAACAAGACGGGACGCCATGAAACACGACCATATGTTCGTTACAACTATAAGGAAGGGTCGTTCGACCCTTCCGAGATTTGGTAATCTTAATAAAATGTAAAACGGCCGAAAGCAACGGAAAAAAGGTTAATAGCAATCCACACCTGCCCCGCCCTTACGCGATGCGAAAGACTTTATTCACGATAAGTTGAGAACCAGTGTTCAATTAAACAATGACTTAGCTCTTGCCAACAAACCTGGGTCAGTCTGTTGCGAAGGGCTACGCTGCTAATGCTGTTGGGTGATACAACTAGTCTGTACGAAGGAGATCTCCGTCGACTGACGAAGATTATCCGTGCGGCTATCACGTTCTTTGGTGTGCTTCTGCTCGCGGTAATTGCATTCGCCGGCTGGTCCGCGAACAAAACCGCGACGGACAGCGAGCGCACGCTGGTCGAAAACGCGCTCAATCAGGCCGTCGGCAGCGTGCTCGACGGGCAGAAGAGCGTGGCCTGGTGGGACGAGGCGGTGATCAATACTGCCGACGGTGCCCTTAATCTCGAATTCGCGGATGCCGAGTTCGGGTTGTTTCTTGGCGAAACCTACGGCCACGACGAGCTATACATTCTCGATGGGCAGGATCGACCGATCTATGCTTACAAGAGCGGCGCGCGGGCGGATCACGCGGCGTATGAATCCCGGCGGGCGGCGATCTCGCTGGTCGTCGGCGAGGCGCGGCGGGGCATCACGGATTCGAGCCTGAAGGCGCGTCCGGACGAGTTCGGCCGGGCGCAAACCAACTATCGCGTGCTGGCCGGCGTGCTGCAGACCGCGCGCTGGGCCGGCCATATCGTGTCGATCGACGGCATGCCGTCCGTGGTGGCGGCCATCACCATCGTTCCCAACGTCGACATGACGCTCCTCAAGGACACGCCCAAGCTGCTGGTCAGCGTGGTGCGCATCGACGATCCGTTCGTGGAGAAGATCGCGCGCTCGCTACTGCTTCCCGACCTCAAGCTGGCGCCCGAGCCCGTCTCGTCCGCCGGCGTCGTGTCCGAACCGTTCGTCGGCGACGACGGGATTCAGGCCGGCTACCTCTCGTGGACCACGCGCCGGCCCGGGCAGGTCCTGCTGACCAGCATCCTGCCGCTGGTTGCGTGCGGCGTGTTCGCGACGGGCGTGCTTTCGAACCACATGTTCGGCCGGCTGAAGCGGGCCTCCGACGAGCTTACGCAGCGCGAGGCGCGGGCGCGGCATGCCTCCAAGCACGACGCGCTGTCGGGGCTTCCCAACCGGCAGCACATGGTCGACGAGGTGGAGGCGAAGATCGGTACGCCCGGCTTCGGCCAGGGTGGCGAGCGCGCCATCGCGGCCTATGTCGACATCGACCGCTTCAAGGACATCAACGATACGCTCGGGCACGAGACCGGCGACAAGCTGATCAAGGCCGTGTCGAAACGGCTTACCGCGCGCCTCAGGGCGCACGATTTCCTGGCTCGCTTCGGCGGCGACGAGTTCGCTATCCTCTGCGTCTCGGCCGACGCCGATGCGGAGTCGCGGCTTGCCGCGCGCATCGCCAGCGCGTTCGAGGAGCCGTTCGCGATCGGCGGACAGACGATCCGCGTCACGGCCTCCGTGGGCATGGCGCGCGCGCCAGAGCACGGGCTCTCCGCGGACGAGCTCATGCGCCACGCGGACATCGCGCTCTACGAGGCCAAGAACCAGGGCCGCGACCGCGCCATGACCTTTTCGGAGGAGATGGCCAAGCAGGTGGAGACGCGGCGTGCCATCGAGGTCGACCTGCGCACGGCGATCGAGCGGGAGGAGCTGCGGCTCAACTACCAGCCGATCGTCTCCTGCCGGACGGGCGCGATCGTAGGCGCGGAGGCGCTGCTGCGCTGGCGTCATCCGATCAGGGGCGAGATCTCGCCGGCGACCTTCATCCCGATCGCGGAGATCTCCGGCCTCATGCCGGCGCTCGGCACGTGGATGCTCGAGCAGGTCTTCAAGGACGCGAAGCAGTGGCCGGACCTCGAGGTCGCGCTCAATCTTTCTCCGGTGCAGTTCAAGCAGACGGACCTCAAGGCCGTGCTGAGCACCCTGATCGCGGAGAACGGCGTCGCGCCGAACCGGTTCGTGCTGGAGATCACCGAGGGCGTGCTTCTGGAAGCCACCGACCTCACCAAGTCGGTCCTGCAAGGGCTGCAGGACATGGGCTTCCGGACGGCGCTCGACGATTTTGGAACCGGCTACTCGAGCCTAGCCTACCTCTGCAATTTCAAGTTCGACAAGATCAAGATCGACCGTTCCTTCGTCACCAACGTGTCCAACGCCATGACGTCGCGCACGATCGTGCAGTCCGTCGCGGCGCTCGGCCGCGGACTTGGCATGCAGATCGTGGCCGAGGGCGTGGAGACCGAGTACGAAGCCGTGATGATGAGCCATTTCGGCTGCACGGAGCTGCAGGGCTTCTTCTTCTCGAAGCCGCTGTCGGCCGCGCAGCTCACGGCGCTGCTGGCGAAATTCGAGCCGCGGCACATGTCGCCATTCTCCGAGCTCGAGCCCATCGAATCCCGACGCAGCGCGACCGCTTGATTTTTCCGCCGCGTTGAGATTTCTCTCAGCGGCGAAAAGCGCAAGCCGAGTCCCGGGGGAGCGATGCTCGAGAAGGACAACGACGGCCGTGGCCACGGCAATGCCGACTATGCGTGGGGGCAGTTCGACTCCGAGGCCTATTTCCAGCACTACTACGGGGAGCCGCATGCCGATGACGATCTCGTCATCCGCGTGGCGGTCGATGTGCTCAAGGACGCCCGGCCGCAGGGGAACGACCTCGACATCGTCGACGTCGGCACCGGACCCAATCTCATTCCCTTCTTCTGCGCGCTGCCGCGTGCCCGGCGGTTGACGGCCTGGGAGTACGCGGAGACGAACGTCGCCTGGCTCGGGCGCGAGCTCGAGCACGACGACATGCGTTCGCAGTGGCGCCACTTCTGGCGCGTGGCGCGGGAGGCGTATGGCCCGGAATGGGGCCTGCCGGAGAATCCCATTCCCCTGCTCCGCGAAAAGTGCGTTCTCACGCAGGGCTCGGTCTTCGATCTGCCGGAGCGGACCTGGGACGCGGCGACGATG
>NZ_JADZBI010000073.1 GCF_020852195.1 Hyphomicrobium sp. | reverse complement strand
CAACCATTTCTTGGAGCAGTATGACCACGAGAGCGTCGCGCCTAGATCATATGCCGGATAGCGAACTGCTGCGTCTGCGGTTCTGCGACTTGCCGCTACGTCTCAAGGGGTCCGTGATCGAGCAGCGGGCGCACTCCGTGTTCGATGATCTGACGGCGCGCGGCATTCGCTTCCGGCCGACCCTCTGGATCTCCGAACAATGGTACAATCCCGACGAGGTCGTTGGATTCGCCGTCCCGTTCTACCTTCTACATCCGCGACTGATCCGCCTCGAGCGCAAGATGATGCTGGAAGCCGAAGGCGCATCGCTGGATGAAGCGCTAAGCATCGTGCGGCATGAGACCGGACATGCCGTGGACGAAGCGTTCCAGCTGCGCAAAATGCGCGAATACCGCAAGGTATTCGGTTCGCCGCAACGCGCTTATCCAACGGATTACGTAGCGGATTCGGACAGCCGAGATTTCGTGCAGCATCTCAACGCCTGGTATGCGCAATCGCATCCGGTCGAGGATTTTGCAGAGACGTTCGCCGTGTGGCTTCGCTCCAAGAACGGCTGGCGCCGAAAGTACCGCGATTGGCCGGCTTATGAGAAACTGAGCGCGGTCGACACGTGGATGCGCAATCTCCGCGACGTCGAGCCCGAGATAAAGCCGAGGCGGATCGGGAGCGAGTTGCGGGACTCCACGCGAACACTTCGGGACCACTATGACGAGAAGCGCGAATTTTACGCTATCGATGCCGAAGACGAGTTTGACGGCTCGTTGCAGCGGATCTTCGAGGCAAGCGGCACGGGCAGTCGCGCGCGCGGGCATATGTCGGCGGCGGCCCTGCTGACGGAATACAGGACGCGCCTCAGGAGGCGCACGGCGAAACCGCTCGGGGTTCCTGCCTACGTCGTCGATCAGGTGCTGCGGCAGCTCGTTCATCGAGCCCGGATACTGAAGCTGAGACAAACGCGGTCGAAGGCGGAAACGGTCAAAAAGGTATCGCGTCTCGTTTCCCGCGCCACCGTATCGATCATTCGGAACAGCCCGAGACTGCCGCTATGACCAGGATCAGGTCGAAGAAAAAGCTGACGGTCATTCTGCTCGCGGACGAGCGATTGCTGCCGAACGGAGACTTGACGGAGCTCAGCGGCAAGGAACGGATGCTGCGGAAAACCGAGTATGACGTCAAACGAGCCATCGAGACGCTCGGTCATACCCTCGTTCCGGTCGGGATCTCGAACGATATCGCGACAATCACCGACGCGCTCGAAGCCCACAAGCCGGATATCGTCTTCAATCTCGCCGAGGAGTTCAATCACGTCGGACACTTCGATCAGCACGTCGTCAGTTTCCTGGAGATGCTGCGCCAGCCTTACACCGGCTGCAATCCTCGCGGCCTCACGATTGCCCGTGACAAGGCCTTGACGAAGAAAATCCTCGCCTACGAGGGGATGAAGGTGCCGGAATTCGCCATCTTCCCCATGAAGCGCACCACGAAGCGCCCCAGCACCTTGGGGTTTCCGCTCTTCGTCAAATCGCTGACGGAAGAGGGCTCCATCGGGATATCGGGTGCTTCGATCGTCCGCGACGACGTAAAATTGATGGAGCGGGTGGAGTTCATACATCGCACCGCGACGTCGGCGGCTCTTGCCGAGGAGTACATCGAAGGGCGTGAAATCTATGTCAGCATCATGGGTAACGAACGCGTCACCGTGCTACCCCCATGGGAGTTCTTCGTCGAAAACAGACCCGCGGGATCGCCCTTGATCGCGACAGGTCGCGGCAAGTGGGATCCGGACTATCAGGATCAGGCCGGCGTGATGACAGGCCCGGCCGAGATCAGCGAAAAGCTCAGCGCCAAATTGCAAAAGCTGTCTCGCGACATCTACCGGCTGCTTGGCCTCAGCGGTTATGCGCGGCTGGATTTCCGTGTCACCAACGACGAGGAGGCTTACCTTCTCGAAGCCAACCCCAATCCGCAGATCGCCTCGGACGAGGACTTCGCAAGCGCGGCGGAGGCTGCGGGCATCGAATACCCGGAGCTGATCGAACGTCTCATTCGTTTCGGGATGAGCTACGACCCCGAGCGAATGATCATGTGATACCTAGCATCGACTGGCATCGGTCGTATTGTCCGCTTCTGACCCAAAGCTCGCTTCATCTGCCTGCCGCATGAGGGCTGCTCTGGCTCAACGCCAGGCGTTTCCGCGGGCGCCAGTGAGCGGCCATTGTTGTTGGGCAATGGCGCCATTGGGTCCATTGGTGCTGACGATCGGCGCGGTCTATGATTTGACGTCAGTGGCACCAATCATAAGACGGATGAGGAACCGTGAGTACGTATGATGTCATCGTAGCCGGTGTCGGAGGGATGGGCGCAGCAACCTGCGCTCAACTCGCCATGCGCGGGAAACGCGTACTCGGCTGCGATCGCTATGACATTCCCAATGCCATGGGATCGTCGCACGGCGTAAATCGCATCATCCGATTGGCGTATTTCGAGCATCCGGCTTACGTGCCGATACTCCGGAGAGCCTATGAGCTATGGAGGGAGACGGAGAAGCTGGCGGGCGAACAGCTCCTCTACGCCACGGGATCGCTCGATATCGGCGAGGATGGCAGTGAGATCATAAGCCGTTCGCTCGCAAGCTGCGCGTTGCACAAGCTTCCCCACGAATTGCTATCCGCCGACCAAGTCGGGGCTCGCTATCCCGGCTACACTCTCCCGGACAACTACGTCGCGCTCTACCAGCAGGACGGCGGCTTTGTCGCGTCGGAGCGGGCCATCGTCGCCGCAGCCAACATCGCCCTTAAGGCAGGCGCCGAGCTGCGCGCCCGAGAAGCCATGTTGGATTTCGAGCCGATCGCGGGGGGCGGCGTTCGGGTGCGAACGTCACGTGCCACCTATGAAGCCGGCCAATTGATCGTCGCCGCCGGTGCCTGGATCGGAGACCTTGTCCCGGCTCTGCGCCGATTGGCGGTTCCCGAACGACAGGTGCTTGGCTGGTTTCAGCCGAAAAATCCGGAACTGTTCCAGCTCGGTAAATTTCCCGTATCCAATCTCAAGAGCGACATAGGGCACTTCTATCAGTTCCCCACGTGGCATGTGCCCGGCTTCAAAATTGGCCTCTACCATCATTTGGGAGAACAAGGACCGGCCGACGAGTTGCCCCGTGAGCCTCACCAGGCAGACGAAGATGCCCTGCGGCGAGGCCTCGCCGCCTTTTTTCCGGAAGCAGACGGAGAGTTGCTCGCGCTGCGATCCTGCATGTTTACAAACACCCCGGACGAACACTTCATTCTGGACAGGCTGCCGGGCTACCCCGACGTCATTGTGGCCTCCCCCTGTTCCGGCCATGGCTTCAAATTCTCGAGCGCCATCGGCGAAATTCTCGCTGACCTTGTGTCCGAAGCAAAGAGCCCGTTTGATTTGACGCTCTTCTCGCTCGACCGATTGGTTGACGGCGGCGACGAAACTGCATGAGCCGGCACGCATGGTCTCCAGCTTGGCCAGCCACAAGGGCGTGGCCGGCATGGTGATGTTGGTCAGACGGCCCTGTTTGCGAACCGCCATCCAGATCCTAGCTGCACGCCTGTGCGCGGGGCCTTCTCTTTGACACATTGAGGCGCTCGACCGCCTACCTGATGGCCGTGGTCGGACGGCCGGCTCGGATTGAAGCTCCTGCCCTGTGCGAACGCCATTTCGCCCCAGTCATTAAGCGCGCGTTTACCCTACGTGGGCGAGGCTGCTCAAACATTCGCCACGGTTGTCTCGCAAGTCAGAAATCGATCTTAGCGAATCGGCCCGCGTCACATGCCACGGGAGAAGCGTCCGCTGCTTAGGGCAGCCTCGGTTTTTGCCACGGGTTGGCGGCCTGCGCTGCCGGCTTTGGTCGGCGCTGCCGCGACGCTGATTGTCGGCGCGGCGGCCGTGCCGACGGCGGATGCCAAGTCTCCCGGCGCCCGCTACTGCTTCCACGGCTACTGTCACCGCGTCGGGACGCTGGCGCAGACCGACACGCTCGTCGGATGGCGCGGCTACCTGCTCGCCTCCTACTACGACAGCTGTCGTCTCGACCGCTTGAATCCCTGCGGACTGACGAGCTCGGGCGCCGTCTTCCGCCCTGATCTCCCCGACAACGCCGCGAGCCCGCTGCTGCCGGACGGTACCGTCATTCTCGCCTACAATCCCAAGACGGGCGACGCCTCCGTGCTGCGGGTCAACAACGCCGGTCCCTACAGCGGGAAGCGCAAGCTCGACGTATCGCGCGCCGCCGCAGAGAAGCTCGGCTTCCGCAAGCAGGGGGTGGCTGCGCTCGTCATCAGCGTCCTGCAATCTCCGACGAAGGCCGAGGCGAGCTACGTGCGTCGGCGCGTGTATCCCAGCGTTCCGGGCTACCTTGGCAAGTTCGAGACCTTCGACATCGCGCTCGAGGCGGCTGAAGAGCGCGTCGACGTCCGTGAGGATGGGGAACAGCTGATGGCCGGCGACACGGACGCTGCCGTGGAAACTGCCGCGCTGGTACCGAGGCCGCGGCTCGCGGTCTCGCCGTCGCTCGCCCGCGAGCTGGTGATGTTGCGCTCACCCCCGCGACCGGTGAGCCGGGGGGTGCGGCTGGTGCAAGGCCCGCGTCTCGTGAGTCGAGACAGCTTCAGGGCCCAGAAGTCTCCTGCCCCGGCCAGCGCGAAGATAGACTTCGCATCGGGCCTGCAGCGGTACCTGCTCGATTCAAGTGCGCCGGACGGCGGCAAATAATCGGCGCGGGTCGAAGCGGCTTTGCGCCCGGCGGCCAGCGATATCCATCAACCGGATGCGATGCACAGGCGTTGGCGGGGCCGCTCGGTTGCGTTGAACCCCAGTCTCTTCCAAGCGCGAACGCCTAGGTCGCGGCAGCGAACGGCATCACCGTGGGTCCGATCTGGCTCGGAGCCGCGAAGCCATGCCACATCCTGGAGACCACCGCGACGGTTCGCCGGATCGTCAATATGGCGGCGCTGGCGGGCGTGGATGCTGCGAGTCAGCCTACACTTGGTAACGGACCAATCCGGCCTCATCAGCATGAAAGACTGCTCGTAGCCCAATGTCCGCTCTTTGGATCAAACGGCTGAAGGTGCGCGTCAACGACTGACCAAGAGCCAGGAGCGGACGTTCGCTGGCTCACTGTGTCTCGACATGGAAAGTCCGTTGAAATCGATGCCGGCACCCCATTCATCGACCAAGTATGCCTACGCCTCTCAGGAGAAAGGCACCATCCACGTTGTGCTCGAGCGCCAGGGAGAAGACCACATCGCGCTGAGCGTCAGCGACGATGGCATCGGATTGCCACCCGATTTCGATCTCAAGCATTCCAGAGGTCTCGGTATGCGCATCGTGCGCGTCTTCGCCAGCCAGCTTGGCGGCAAGATTGATGTCTGCAATAGCCGCGATAGGGGCGCGAAATTAACGCTCGTGGTGCCGCTCACAGCGCCTGTCTAGCGCAATCAACGCGCCGTATTCCTTCATGTTGGTCCCCGCGAAACTTGGGCGGCCGGGAACCTTACAGGCCAGTACGAGTTTTCAGTACGGGGCACAAACTTTAGCCGCCAGAACTGAAAGACCGTTCCCCCTATACTTCCGGGGCTGATTTGCGCTGGAAAGGTAGCATGTCACAGGAGCAGACCGAAGAAACCGTCAGCGGGCCAGGTTTGCTATCGCCCGATAAGCCGGAGGTCGGAGCGCATCCAGCGCAGTGCCCGGTGGTCGGGATGGGCGCGTCGGCGGGCGGTCTTGAAGCCTTCCAGAATTTCTTAATGGCGAGTCCGGCCGATGCCGGCCTTGCTTATGTGCTTGTGCAGCATCTTGATCCCAATCACGAGAGCATGCTCGCGGATCTTTTGGGCCGCCGCACACCGATGCCGGTGCGTCAGGTCACGGATGGCATGGCCATCGAGCCAAACCACGTCTACCTTATCCCGCCGAATGCCAGCCTGGTCATAGAGAAAGCGCGTCTGCGGCTCTCGGATTTCTCCGAGCCGCGTGGCTTCCGCCGGCCGATCGACGTCTTCTTCCGTAGCCTCGCCACCGACCAGGGGAGCAATGCAGCCTGCGTCGTTCTTTCGGGCACGGGCGGCGACGGCAGTGAAGGCTTGCGCGCGGTCAAGGAAGCCGGTGGGCTAACTCTGGTCCAAGACCCCGATACAGCGAAATATGACGGCATGCCGAAGAGCGCCGTAGCAACCGGCCTGGTCGATAAGGTCGTAAACGTACGCGACATGCCGGCCGCGCTCCGCGATTACTTCGATCGCGCGCAGGCAGGCATCTTCAGCCTTCCCGATGTCACCGACTTCCTGCTCAACGTCTGCGAGGAGCTGCGACACCGGCTCGGGCACGATTTCAGCCAGTACAAGCGCAGCACTATGCTCCGCCGCATACAACGGCGCATGCAGGTAGTGGGTGCCTCGACCGGAGCCGAGTATATACGGCAGCTGCGCGAGAAGACCGACGAAGCCGAGTTGCTGTTCCGGGATCTGCTGATCAACGTTACCTGCTTTTTTCGCGACGCGGAGGCATTTGAGTTCCTGCGAACCCAGGCGATCCCGGCGCTACTCAAGGACAAAGGCGCGAGCGACACCGTTCGCATTTGGGCACCCGGCTGCTCAAGCGGCGAAGAGGCCTACAGTATTGCCATATTGATGGCCGAGGCCCTTGGACGCCTCACAGCGAAGCCGACGGTTCAGATCTTCGCCACTGATATCGACGAGCCCATGCTGCAGAAGGCGAGGAGGGCTAGCTATCCGCATTCGGCGGTGAAGGATGTGCCACTCGAATTGCTGGATCGGTATTTCTTCGCCCAGGAAGACGACTACGTGCTGGCGCAGTTGATCCGTGACATGGTGCGCATCTCAAGCCACAACCTGATTAAGGACCCGCCATTCTCGCGGGTCGACATGATTGTGTGCCGGAACCTGCTGATCTATCTCAACACCTCGCTTCAGCAGCGCTTGATTCCGGTGTTTCATTATGCGCTGCGCCCACAGGGCTGGCTGTTCCTTGGACCTGCTGAAAACATCGCAACCCGCAATGATTTGTTTGAATCTGCAGACCCCACCTTGAAACTGTATCGCCGCCGGGGCGCATATCGACAATCAGTTACGATGCCTCTGTTCGTGCAACCACTTGCGCTCGTCGCTGCATCCCAGGATCCAACAGAAGGAGCGCGCACGAGCCCCGCCATAGAGCGCGTGGATGCGACGATGCGAAGGATGGTTGAGCGCTATGCGCCGCCGCACGTCGTCGTCAACAGCGAAAATGATGTCCTTCGCGCGTCGACTCGTACCAGCAAGTACCTGGAGCTGGCAGAAGGAGCGCTTTCATCTAAAATTACCGACCTTGCCAAGCGGGGGCTGCGGTCAGCCATCCGCTCGGTGCTGGACGCAGCTCGCCGCGGCAAGAAGCGCAGTATCAAGCGCGACGTTCGCATCGATGCCGAGGACGATCTCGTCTTGCGGGTCGACGTCATCGCCGATCCTCTCGGCGAAGATGAGATTCTGCTGGTCTTCCGGGATGTGGCGTCGAATCCGAGCGACGACGAGGCCGCCGCGGAGGCCCATATCGACGACTACTCGGACGACGATCGCATCAAGCAACTCGAAGACGAGCTGGACGAGACCCGCTCCAAGCTGCGCACCACGGTGGAAGAGCTCGAAACGTCGAACGAGGAGCTCAAAAGCTCCAATGAAGAAATGATGTCGATGAACGAGGAGTTGCAGTCGACTAACGAGGAGCTGGCAACCGTCAACGAAGAGCTCAAGAACAAGGTTGACCAGCTTGGCCGCGCCAACAGCGACCTTCAGAACTTTATTGAAAGCACGCAAGTGCCGACCATCTTCCTTGACCGGAAGATGCGCATAAGAAGCTTCACGCCGGCCACGAAATCTCTCTTCCGCTTTCAGGATCAAGACAAGGGACGGCCCTTCTCGGATGTGGTCTCGCGCACGGATCACCGGCAGCTCGAGGAGCTTGGGCAAAGGGTGCTCGAGACGGGCGAAGGAATCGAGCAGGAACTGGCAATCGAGGACGGCGACGAGAGCCACGTCCTTCGTGTCCTCCCGTACAGGGACCTCAACGAGGCGATCGATGGCGTCATCTTTGTTTTCTCCGACGTCACGAAGATCCGCCAGGCTCAGGCTGATCTCGCGCGCAATGAAGGCATCGCCCGTCAGCGCAGCCATGAGATAGAGACATTGTACAAGACCGCGCCGGTTGGCATGGCGCTGGTCGACCGCAACCAACGATACATGAAGATCAACCAGCACTTCGCCGAACTCAATGGACAGCCGATCGAGAAACATATCGGCCGTACGCTTCGGGAGATGATCCCCGATCTGTCCGAGAAGATGGAGCGCCCGATCGCCGAAGTATTTGAGCGGGCGACAGCCGTCGTGAATCTGGAAGTGTCCGTGCGTTTGAACCGCGAAGCGATTCGGGATTTCCTGATCGACTTCTATCCCTACGAGGAGGACGGCCTGATTACAGCCGTAGGCATCGTGCTCAAGGATGTGACGGAGATGCGCAGGCTGGAAATGGAACTGCGGCGCCTGATGGACGAGTTGCAGCATCGCGTCAAGAACACGCTGGCGACGGTGGCCTCGATCGTCAATCAAACCGTCGCAACCCAAGGCGACCGTGGGGACCTTGTTGACACGCTGAAGCTGCGCATTGGCGCGCTCGCGGCCACCCACACGCTCTTGACGCAGCGAAATTGGAAGGACGCCTCCTTGCAGGAGATCCTGAAGGCTGAGCTCAGTCCGTTCGACCACGCGGACCGCGCCAAGCAGACCGGGCCGCCTGTCATGCTGCCTCCCAAGCATGCGCTCACTCTGACGTTGACACTGCACGAGCTGGCGACCAACGCCGCAAAGTACGGGGCCCTGGCGCACGAGGACGGCAGATTGGACATCGATTGGATGGTCAGTGTGGATGGCGCCGGGCGTGAGCTGACGCTGAACTGGCGAGAGAGCAACGTGCCGGACGTCACGGAGGAGGACGTCAGGGAAAGTTTTGGGACCAGGCTCATTAAGAACGCGGTGGTCCATGATCTGCAGGGCCGGTGCGACTATCGCCTGTCTTCGGACGGCCTGAGCTGCGCCATTGCGGTCCCATTCTAGGAGACGCTGCCAGCATGACGACGCTCACCGGCCTTTCGGTACTTCTTGTGGAGGACGAGTATCTGATTGCACTCGATGCCGAACAAATCCTCAAGGACCTTGGCGTCGAAGAAGTGGAAGTCATTGCCAGTTGGGACGCTGCCGAAAAGCGGGCCAAAGACGGGCAGTTCGATCTGGCAGTGCTCGACGTCAACATCAATGGCAAGTTCAGCTTTCCGATTGCAAACATCATTCGAGACCGCGGAATACCCTTTGTGTTCGCGAGCGGCTACGAACTGCGCAATCGGTCACCATCCGACCTCGGCGGTGCGGTTTGCGTGACCAAGCCCTATACCAGCGACCGCCTCAAGGACGCCCTGACTGCTGTGCTGACTAAGGGAACGCCATAGCGATAGCGCAGCAGCGCTTCGTACAGGAGCCACAGCGATCAATGCATCGACCAGGTGATGATATTGAACGGTCATATTGAGGCATTCTACCTCGTGTGCCGCGGGCACTTCTCAGTGAGCGTCGGCAACGCCTTTGTACACAAGAAGCCGTTGCCGGTGCATCGCAGGCCCGACTATGGCCACACGGATAAATTACGTTTCACGTAGGTCCAATAGTTGGAATCGATGGTCAAGTGTCCGAGGTATTTGACGATCGATCATTTCAAATCGTGAAGAGGACGTATTGAATGTTTCGCATGCCCAAGTTTGAAGCCTGCGTTGAACAGCTCGGCAAAGCACTACTGGAAACGCCGACAATCAAAGCCGTAATGATGTCGAAGAACGAGGACGGCGATGTGATCATCACATTCGTCGAAGGGATCGAAGATTCGCACAAGGTCAAATTCGGGCGAGTGGATCGCCAATCATGCGCGCTCTCGCGTCACGACGCACCTCGTGCGCACTCTACAGAAAGACGAAAGGGCGCCCATGGCGCCATCGTTCCCTAGTCTCGCCGCTATCCAGACCAATCCCTACCGCTCTAATCTTTCGCTTGCGACATGTGGCGCCCGGCGTCAAATGTCCGCAACGGGCCAGAAGCGGTCGTGCGGAGATCTTGCGGAACTTTGGCGTTAGCATGCACACTCTCGCGATCAGTCCTACAAGGATGACGCTGCTCCGGTACAGCCGTTGAAGCCGCGTTATAATGCGTGGATCGCACTCAGACGGAGCAGAGCTATAGAACCAGCTCGGTTTTGCCATTCCCAAGCTCCCGAGTAACAACGCTTTCGAACTCCTCAAAGTGCATCCAAATATGTGCTGCAATCCGCTCTCTACTAAAAGGGATCCGCCACCGTCGTTCGGCATGATGCCGAGTGATGCACAATCTGAACCGCAAATCGGGGCCCATGCTGTCCGTCACCGTCGCCCCCATGACGATGGCGTCATCGCTCTGAATGCTTGCTTCCGTATCGAATATTACCGTGAATGGCTGCCACATGTT
>NZ_JADZBI010000072.1 GCF_020852195.1 Hyphomicrobium sp. | reverse complement strand
GCCGAGATCAGCCGCGTGCATCCGCTCTCCATGGGCGCCTACGACGCGCAGGGCAAGGCCAGCAAGGCGCTCGCCATCAACGAGGTGTCGCTGTTCCGCGAGAGCTTCCAGGCGGCGAAGCTCCGCATCTCCATCGACGGCAAGGTGCGCATGGAGGAGCTCATCTGTGACGGCGTGCTGGTGGCAACGCCGGCCGGCTCGACGGCCTACAACCTGTCGGCGCATGGGCCGATCCTGCCCATCAACGCGCCCTTGCTGGCGCTGACGCCGATCAGTCCGTTCCGCCCGCGCCGCTGGCGCGGGGCGCTGCTTCCCAACAAGGCGCGCATCAGCGTGGCGGCGCTCGAGACCGAGAAGCGTCCGGTGAGCGCGGTGGCGGACGCGACCGAGATGCGCAACGTGGTCCGCGTCGAGATCGAGCAGGCGCGCACCATCGACCTCTACATGATGTTCGACCCCGGCCATAACCTCGACGAGCGCATCCTCGCCGAGCAGTTCCGGTACTGAGGCGGAGGAGAGGTCTGAGGGCAACACGTCATTGTTGAAGTAGGCACGCGCGACGTGCCGGCGGCAGGATCCTCGCGCCTCGGCGCCAGGACTGGACCGACGGCACGGCGCGAAGCACAAGCACCTCGACCGAAGGTGCGGACAGGGAGGGATGAACATGTCCGAGCACAAGCAGACGGAGCGCGGCGGCTACCCGCTCTGGGTTCCCAACCTCACGCACTTCAAGCCCGGTGCGCCGGGCGGCGTGGACCAGAATCGCATTGCGGCCCAGATCGCGCATCTGCGGCCTCACGTCAGCCGGTTTCTGCTGGCCGGTTCCACGGGGGACGGCTGGGAGATCGACGATACCGCCTTCGCGGCGCTGATCGAGCTTGCGCAGGATGGCACCGTGTTTCCGGGGGAGACGCGCCTCATGTTCGGCGCGCTGCGTCCCACGACGGATGCCGTCATCGCGCGGGCGCGCCTGGTCGAGGAGCGGCTCGCCAAAGGACCCAAGCTCGCGGCCCAGGCCGTCGGGCACGCGGTGTGTCCGCCCGTCGAGCCCGGCGCGTCGCAAGAGACGATCCTCGATCACTACCGGCGTGTTCTGCGCGAAACCGAGATGCCGATCGCCGTCTACCAGCTGCCGCAGGTGACGCAGTGTGCGATCAGCGTCGAGACCATGCGTGCGCTCGCCGATGAGCCGAAGGTCGTCATGTTCAAGGACTCGAGCGGCGAAGACGCCGTGGCCAAGGCCGGAGCGACCAAGGGCGTCCTGGCGTTGCGCGGCGCGGAAGGGCGCTACAGCGCGTGGGTGGCGCCGGACGGCCCTTACGACGGCTGGCTGCTCAGCTCGGGGAATTCCGTGCCGGAGCTCCTGGATGCAACCGCACGGCACCTCGCAAGCGGCGAAACGGCGGCCGCCGCAGAGGCTTCGGCGAAGGCGTCGCAGATTGTCGATCGGCTTTTTGCCGCCGCCGCGCCGCTGACGTTCGGCAACGCGTTCTCCAACGCCAATCGCGCGGCCGACCATATCCGCGCCTGGGGTCCCAAGTGGCGCGCGGTGGAGCCGCCGCTTACGGCGAGCGGCAATCGGTTGCCCGAGACCCTGCTCGCGGAGGCGGATGCAATCCTGAAGGACGGCGGCATCGACGTCACGTCAGGCTACCTCGACGCCGAAGGCGTTTCGGTTTGATCCTCCCTGCAGCGCTGTCCTCGGGCCGGAAAGGTGGACATTTCGCTTGGGAGCGCCCATATAATGATCATCACCGGAGATCATCTGGCGACGGTGACTGAGAGATGCTTGTGCTCCCGCCGGATTGGAGCACAGCCAATGCCCTTCGATCAAAAACCTGTCGGCTTCGGTCCTGACGCATTGCGGCTGCTTGATGTCGCCATGACCAAGCTGTGGCTCGAGCAAGTCGCAGTCGGTGCATCGCAGAGCGGCGCCGACCCGGCACTTCGAGACCTTCTGTGGGACCAGGTGGCACGTCTCGATGCACTTGGCG
Organism: Hyphomicrobium sp.; assembly: GCF_020852195.1. GTDB lineage: Bacteria > Pseudomonadota > Alphaproteobacteria > Rhizobiales > Hyphomicrobiaceae > Hyphomicrobium_C. Next base: position 18,151 of record NZ_JADZBI010000072.1, on the reverse strand, counting down.
TTCAACGCGCGACAAAGCGAACAACTTCCTCGGAGGCTGGAATGGAAGGGCACAAATTCAGGGTCGGCCAGCGGGTGCTCTATGATCCACCTCGCAGGACGACAGGCTCAGCCGTGTTCACGGTGGTCAGGCTGCTGCCTCCTGAAGGAGGCGAGCGGACGTATCGGATCAAATCCACCGAAGAGAACTTCGAGCGTGCCGCAAAGGAACGCGAGCTGACGAGCTCGGCCTAGGAGGATAGCATGACGACGCGTTTCGACTTCGACGCGCCTGCCGAGCTGTTTCCGACCGCGAGCCGCGGCTTTCGCCGGAAAGTCGTGTCCTACAGACGCTTCGATACGGCGGCCGCGGCTATCCGCTATGCGATCGAAGAGCTTGAGCCCGACAAGCTCACAGGGGCTGTGCTCGAAGTCAACGAAGAGCGCTTCGACGACGCGGCCATCCGGAACCTGTACGCCAGCGACGGCTTTCCGCTTCAGCGAGGGAAGGCCCATCTTCAGGATGGGGGCAAGCAGTGACGCGCGATTTTCACGTTCACGCACAAAAAGGCGGAGAGTGGATCGTCGTTCGACAATGCGGCCTACCACTCGCCTCTTTCCGGCGGCGCGTTGTTGCCGAAGCCTACGGGCGTGCGCTCGCGCACCGCGCGAAGGTTGCGCTGATCGTGCACCACGAGGCAGACAAGCAGGTGCGCTATTCGAAAGCCGAGCTCACCTACTCCGTAACGCTGTGAGGCAGGCGCGTCGCCTCACGGCTGCCAGCGCGTGACGATGTCGGCAAGGTTCGGGCGCTCGCGCTCCTCGGGCTTCTCCATCGGGGTGCCGACGTGGACGAAGCCCGCGATGCGCTCGTTCTCGGCGAGGCCCAGCTTCTCGTGCACGAACGGGCTGTAGGCGATCCACTCGGTGAGCCAGGACGTGCCGGAGCCGAGGGCGTTGGCGGCGAGGCAGAGATTGAACGCGGCGGCGCCGGAGGAGAGGATCTGCTCCCACTCCGGAGCGCCGGGTCGCTTCGAGACGCGCGAGACCACGGCCACGACCAGAGGCGCGCGCAGGAAGCGGCCGCGCTCGGTCTCGAGGCGGACATGCGAAGGCTCCTTCTCCTCGGCCGCGCAGGCGGCGGCGAACAACTCGCCGGCGGCGGCGCGCGCGTCGCCCTCGAACACGATGAAGCGCCAGGGCACGAGCTTTTTGTGGTCGGGCACGCGAGCGGCGATGGTCAGGATCCGATCCAGCTCCTCCCCCGAGGGGGCCGGCTCGCGAAGGCGGTCGGGCTTCACGGAGCGGCGGGTTGCAAGGGCCTCGATCAGAGCGTCATTCATTGCGCATATTTCCATTCCATTGCACGTTGCCGGCCTCGCTAACGCATGTGCGGCTCTGATACAATCTCCCCCGTCGCCCGCGCCGAAGAACGGACCCACGCCCGATGCCCGACCTTCGCCCTTTCGCCCGCCTTTTCCTGGCCGCGCTTGCGCTGACGCTCGCCGCGCGGCCCTCCGCCGCAGAGGACGCGGGTGCCCACGGCCCGCTCGTCGTCGTGCTCGACGGCTCGGGCTCTATGTGGGGCAACATCCCCGGCGAGCGGCCGGCGAAGTTCGATCTCGCGCGCCAGGCACTGCGCCAATCGCTCTCCAGCCTTTCGCCGCAGGTCCGGCTCGGGCTCATGTCGTTCGGCCAACGCCGGCGCGCCGACTGCAGCGACGTCGAGGTGCTGGCACCGCCCGAGGCCGGCCCGCCCGAGCGCATCCTTTCCATCGCCGACAAGCTCAACCCGAAAGGCAAGGGGCCGCTCTCGCTTGCCCTGAGAGAGGCCGCCAAGCAGATCCCGGCGGATACGGCCGGCAGCATCATCGCCATCCACGACGGCATGGACAACTGCGCGCAGGACCCGTGCGCAGTGGCGGCGGACATCGCCACGACCAACCCCAAGACGCGCATCTTCCTGATCGGCTTCGCGCTCGACAAGACCGACGCGCGCCACCTCGTCTGCGTCGGGGCCGCGACCAAGGGCAAGGTGATCCAGGCCCAGGACTCGACCCAGCTCGCCGACGCGATCTCGGAGGCGCTGACACTCGCCGACCTGGCGCGCGTGGACCCGGAAACGGGCGTCGCGGTGCCGGCGCCGCAGGCCGCCACGCCGCCGCAGCCGGCCGGGGCGCCGGGCCTCAGCCTCACCGCCGCGCTCGCGGCCGAGGGCAAGCCGCTGGCGGCCGCCATCGGGTGGACCGTGGCCAAGGCCGAGGCGCCGGACGTGGTCGTGGCGCACGCGCACGCGCGGGAGCTGGCGGTCGATCTCGCGCCTGGCTCCTACGTGGTCGAGGCGAAGCTCGGGCAGGCCTCGGTGCGGCAGACGCTCGAGGTCAAGGCCGAAGGGCCGACCGTGGCCAAGCTCTCGCTGGGCGCCGGCGTGCTGAACCTCAAGGCGCAGGCCGACAAGGAGGGGACGGCGCTCGCCCATCCCCTCGTCACCATCTTCGCCAAGGACGGCGCGGACGGGGCCACGCAGCGCCCGGTCTGGATCGGGCGGGAGGCGGCGACGCAGCTCGTGCTGCCGGCCGGCACCTATCTCGTGCGCGTCGAGGACGGCCTTGCGCAGCAGACCACGGAGACGCGCCTCGCGGAAGGCGCGGGCGTGGACGTGCATCCGGTGCTCGGCACCGGGCAGCTCGCGCTCAGCGCCGTCTCCGCGGCGAACGGAGCGCCGCTTAAGGAGGTCACCTACACGATCGAGGAGGACGATCCCGATTCGCCGCAGGGACGGCGCGAGGTGGCGCGCACGGCCGATCCGGCGGCAACTTTCACGCTGCCGGCGGGGACGTACTACGTGGCGGCCCGCTCGGGTGCCGCGGAGGTACATGAGCGCATCGCGCTCGGCAGCGGCGCGACGATCCGGCATGTGGCGACCCTCAACCTCGTCAGCATCACGGTGAATGTCACGGTGGCCGCGCCCGAAGGGACGGCGGACAGCGCGTCCGCGCCCGTATCCCCATCCGCGCTGCCGATCGTCATCCGCATCCTGAGCGAGGCCGGGCAATCGGGCGAGATCGGCCGGGCACACGGGGCAACTAGCACCTTCCAGTTGCCGCCGGCCCGCTACAGGGTCGAGGCGGAGGTGATGGGCCTCAACGTCAAGGCGGCCGGCATCATCGACCTCACCACCGGCCGCGGCGGCAGCGTGGCGCTGAAGCTTGAGCAGGGCGAGGTCTCCATCAATGCCGGGGCGGCGTCCGGGCGCCATTGGCGCATCAAGGACAGCGACGGGCGGACGGTGATGCACGCCGGTCGCAGCGACGCGGGGACGGCCCGGCTGGCGCCCGGCCGCTACGTGCTGCTGACGGACGTCGGGGACAAGCGGATCGAGCAGGCATTCGACCTCAAGTCCGGCGAGCGGCGCCAGCTCACGCCGGGAGCGCCCTGACTTGCCATACTTCGACCACGGTCTGGGGGTCTGCAGGCCAGACCGGCTCGACGAATCTCACGCATGCGCACAGCCTGGCAGCCATGGACAAGACTGAAACCCTGAACATTCCGGGACACGGGTGGAGACGGCGCGGCGCGGCGCTGCTCGCGCTCGCGCTTGGGGCCGGCGTCCTTGCCGACACCGCGCCGGCGCAATCTCCGGCGGACTGGCTCACCGGCCTGCAGGGACAAGGCGCCGCGCCGGGCGCGGGTGCAGAATCCGCCGACGTCGAGCAGCCCGTGGAGACGGCGCACGTCAGCATGGTGGCGCGCCTCACGGCGGACGGCGAGGAGATCGCGGAGGGGCTCGTCTGGCGCGTGTTCTGGCATCCGCCCGGAGACGCGGGACGCCCGACGCTGATCGCCACCAAGCAGGATGCGCGTCCGACCTTCAAGCTCAGGGTGGGCGACTATGTCGTCAACGCCGCGCTTGGGCGCGCGCACATCACGCGGCGGATCACGGTCAAGGGCGGCGAGGAAAACCCGGCGGCCGAGGAGTTCGTGCTCAACGCCGGCGGGCTCAGGCTCAAGGCGCTCGTGGCCGGCGCGGAGGCGCCGAGCAACACGGTGAGCTATGCGATCTACTCCGACCGCGACCAGACGGACAACCGCCGCCTCGTGATCTCGGCGGCGCGGCCCAATCTCGTGATCCGGCTCAACGCCGGCATCTACCACATCGTCTCCACATATGGAGACTGCAACGCGGTCGTGAAAAGCGACGTTACCGTCGAGGCGGGAAAACTCACCGAGGCGACGGTCACGCATTCGGCCGCCAAGGCAACGTTCAAGCTCGTGCAGCGCGCGGGCGGCGAGGCGCTGCCCGACACGCAGTGGACCATCCAGACGCCGCAGGGCGAGGAGATCAAGGAGAGCGTCGGCGCGCTGCCGACGCATATCCTGGCACCGGGCAGCTATACCGTCGTCGCCAAATCGCAGGGGCGCGAGTTCCAGCGTGAGATCACGCTCGCCAACGGCGAGACGGCGCAGGTCGAGCTGGTGATGAACTGAGGCGCCCGCGCTCTACCCCACCCACGGCAATCCATGTGTCATCTCAGCCGAGCACCGCCGCGGCAGCGTCGGCGCGCAGAGCCGGGACCCAAGGGGGCACGCAATGCATTTGGCCGCGGCTCACCAGTGGCTCCTGCGTCCCGGATCGGCGCTAGCGCGCCGTCTGAGATGACAGGGGGTTGGGCGAGGAGAGCCGCCTCTCTCAAAAGTCGTTCAGCACCCAGTCGGTCGGGCAGCCGTGCTGACGCATCAGACGCTCGGTCTCGCCGAGCCGTGCCTCCGACTTCTGCTCGTGGAACAGGGCGCGCGCCATCTGCCAGTGCTCGCAGGCGGTCGTGAGGTCGCCGGCGGCACGCGCGATCTCCGCAAGCTCGAACCGCGCCTCGGCCTGGACCGCGGCGTCGCGGGCCTTGGCGGCGGCGCGAACGCTCGAGCGCAGGTACCCGGCGGCCTGCTCGGTGCGCCCCTCCGCTATCTCGGCGCGCGCGAAGGCCAGGAAGTGGCCGGCAAGGGCCCCGTGATCGCGCGCGGCCTCCGCCGTGGCGATGCGGCCGGCCCAATCGACTGGCTCCGCCTTTTCGGCAACGGGCAGCGGCACGTCGGCAGCGGGGATGGCGCGCAGCGCCTCGGCCTTCTGCCGCGGGGCCTTCGGCCGGGACCACGGCCGCATCCAGACGATCAGGATCAGGAGCGCGACGAACGGCGCCAGCAGGACGATGGTGGCGGGGAGCCCTTCGAGCTCGATCGCGGCGGCGGCCAGGATGCCTGCAGCGACGATGCCAATCACACGCAACCCCTCCTCGATGCGCCCGACACGGCGCCCCTCATCAGCGCAGCGGCCCCGCAGACATGAGGCCGCCCCGCGTCCAAAGATTATTGACACCGCGCTCCAGCGCCAGCGGCGATTTGAGGCCGATGTTGCGCTCGAACAGCTCGCCGTAGTTGCCGACCTGCCTCACGAGCTCGAAGCTCCACTCGCGCTTCAGGCCCATGGCCTGGCCGAGGTCGGCCTCGACGCCCAGGAAGCGGCGGACGTCGACATTCGGCGAGGCGCGCAACGCCTCCGCGTTCTGACTCGTGATGCCGAGCTCCTCGGCGGCGATGAGCGCGGCCAGCGTCCAGCGAACCACGGAGAACCACTGCTCGTCTCCCTGGCGGACGACGGGGCCCAGCATCTCCTTGCTGATCAGCTCCGGCATCAGCACATGCTCGGCCGGCGTCACGAGACGGCTGCGCTCGGCGGCGAGCACCGTCATGTCGCCGGTGAGCACGGTGCAGACGCCGTCGGCGTAGGCCTTCACGGCATCCGTCCAGCGCGCGGCGGCGACGAGCTGGTAGCGCATCTTGCGGGACTGGAAGTAGGTCTCGACTCCCTGCGCGGCGCCGGTTTCGCCGACCACGCAGACCGATACACCCGACAGCTCGAGCACGCTCGCGACCGCATAGCCGCGCCGGATCAGGAAGCCCTGGCCGTCGTGGAACAGCGTGTCCGCGTAGCGGACGCCAAGCTCGGTGTCACGCGACAGCGTGCGGCCGTTGGCGCGCGGCAGAAGATCGACCTCGCCTGCGGTCAGCGCCTGGAACCGGTTGGCGGGCGTCACCACGCGATACTTGACCGCGCCCTTGTCGCCCAGGACGGCGGCGGCAACGGCCGCGCAGAAGTCGGTGTCGAGGCCGGACCAGGTGCCGTCCGCGGCGACGGACGCAAACCCCGGCATGCCTTCCGAGACGCCGCAAACGAGGTGGCCACGCGTGCGAACGTCGTCGAGCGTCGCGGCCGATGCGGCGGGCGTGACCAGGGCCGCGACGGCCACAGCCATGGCCCAGGTGGCCCAGGCCGGACGCGTCCTCCTGCCATGGCGGCTCGGAACACGCTCTGGCATCTGGCGATCAGCCCTCACGGGTGCGAGCCTCCGGGTCGATAGAGCTTCAGCGGCGGGGACAGGCGGCCGGCGGGCACAACCGATGGTGAGCCGGCGCTGCGTTCGTGAACCGTCGCGGGCGCGACGTCGTACGTCGTTACGGACCCAGCATCGCGCTCGCACGCCGAGCATGCCGCTCCGCCGTCGTCACACATCCCGCGTTGCGCCCTGATGGTCAAGCCCTTGACCGAGGTTGGAAGTTGCGTCAAAGGGCGCTACCCAAGCGCCAGCACCGGACTCCTCTCGATACCGAGGATCTTGATCGCATGACGAAACCGAACAAGGGCACGGGCAAGACCCGCCATCCCGCGACGGCCATTCTGCACAGCGGGCGCAATCCCGCGGACCAGCACGGCTTCGTCAACGCGCCGGCCTACCGCGGCTCAACGGTGCTTTTCCCGACGCTCGACGAGCTGGATGCCTACGAGCGCCAGCCGTTCCGCTACGGACGCTACGGCACCCCCACGACGGTGGCGCTGGAGACGGCGCTCACTGAGCTCGAGGGGGGAGAGCGCACGCTGCTGACGCCTTCGGGCTACCAGGCCGTGACCACGGCCATCCTGGCCTTTGTCGGCGCCGGCGATCACCTGCTGATGGTGGACAGTGTTTATCAACCGACGCGCAAGTTCTGCGACACCCTGCTCGCGCGCCTCGGTGTCACCACCACCTACTACGATCCCCTAATCGGCGGCGGCATCGCCGAGCTGATCCAGCCCAATACGCGCGTGGTGTTCCTGGAAAGCCCCGGCTCGCTCACGTTCGAGATGCAGGACGTGCCGGCCATCGTAAAGGCCGCGCGGGCACGCGACGTCACCGTGCTGATGGACAACACCTGGGCGGGCCCGCTCTACTTCCGCCCGCTGTCGCACGGCGTCGACGTCTCCATTACAGCCTGTACCAAGTACGTCGTCGGGCACGCGGACGCGATGCTCGGCGCCATCACCGCCAACGCACGGACCGCCGGCGCGGTGGAGGCAGCGCGCACCGTGCTCGGAAGCTGCCCTGGCTCGGAGGAAACCTACCTCGGCCTGCGCGGCCTGCGCACGCTTGCCGTGCGGCTCGACCGCCATCAGCGCTCCGCGCTCGAGGTGGCGCGCTGGCTCGGCACGCGGCCCGAGGTCGAGCGCATCCTGCACCCCGCGCTGCCGTCCGACCCTGGGCATGCGCTCTGGAAGGCGCTCTACACCGGCGCCTCGGGACTGTTCTCGGTGATCCTCAAGCCCGCGCCGCGCAAGGCGCTCGCGGCCATGCTCGACGGGCTCGAGCTGTTCGGCATGGGCTACTCGTGGGGCGGCTACGAAAGCCTCATCGTGCCGTTCAATCCGAAGCGCTACCGGACGGCGACGGCGTGGACGGCGGAAGGCCCGGCGCTCAGGTTGCATATCGGGCTCGACGACGTGGGAGACCTGATCGCTGATCTCGAGGCCGGCTTCGCACGCCTCAACGCGGCCCGCTGAACGCTCAGTGATCGGCAAAGCCAACCTCAAGCTGGGCAACAATTTTTCCCGTCTTGCCAATGTAAACTATACGGTTTAGTTTCAGCGCAGTTGCCTTATGGGATCGCGCGTCAGGGGGATGGGCATGACACACGCCGTGGCCGGTGGCCGGCCCTCCCGTGCCGTATCCGCGCAGATCTCCGCAAAGCTCCTGAAGGCCGGCACGCAGCTCTTTCTGAGCCACGGCTACGAGAAGACCAGCATGGATGCCGTCGCCGCCAAGGCCGGCATGTCCAAGCGCACCCTCTACACGCGCTTTCCCGGAAAGGCCGAGCTGTTCGAGGCCGTCGTCGTCGACGTGCTGTCGCGGACGCTGCGGTCGCTGCGGGAGGAGCACACGTTCCACGGGACGCTCGAGGACAACCTCGTCGCGTTTGCGGAAAACCTGCTCGAGAGCGCGCTGGTGCCGGACGTGATCGCGGTCGAGCGCGTCGTCACCGGTGAAGCCAAGCAGTTTCCCGAGCTGGCGGCGCGTCTTCACCAGCGCTTTGCCGACTACATCCTCGACCTTCTCTCGGAGCTGATCGCGCACTTCGAGCCGGAGAGCAAACGCCCGCCGGCCGCCCTGCGCCGGGATGCCGAGATCTTTCTTGCAATGGTGGTTCTGCCGCCGCTGAGGCGGGCCGTGCTGTTCCAGTCCAAGCCCGGCCTCACGGACGAGGATCGCATCGCCATCGCGCGTGCGGCCGAGATCTTCGCAAAGGGAGTGGGCGCGTGACGCGGTGTCTGCCAGCCAACGGGCTCTGTGAGCCGACCTTCTCTGCTCTGCGCACGCTTGCCGGCTGGCTCATGGCGCTGACGCTCGCCGCGGTCGTTTCCGGCTGCGCGACCGTGATGCCGCGCAACGTGCTGCCCGAGAGCCTCGTCGACGAGGCGGAGCTGATCGGCATGCCGGGCATCCGGATCTGGGGCGACGCGTCTGCGCGCGAGCTCGACGGCGCCATCGCCGCGGCCACCTCCAGGGGCGAGGGCATCCGGCCCAGCGCGGTACGGACGGACGTCGTCAACCTGCTCGCGATCTCGGGCGGGGCCGAGGACGGCGCGTTCGGTGCGGGCTTGCTGTCGGGGTGGGGCGCCGCAAAGACGCGACCGCGCTTCGACTACGTTACGGGCGTCAGCGCGGGGGCGCTGATCGCGCCGTTCGCCTTCCTCGGCGCCAAGGGCGACAAGCCGCTGCAGGAAATGTTCACGCGCTACGGGCAATCCGACATCCTGACCGCGAACGTGCTGCCGGGCCTGTTTGGCGGCTCCGCAGTGGCGGACAGCGCACCGCTGGCGCGGCTCATCGACAAATACGTCGACCGCCAGTTCCTGCGCGAGATCGCACGCGAGCGCCGCAAGGGCCGCGTGCTGCTCATCGGCACCACCAACATTGATGCGCAACGGCCGGTGCTTTGGGACATGGGGCGCATCGCCATGAGCGAGCATCGCGAGGCGTTGCCTCTGTTCCGCAAGGTCCTGCTGGCGTCAGCCTCGGTGCCCGGCGCCTTTCCTCCCGTGCGATTCAAGGTGCGCGCGGGCGGACAAACCTACGAGGAGATGCACGTCGACGGCGGCATCACGCAGCAGGTGTTCCTGGCGCCGAGCGCGCTGGCGTTCCGAGAGCTCGACCGGATCTTCGGCACTACGGCCTCGCGCCGGCTCTACATCGTGCGCAACGGCAAGATCTCGCCCGAGTGGGAGCCGGTCGAGGAAAAGGTGCTGCCGATCGCACAGCGCTCCATCTCGACGCTGATCAAGAACCAAGGGATCGGCGATCTCTACCGTATGCACGCCACCGCGAGACGCGACGGGATCGATTACAACCTCGCCGCCATCCCCGCCGACTTCACCGTCAAGAGCAACGGGCCGTTCGACCGGTCCTACATGATGGCGTTGTTCGCGGTGGGACAGAAGCTGGGCCGCAACGGCTACCGCTGGCTCAAGGCGCCGCCCGGCCTCGAGGCGGTGGTGAGCCGGGACTAGCGGCTTGTCCTTCCTCCCAGTGTAGGGGGAAGGACGAGACATGACCGAGCGTTCTCAGTTGATGCCGCCCATGAGGCGCTTCACCCACGGCGCCAGCACGAAGAAGACGGCCGCCATCGCAGCGGCAAGGCCGGCCTGCCAGAGGAAGCTCCAGGCCAGGGCGCCGGGATCGGTGGCGGTGAAGTTGCTGCCGAGCACGCCGGCGAGCTTGCTGCCGAGCGCGAAGCCCAGGAGCCAGATGCCGAGCACGAGGCCGACGGCGCGCTTCGGTGCAAGCTTGGTCATGGTGCTGAGACCGACGGGGCTCAGCAGCAGCTCGCCGACCGTCTGCAGGAAGAAGAGGCCGACCAGCCAGAGCGGGCTGATGCGCCCCTCGGCCGTCAGCGTCGCCGCCGGAACCATGAGCAGGAACGAGAGCGCGAGGAAGACGAGCGCGGCGCCGAACTTCACGGGCGTCGACGGCTGGCGGTCGCCGAGCCGCATCCAGAGCGCGGCAAAGAACGGCGCGAGCAGGATCACGAACAGCGGATTGAGCGACTGGAACCACGCCGACGGAAAGGTCCAGCCCGCGATCTCGGAGCGCGTGAGCTGGTCGGCGAACAGCGCGATGGTCAGGCCGGCCTGCTCGAAGATGGCCCAGAACAGGACGGCACCGATCAGCAGCACGAACATGGCGCCGTAGCGGCGGCGCTCCTCGTCCTGCGACAGCCCGAGCCAGAGCGCGAGCGCGGCCGGCACCAGGACATAGGCCCAGCGCAGGAGCTCGAAGCCCGGGCGGTCTGACAGCACGATCAGAGCCATCAGGCCCAGCGTTCCCGCGATGACCGCAACCAGCGTGGAGAGCACGCTGCGTCCCTCCCACGTCGTGAAGGAGAGCCAGGGAGAGGGGGGTTCCCGGACGGCGGTCGTCGGGCTCTGGCCATGCCGCGGTTCTTCCCTGCCAGGGGGTGGGGACCGGCCGGCAAGGTCGCGGCCGAAGAGGAGCAGGATCGCGAGGCCGAGAACCATGCCGATGCCGGCCGCGGCGAAGCCCCAGTGCCAGCTCGCCAACGGGTCCAAGCCCTGGGCGGCGAGCCACGCCTTCATCGGCGCGCTCTGGGCCAGGAAACCCGTGACCAGCGGCGCGAAGAAGCCGCCGACGTTGATGCCCATGTAGAACAGCGAGAAGCCCGCATCGCGGCGGGTATCCTCGGCGCCGTAGAGCGTGCCGACGAGCGCGCTGACGCTGGGCTTGAACAGGCCCGTGCCGAGGACGACCAGGATCAGGCCCGCATAGAATGCGGTCATATCGGCGACGGCGAGGGTGAAATGCCCGGCGGCGATGACGATGCCGCCGATAATGACCGCCCGCCAGAGGCCAAGGAAGGTATCGGCCGCGACGCCGCCGGGGATCGACAGCAGGTAGACGGCCATCGTGTAGTTGCCGTAGATCAGCGCCGCCTCGGCCGGCGTGAAGCCGAGGCCGCCCTCCGTGACCGGCGCCACCATGAACAGGACCAGGAGCGCGCGCATCCCGTAGTAGGAGAAGCGCTCCCACATCTCGGCGAAGAAAAGCACGCCGAGGCCGCGCGGATGCCCGGCAAGCCCCAGCCATGACAGCACGCCGCCCCGAGGCGGGCCAAGGCTCACGTCCCGATCGCTCATGGCGAAAGTGTCTGCGAGGCGCGCCCGGCCTTCAAGGATAACTTTTCAGCTTCTCCGGCCACCATCGCTGCCGCCGTGCCCGGAATCCGGGCGTCGGCGCGGCGCGGAAACGATGAGGGCCAGATGCTCCGCGGGGTGGTCCGACGGACTTAATGTTCCCACATTCAGCACCGAAAAATTTCGCCCGGATTGATGGGGATCACGGCGTGAGTGCCAGCTTTCTAGGACCTTAGGCGAATAGACGCGCTACACCCGTCTCTCTAAGTAAGCTCAACGCTATCCATAACAGAAAATAACCAGGGCGCGTCTCCGCCGCTCACCTGGATGCATCCCCCACAGGAGGAAAACTCATGATACAACAAGCCCTGAATGAACTTTCCCAGCAGATCCGCATTCGCCCCCGCTACGACAACTTCATCGGCGGCCAGTGGGTCGCCCCGGTCAAAGGACAATACTTCACTAACCTGACGCCGGTCACCGGCAAGCCGCTCTGCGACGTCGCCCGCTCCACCGCCGAGGATATCGAGCTGGCCCTCGATGCCGCCCACAAGGTCAAGGACGCCTGGGGCAGGACCTCGCCCGCCGAGCGCGCACAGCTCCTCAACAAGATCGCCGACAAGATGGAGAGCAACCTCAAGCTGCTCGCCATGGTCGAGACGCTCGACAACGGCAAGCCGATCCGCGAGACGACCGCCGCCGACCTGCCGCTGGCCGTCGACCATTTCCGCTATTTCGCCGGCTGCGTGCGCGCGCAGGAAGGCTCGATCGCCGAGATCGACCACGACACCGTCGCCTACCACTTCCATGAGCCGCTCGGTGTCGTCGGCCAGATCATCCCCTGGAACTTCCCGCTGCTCATGGCGGTGTGGAAGCTCGCGCCGGCCCTCGCCGCCGGCAACTGCGTGGTGCTCAAGCCCGCCGAGCAGACGCCCATGAGCATCATGGTGCTGATGGACCTCGTCGGCGACATCCTGCCTCCGGGCGTGCTCAACGTCGTCAACGGCTTCGGCATCGAGGCCGGCAAGCCGCTGGCCCAGAACAAGCGCATCGCCAAGGTCGCCTTCACCGGAGAGACGACCACCGGCCGCCTCATCATGCAGTACGCGTCGGAGAACATCATCCCCTGCACGCTCGAGCTCGGCGGCAAGAGCCCCAACATCTTCTTCGGCGACGTTGCCGACGCCGACGACGAGTTCTTCGACAAGGCGCTCGAAGGCTTCACGATGTTCGCGCTCAACCAGGGCGAGGTGTGTACCTGCCCGAGCCGCGCGCTCGTGCACGAGAGCATCTACGACCGCTTCATCGAGCGCGCCGTTGCCCGCGTGCAGAAGATCAAGCAGGGCCACCCACTCGACGCCGCGACCATGATCGGCGCGCAGGCTTCCAACGACCAGCTCGAGAAGATCCTGTCCTACATCAAGATCGGCCGCGACGAGGGCGCGCGCGTGCTCACGGGCGGCGAGCGCGCCATCCTCGATGGTGAGACGGCGGAAGGCTACTACGTCAAGCCGACCATTCTGGAAGGCAACAACAAGATGCGGGTCTTCCAGGAGGAGATCTTCGGACCGGTGGTCTCCGTGACGAAGTTCAAGGACGACGACGAGGCGCTCGCCATCGCCAACGACACGCTCTACGGCCTCGGCGCCGGCGTGTGGACGCGTAACGGCACCCGCGCCTACCGCTTCGGCCGCGCCATCCAGGCGGGCCGCGTGTGGACCAACTGCTACCACCTCTACCCGGCGCACGCCGCGTTCGGTGGCTACAAGCAGTCGGGCATCGGTCGCGAGACGCACAAGATGATGCTCGACCACTACCAGCAGACCAAGAACATGCTGGTTTCCTACAGCCCGAAGGCACTGGGCTTCTTCTAGGATCGTAACGGCCCGGCCAGGCCGTCAGATCCGGTTCCCTCCGAAGCAGCGCGGCCGCACGGCCGCGCTGTTTTCGTCCGAGGGAATGCGGCGCCTTGTGAGATCACGGGCCTCTCCTCCCCCGCATCATGGACGCCCTCGAGGCGCGACCCTGGATGGCCAGGTCAAGCCCGGCCATGACGTTGGGGAGAACTACACTCAAGCACCGAGGACAACTCGACCCATGACCGACGCACGTCCCACGCTCCGCTCGCTGCTCGCGCTGCCCGATACGCCGGCGCCGCTCTCCAAGTCCGCGCTTGTGCTCATCGACTGCCAGAACACCTATCGCGAGGGCGTCATGCAGCTCGAGGGCGTGGAGCCGGCGCTCGAGGCTTGCGCGGCTCTGCTCAAGCGCGCCCGCGACGCCGGGACGCCGGTGATCCACATCCAGCACGATGCCGGACCCGGGACGCCGTACGACACCAAGGCCCCGATCGGGGCCATCGCCGACGTTGTCGCCCCTGCGGCAGGCGAGAAGGTGATCACCAAGGCCTATCCCAGCTCCTTCGAGCAGACCGATCTCGACGCGGAGCTGAAACGGCTCGGCGTCACGGATCTCGTGCTCGCCGGCTTCATGACGCACGTGTGCGTGAACTCGACGGCGCGGGCCGCGTTCAATCATGGCTACCGGCCGACGGTGGTGGCGAACGCGACGGCGACGCGTGCGCTGCCCAACCCGGTCGGCGGCACCCTGCCGGCGGATGCAGTGCACAACGGGGCGCTCGCGGCCTTGGCCGACATCTTCGCAATTGTGGTAGCATCGGGCGAAAAGGTCCCGACCTAGATACCAGGAGGTTCAGATGGTCGAGCGCGTGACGGCGACGCCGGAGGCCCTGGCGATGGTCGAGAAGCTCGCGGGGCTGCATGGGCCGCTCCTGTTCCATCAGTCCGGCGGCTGCTGCGACGGCAGTGCGCCCATGTGCTACCCGCGGGGCGAGTTCCGCGTCGGCGCGCAAGATGTTTACCTGGGCGAGATCGGCGGGCAGCCGTTCTACATGGGCGCGGCGCAGTTCGACTACTGGCAGCACACGCACCTCATCATCGACGTGGTGCCGGGGCGCGGATCGGGCTTTTCGCTCGAGGCGCCGGAGGGCGTGCGGTTCCTCACACGCTCGCGCGTCTACACGGACGCCGAGTACGACGAGTTGGAGAAGCTCGGGCCGCCACCGACGGGCGTGGAGAGGCCGGCGGCGGCCTAGACGCTTTGCCGGCAGCCGATGCTGAATTGCGCCGTCGCACGAGATCCTACTGGCGTGGCGATTGTGGACGCTGGCGTGGGTCCCGGCCTTCGCCGGGATGACGTCTGTTGTGTGGATGCCGTCTGCCTCCTCTCGACGTCATCCCGACGTAGGTCGGGACCCACGCAAGTCTCCGCGCATGCGATGTCCGCCCTGCGGCGCGGCGCCTTCGCGCTACTTCTTCGGGTTGACGATCAGTTCCGAGATCATGGTCGGGAGGTGGGCCGAGCAGATGATGCTGTGGCGGCCCGGCTTGTCGGCCACGAACGTCACCTTGTTCACATGGCCGCGCTTCAGCTCGAAGGTCTGGCCGTAGGCCTCGATCGTGATCGGGTGGCTGGCACCGTTGATGCCCACGAACTCAAGCGTCACCTCGTCGCCCTCGTCGACGAAGATCTGGCGCGGGTCGAAGACGTAGACGGCAACCTCCCAGCGGCCCGTGTCGTCGGGCTTCTTCAGGACGTAGCCGCCGCCCTCGGGCAGGGGGTCCGGGAACTTCTCCTTCTCCACATTGGCACCGCCCTTGGGCTCGACCGCTGTGACGACGAAGTGGCGCTTGGCGGCGAATGCATCGCCGGTCGAGCCGAAAACGAGTGCGCCCAGCGCGAGAAGGGCCAGGGCAAAACGCGGCAATGGCAGGGTCACGACAAGCCTCCTGATTTTTTCCACTGTCGACGGCATACGGCACGCCGTCAACGCCCTGCCCTACGTAAGGACGACGGGCGGCGTCACAAGGGCATGCCTCAGCGGCGGGCGCGCTTGTCCGTTCCGCTGGCCTTGGCTTTCGGCTGCTGAGACGGCTGCGGAACGGGAGCAGCATGGGCGATGCTCTCCGCTACGGCCTTCGCCTCGGCGACCGTCGGCATGCCGTGCATGTCCGCCTTCAGCTTCTGGAGGGCCTTCAGTGTCAGAGGGTCGAGCCCGGCACCGCCTGCATCCAGGTGCGCGAAGATCTGCTTCTTCATGCGCGGCTCCCAGAACATCTTGACGTGATTGGCGATGCCGGCGAGGGCCTTCTCCTCGCCCTGGGCGCGGAAGAATTTGCCGATGTCGTTGGCCATGCGGACCAGCGTGTCAGAGGGGGAGTGCATGCTTCAGGGCCTCCTGGCGATCGCCGTCGCCAGGCTGCGCGGCTAGAGAAATGCGTTCGGGGTGGGTGAAAATCTCGAAGGCGTCGGGCCGCGCGACGGCGACCAGCGTGATGCCCGCCTCTTCAGCAACGCGCAGGGCAAGCGCGGTCGGCGCGGACACGGCGACGACGATCTCGGCGCCGAGCTGGGCGGCCTTCTGCACCATCTCGACGGAGACGCGGCTGGTCAGCACGACGAAGCCCCTGGCCGGGTCGAGGCCGGCCAAGGCGATGGCGCCGACCAGCTTGTCGAGGGCGTTGTGGCGACCGACATCCTCGCGCACGCAGGCGATCACCCCGGCGGACGCATCCCAGAAAGCCGCGCCATGGACGGCGCGCGTCGCCACGTTCAGCGTCTGCGCGGGCGGCAGAGCGGCGAGCGCCTTGTGGATCTCGGCTGCGGTGGTCGCGGCGCCGTGGCTGACTTTGCGCGGCGCCGGCACGGCGGCCTCCAGGCTCTCGACACCGCAAAGGCCGCAGGCGGTCGGGCCGACGATGCGGCGGCGACGCTCGGCATGCTTGCGGCCGCTCGCCGGCTTGAGCCACATGCGGGCCTCGATGCCGTTGTCGTGCTCGACGATCTCGATCTCGCGGATCTCGGCCCGGTCGGCGACGATGCCTTCGGTGAGGGAGAAGCCGACCGCGAAGTCCTCGAGGTCGGCGGGCGTCGCCATCATGACGGCGTGCGTCGAGCCGTCGTAGACGAGCGCGACAGGTACCTCCTCCGGAATGAGCCGGCTCGTCTCCTCCACGCCGGCCCTTGCGACGCGGCGGGACGGAACGCGGCGCGACGTCTCCGCCATGGAGGCTACTCCGCGGCCTCGGCCGGCACGATGCGGCGCGTCAGGTCGGAGAACTCCTCGTACTCCTCCTGATACTCCGTCGGGCCGTTCGAGCGCGCGACCTCGACCGCCGTCACCTTATACTCGGGGCAGTTCGTCGCCCAATCCGAGAAGTCGGTGGTGATAACGTTGGCCTGCGTCATGGGATGATGGAACGTCGTGTAGACGACGCCCGTCGCCACGCGGTCGGTGATGACGGCGCGGAGCGCAGTCTCGCCGGCGCGGCTTCTCACCGCCACCCAGTCGCCGTCCTTGATGCCGCGATGCTCGGCGTCGAACGGGTTGATCTCGAGCACGTCCTCGGGATGCCATGCCGTGTTCGCCGTGCGGCGCGTCTGGGCACCGACGTTGTACTGCGAGAGGATGCGGCCCGTGGTCAGGATGAGCGGGAAGCGGGCGCCGGTGCGCTCGTCGGTCGGCACGTACTCGGTGAGCATAAACTTGCCCTTGCCGCGCACGAACTCGCCCACATGCATGATCGGCGTGCCCTCGGGATGCTCCTCGTTGCACGGCCACTGGACGGAGCCGAGACGGCGGATCTTCTCAAAGGAGACGCCGGTGAATGTCGGGGTCAGCCGCGCGATCTCGTCCATGATCTCGCTCGGGTCCTTGTAGTTCCAACCGAGGCCGAGCTTCTGGGCGATCATCTGCGTGATCTCCCAGTCGGCGTAGCCGTTCTTCGGCGTCATGACCTTGGAGACCATCTGGATGCGCCGCTCGGCGTTGGTGAACGTGCCGTCCTTCTCGAGGAAGGTGCAGCCCGGCAGGAATACGTGCGCGTAGCGGGCGGTCTCGTTCAGGAAGAGATCCTGCACGACGACGCACTCCATGGCCTCGAGGCCAGCCGCGACGTGGTGCGTGTTGGGGTCGGACTGCAGGATGTCCTCGCCCTCGATGTAGATGGCCTTGAACGTGCCCTCGACGGCGGCATCCAGCATGTTGGGGATGCGGAGGCCCGGCTCGGGGTCGAGCTTGCAGTTCCA
Organism: Hyphomicrobium sp.; assembly: GCF_020852195.1. Taxonomy (GTDB): domain Bacteria; phylum Pseudomonadota; class Alphaproteobacteria; order Rhizobiales; family Hyphomicrobiaceae; genus Hyphomicrobium_C. Next base: position 553 of record NZ_JADZBI010000072.1, on the reverse strand, counting down.
CTCCTTCTCGAACATGGCGCGGGTGGTGGCATCCGAGATGTGCCGGTAGCCGGTCAGCTCGTGCGGGAACGAGGCCATGTCGCATGAGCCCTGCACGTTGTTCTGGCCGCGCAGCGGGTTCACGCCGACGCCAGGACGGCTCATGTTGCCGGTCGCCATGGCGAGGTTGGCGATGGCCATGACGGTGGTCGAGCCCTGCGAGTGCTCGGTGACGCCGAGGCCGTAGTAGATGGCTGCGTTGCCGCCGGTGGCGTAGAGGCGGGCGGCGCCGCGGATCAGCTCGGGCTTCACGCCCGTGTATTTCTCCATGGCCTCGGGCGAGTTGACCTCCTTGGAGACGAACTCGACCCACTCCTGGAACTCGTTCCAGTCGCAGCGCTCGCGCACGAACGCTTCGTTGTAGAGCTTTTCGGTGGCAACTACGTGCGCCATGGCCGTGACGACAGCGACGTTGGTGCCGGGCTGCAGCGCGAGGTGATAGTCGGCCTTGATGTGCGGCGAGCGCACGAGATCGGTCCGGCGGGGATCAACGACAATCAGCCTGGCACCTTCG
>NZ_JADZBI010000250.1 GCF_020852195.1 Hyphomicrobium sp. | reverse complement strand
TCTGCCGTCCGTCCGCGATTCTCGTGCCACTTGTGTCGCTAGTGTCAATGGCACGCGCGAGGCGTCCGAGGCGCGCGATGCGCTTGACACGCGCGGGGCGGATGAGGTAGGATTGACGCAGCGTCGGATTGGCGCAACGCAGAGGAGGTTATGAGCTATGCCCGAGACGTGCGAGCACGGTATCAAGATGGGGGTTCGTTGCGGCGCGTGTGCGAAGCGTCGAACCGCGATGGCGGTGCAGGTTCTCCGCGAATGGTTGGCGCTTCCGTGAATCAGCTAATCGCCATCATGCGGAGGCGGTACAACGTCGGCGTTGTCCAGCGCTTAACCGATGATGAGTTACGAGAAGTAATGCAAACTCTCGTCGAGGCCATGACGTACTCGTTTAGCATTGACGAATGAAGCGCATCATTATCTCGACATCGGGCGACGGCGAAATGGCGATTAGCCAGGAAACCGTCCCCGATGGGCAGGAAGTAATCATCCTCCACGCTCATGCAATCTTGACGCCCGTTACCGCCGCTGCGGTCGCCGATGCGCTGCTGATTGCGGCCAACATCAACACCGGGGTCTATGACGCGAACCGTCAGGAAAGGAACATGAATTGATTTTGATTTCGGCGCTCAGGTTCGATACATCAACGGCGAAGATTTCGGCTATGTGCGACTCTTGTCGTTTGGCCTACGGCCTTGCCGAAGTGTCAAACGGGCGCGTTGTGGGGCATATCGAATGGGTATCGGATACCCTCGAGAACCGCGAGGCACTGACTGGTTGGCACGAGCGTCACGTGACGGTGTATCACCGTGGCTAAAGTGCAAATCACAATCCGGCCCGAGGACACGGAACATGAGCGGTTGAAAGCCGCTCATCGTGTCACATTCCCCGAGCACGCGCGTACGTTCGGAGCGTGGGCCGTCGCCGTCCTCATGCGCGAAGTCGAGCGTATCGAGGCTCTGAGCGCGGCACGCGAGGAACCGTCCGCCGAGCCGCGAAAGCGTGGGCGCAATGCCTAGCGACTTGTGCGCCCGTTGCGACCACGCCGAGAACAGCCATGTACCTGAGCTAGGCACGAGTCAAACCGTGTGCCAAGGCTGCCTCATTGCTATTGAACGGAAGGCGCATCCTCGGCACCGATTCGAGGAAAAGCATGACCGGCAGCGCACGTACCTACAGGGCAATGCGCGCGTGTCCGCCCTTCCGGTGGGGTCGGATTTCGTACTCGCGGGCGGTACTACACTCACCGTGTATCCGCCCTGCGATAACTACGAATCTGGGTTCTGGGTCTGCACAACACATCTGTTCCGATTCCGCGACAATCAGGGCAAGGACTTTCATTGCTTCATCGGCAAGGATGTCCACGCTCTGACGTGGTATTGCTCGCGTCATGATAGGTGTGAGTATGCCGGGGTTTGAGCTAGTCGCCTGCGCTGGCGTCTATCTCGGCGCGCGGTCGCTGCGCGTGCGCTGGAACCGCCAGGGTACGCGCATCGAGGTCGCAGGCGTGGCGTTGACTGTGCTAGGCGTCCTCGTGCTGAAAGGATGGGTATGACGGACGAATCGCGGCGATGGGTTCGCACTTGTGATGAGTGCGGGCACGTGCAAGAAATGAGGCATCCGCTATCATACAATGACGAAAGCTGGCGCGATTTGCTCTGTAAAAAGTGCAAGTCTCCCGCGCTTGATTTCGGGAAATGGACGAAAGGATGACGCCCGCGCTAAAGATGCTCCGCTGCTCTCATTGCCTCTTACCGTGCTACGGCATGGGACTAGCACGCGCTCATGAGGTGCGTGACTCGCATATGAGAATGGCGCATCCGGGCGTTGACTTCCGCCCTTGGGCTGCGGTACAATCAACGAATCAAGCGCCCGCACAAGCGAGCGCAACGCACGAGGAGGATTGACACGATGGCAGACAAGACGGCGGCCCCCAAGGCGGCAAAGACTCCCGAGGAGATTGTCGAGGGCGCGCTGCGCTCCATTCAGAGCGCGTCCCGCCGCGCGGGCAAGGCGCTCGATGGCATGGAAGGCGTCGAGGCGTTCAGTACCGCGTTCAAGCGCATCGGCATCGCGGCGCAGCGCCTCACGCTCGACTGGGATGAGGCGGGTCTAGCGGAGGACTAGCGCGGCAGACAGCGCGGCACTCCACGGAAACCCCCCGGTCTGCCGGGGGGTTTCCGTTTGTCCTTACGGCGCTACAATCCACGTCAGGAGCGCTGCCTTGCCGACTGGCGGGAGTGCGAACGCACCGATGATGACGACGGCACCAGCGAGCACCAGGAGCGCCGTAAGCGTGCTATCCTCCCACCCTGCCAGTTGCTTGTTGAGGTTCGTGAAGTACGCGAGCATTTGCCGCCTCTATTTCGTGTACCCAGTGATTGACCATCCAGCCTCACCTGCGATGCTGAATTGCCATTCAAACACGATGGTAAACAAGCCGGACGGCACGAGTACGGGATTCGGTCCGAAGTCCACGGAACCGCCGTTAGTCCCCACTACAGTCAAACCCTCGATGGAGGTAGGCAGAATGAACCGCGCGAATCCGAGACGATGCCCCACCGCCACGCCTACCTCCGCACCAAACGCGAAGCGCGTCATGTAAAACCGTTTAGTAGCAAACGGAGCGGCCAGCGCCAGATTCATCACGCCTGCGGCGAATACGATGTTCTGCTGGAATACCGTAGACATATCCGATTGTGTCGGGTCTGAAACGTAATTCGAACCCATATCGAGGCCCTGCAATTCAGGCAGAGCCGATTCAAAAAAGATGATGGAACCTACGGCATCACTTACCTCAGCGTTGGCGATAATGCCAGTGGGAACCTCGGCACGCAGAGCGAATACCTGCGTGCCAGCGAACGAAAAGACGTTGTTAATCGTGAACGGTTTTACCCGCCGCCCATCCGGCAATTTCCACCACTGCGCGGTTGGGTTATCAATCACGCATGACTGCGCGTACATTGACAAACCCGGACTCTGGAAATGCTGGCCCGGTGTGAGCGTGAACGCTTGCGAGCGGCGGGTACTTGTCACGGCTTGCCCCGCCCGCGTTCAAGGGCGTCTAGGCGCGCTTCCAGGTCGGCGATACGGTCGCGCTCCGGTTCCTGCGCGTCCGTCTTGTCCTCGATGATGTTCGGGTTTTGCGGCCCTTTATATCCGCCTTTCCCGTAGGTGATATACCGCATTTTTAGGCCGCCCTCATGTATACAGTTGGCGTGAACGATGTCCCCGTAGTGCTTGCCGTGTATGTCGAGGGCAACGCGACAATACCATCCTGCGCGCCAATCTGTCCCGCGTTCCAGGGCAGCGCCCCTGCGCCTGCCTGTAGCGCGTACGTACTCGTGATGGAACCGCTGATGATGCGGATGGTAGGGCGGACAGCGGGCGCATTCGTAACGAGGACGGCGAGCCAGTAGATACCGCGCGGCAAGAATTCATCGATGGTGATGCTCTGCACTGCGACGGCATCGCCCGGAACGCTGCCCCAATCACGGCGGAGAGTCGTAGGGTACATGCCGCCCTTGCGGTTCTCATACACTCCGAGCGTGAGGAGCGAACCTGCGTCGCCGACTACCGTCACATCAACGGCGGCCCGGTCAAACCGTTTGCCGCCGATAGTGCCGACAACAAACGGCGACAAAAGCATCCGATTGTTTAGGCTAATCGCTGCGGTTGATTGCGCTCCCATTGGTACGTAATAGCGCCCGGATTCGTACGCAGGAATCGCGAGCGCATCATCGAAAGGGAGCGGAGCAATCGGCAAGTCGATATCGAGATACCGCGCGGTCGCTACCTCGTTTGCAAGCGGCGCAGACGTGTACGCGGGCGGCGTTTGTGCGATGATGTTTGCGCTTGATGTCGGCTGCAACCGAAAGGGTACGTTGTACTGATACGGCGGACAGTATTGCCCCGCCGCCGTGATGTAGTACCACTGCCCGGTTGGGTTGTCGAAAATCAGCGTACGCGCACGCAGGCGAATCGGCTGTTCGATGAGGCTCTGTCCCGCGACGATATGGAACCGCCGTTCCGCGTCACCTGCGGGCGGATGCGTGCGCTCTGGGTCGTACGCATTGCCTACGGGGTTAACGGGCGCGAACGGATAGCCCGAGGTCGCAGGCGCGCTGCCATCGTGAAGCGGGACAATCGGCCCGCTGCCCGGAAACTCTCGCGGTTCGACGCACATACTTACACTCCAGCCGTTGCGGCCCTAGCGGCCATGCCTTGCGCTTCCTCGCGCGAGCGAGGAGCGAATACGTAGATGAGGATTCCCCCGGCAATCAGACTCACGCCGAGGAGCGTAAATCCGATGCGCCACCACGTACGCCCGTTCAACAAAACTTCGAAGAATTGCCCGATGAATTGGAACGGTTGCGCGATGCCCGCCAGCGCCGCTGCTACACCGCCAAGCGGGTTGCCAGGGATGAGGTCAAAGACGCGCCCGAGGATGGAATTAGGCAGGTCAAATTCAGGGCCAAAGCTGATGTTGGAACCGCCGCCCCCGCCCGTGCTTGCGCCGATTCCACCCGTAAGCGCGTCCGGTCTGCCGAGCGACACGACGGCGTTTTGAGCGGCGGCAATCTGTGAGCGGTACTGCCCGCCTGTGTACACGCTCCACGCGCCGAATCCCTGCCCGGATTCGTACGCGATGTAATACACGAATTTTGCCGCGCTATCGTACGCGCGTGCGGCTGTTTCCGTGATTTTCTGCCCCCAGGCCGCGAGGTTGATTTGCCACGGCCCAACGCTGTATTCCCCCGTAGTGGCCCGCGCGTCATTCGTGCTGCCAGGAAACCCGCCCTCGGCGAGTCCGATAGCCACGATGGTAACGAGGTCATTTCCGCGAAAACCTGCGTTGTATGCGGCCCGCGCCAGGTCGTCTGCGGCGCTCATAATGGGCGAGGAATCCATCGGCCATCAGCGCCGACTAGCTGCCATGACTGCCGCGATTTCTCGCGCAAATCAACGGCGGCGGCCCCGAGCAAATCCATACCGTCAGTAGTGAGAACGT
>NZ_JADZBI010000071.1 GCF_020852195.1 Hyphomicrobium sp. | reverse complement strand
CGCACGTGAATGCCGATCTCGCCATCCTGGAGGTCGTCGACGCCGACAACCGGCCCGTGCCGCCCGGCACCGAAGGCAGCAAGGTGCTGGTCACCAACCTCTACAATCACGTGCAGCCCATCATCCGCTACGAGGTCGACGACCGTGTCACCATGAGCACCGAGCCGTGCTCGTGCGGAAGCCCGCTGCCGCGCATCGCGAGGATCAGCGGACGCACCAAGGACCAGCTCTGGATCGAGGACAACGGCGAGCGGCGCGAGGTGCCCTACTACGTGTTTCTGACCCCGCTCCACCACGTGCTCGACCTCGCCGAGCACCAGATCGTGCAGACGGGACCGCGGCATTTCGTGGTGCGCGCCGTCCCGCTGAAGGGCCGAACCCTTTCCGTCGAGCGCATCCGCGCGTTCGTGATGGAGCACGTGCGGGCGGAGGGACTCGAATCCGAGATCGATATCGATTTCGAGATCGTGTCGGAGCTTCCGCGTGGCCCCTCGGGCAAGATCTCGCGCGTCAGGAACGAGTACGCGCTGACGGTCGACGGACGCGGGCCGCAACGGCCGCTCGAAAGCACCGGCTCGGAAGACGGCAACGAGACCTCGCGCGCCTACCCGCCGTAGCCCGGTCGCGGCGTGCCACGTCGACCCTCTTCATCTCGAGAACGGCCGCCACGCGGATGCTGCGTCCCCTGAACTCTTTGGCCCGGGTGGCGTTTTGGCTTAGGATGGCCATCGCCGTCCGGGGGCAAACGATGAGGAAAGACAGATGCGATTCAAAGCTCTTGCCCTTGCTGCCGCGATCGCTGCAGGCGCGTCATTCGCTCCCGAGCTGGCCGCCGCGGCCAGCCTGCCGGGCGCGCAAAGCCCGCAATCCGTGATCGCGCCGGGCGGAATGCTCGAACAGGTCCGCCGCCCGTATCGCCCATTCCGGCCCCGCCACCTCTATCGGCCGCGTCCGTATTTCTACACCCGCTGCCAGCGCGTGCGCCGGGTCTGCGGAGAGTACTGGGATTGGGGCAGCCGGGCCTACTATCGCTGCCTCCGCGCCCGCGGCTGCTGAAGCCGGCCGGCCAGCATCGCATGACACAAGGCCGCGACATACACCGCGGCCTTTCATTTGACGCCACCGCCTCGGATTGCGATCGATGCCTACTGCACCATGACCTTTGTGCCGTCCGGCCCCTTGGCCTCCCCGCCGATGAGATCGCCGCAGCTCTCGCCGAGGTACTTGCCCGTCTGCGTGATGGTGCGCTTGACGGCGACGGTCTGCCCGTTGTGCTCGCCCGAGGTCGTGCTCTCGATCTTGACCTGCAGCGCCGACTTGAAGTCGCCCGTCATCTCCGTGCGGCTCTTCACATGCCGACTCGCGTACTGGCAAGACATGTCGACGACGGTCTTGTCACCCTCGCGCTTGATCTCGTACTTGGTGCACTTCTCGGTATGCTCCACGCCGCTGGCGGCGACGGCGTTGCGCTCCATCTCCGCGTCCACACACATCGTGAGCGTCTGGTCCTTGGGCCCCAGCCCCTCGTCCATGACCGTGTGCAACTCCCACAGGCCGGCCTTGCGCTCGGGAAGACGCGCTTCGTCGGCGAGCGCGGCACCACCGAGCACACCAAGGCTCGCCATGCCGGCAACCATCACGCGAACCCCTACGAACCGCATCCTCGCTCTCCCATTAAAACGTTATATCGTTGCCGCGACCATAGCCACCGATTCGCGCGATGCAAGAAAAGTTTGGAACATCTGTCACCGCGGGCATGAACATTCGGCAATGCCACGGCGAGCCGGCGGACGCCCGCCGGCCGGCATACGCGCTGCCGATCGAACGGACCCCGGCTGCGGCAGGTCAGGATTCAGGCGCCCTGACTTAGGTGGGTACCGCACGACGCCGGCCCCAGTGTTGCCCTGGAACCCTCGCCAAATTTAGCGGCAATGCTAATGTTGCTTTGAGATCACGATGAGAGACTGGCGGCACATGCTCTGGAGGCCAACGTGACGCGCACTTGTCTTGCCGCCCTGTTCTGCGCGGCGGTTACCCTTGCCGTGCCCGCCTGGGCGCTCGATGGGACATTCTCCGCCCTCGACGGCGCGTGGGCGGGCTCCGGCAGCGTCCGCCTCGAGAACGGCAAGACCGAGCGCCTAAAGTGCCGGGGCTACTACAATGCCAAGCAGGGCAACAGCCTCGGCATGGCCATCAATTGCGGCAACGCCTCGTTCAAGATCAACATGCGCGCCAGCCTGCGCAGCGCCGGCGGTACCATTACTGGCACCTGGGAGGAGCGCGAGTTCAACCAGACCGGCAACGTGAGCGGCAAACAGACCGCGAACGGCTTCAGTCTGAGGTTTTCGGGCGCGCTGTCCGGGTCCATGAGCGTATCCATGACTGGAGCACGCCAGACGGTCTCCATCTCCACCGGAGGCCCAGGTTTCACCGGCGTAAACCTTCAGTTCGCGAAGAGCGGCTGATCTCGGGCGCGCACGAGCGCGCCGGGCCGCAGGACCATTAAAAGACAAAGGAGAGAGCCTTTGATGTCGCGCCGCACCCTGCTTTCCGCCGTTGCGCTCGCCGTTGCCGTGACCGGTTCCGCCTCTTTCCTGGTGAGCCCGTCCGCCGAGGCCGGAGGCTTCCTGCGCAGGCCGGTGGAAGGCGACTACGCAGTGGCCGTGAGCCGCTTCGGGAACGGCACCGTCAGGGGGCCGGTGCGCGAGACGCGTACGGGCTACGAGGTCCGCAAGCCGAACGGGATCTGGATCGCCTGCCGTCGCAGTTGCTCCGAGACCCTGCGCGTCGAAACGGTCGACTTCTACGAGACGCCTCCCGGCATGACCGGCTTCGGCACCGCGCTCAACGAATGCGGCATCTTCGGCTGCCTCGAGCTGACCTGGCCGCGCTGACGGCGCCGAGAACTATCGCGGCAGGAACGGATTGCCCTGCCGCTCGGCACCGATGGTGCTGACGGGGCCGTGCCCGCAGATGAAAGTGAAGTCGTCACCCAAGGGCAGGAGCTTGGTCGTGATGGCGTTGATCAGCGCCTCGTGGTCACCGTAAGGGAAATCCGTACGCCCGATCGAGCCGCGGAACAGTACGTCCCCCATCAGGATCAGGCGGTGCGGGCGGTTGACGAGCACCACCGACCCCGGCGAATGCCCTGGACAGTGCAGCACCTCGAACGTGTGGCCGCCGATGCTGACGGTATCGCCCTCCTCGAGCCACCGGTCCGGCGTCACCGGCTGCGCCGGAATGCCGTACGCCGCGCCCTGCTTGGCGAGGTTGTCGAGCAGGAAGCGGTCGGCGGCCTGCGGCCCCTCGATGGCGACGCCGAGCGCCTCCTTGAGCTCGGCCGCCCCGCCGGCGTGATCGATGTGGCCGTGCGTGAGCACGATTTTCTCGACCTTGATCCCGAGCTCGCCGATCGCCTTCTGCACGTCGTCGAGATCGCCCCCCGGATCGACGACCACGCCCGCCTTCGTGACTTCGTCCCACAGCAGCGTGCAGTTCTGCTGGAACGGCGTGACGGGCACGATGGCGGCCTTCAGGCTCTTGGTTTCCGTGGAGGATGTGGTCATGGGCCGGCGGATGCCTTTCGAGCTGCAACAGCCCCTCCTTAGAGGGTTTTATGCGCGGCGGCCAGTCCGAGCCCTGCCGGTTGGGGATCGCCCGGCGAGCCTGCTGACGCCCGCGCCGACGCCGTGTAGGGTCCCCGTCATGGCGTTCGGGGGAGCCTGGAAGCATGCAACTGAGAGAGATGCGTTTCGCCCGCATCGACGGCACCGAGGTGCTGGTCGAGGTGAAGTCCGAGAAGGAGGCCCGGACGGCCATCAAGGAGCTGCGGCACAAGAAAAAGGAGCTGGCGCTCCTCAAGCGCCGGATCATGCGGCAGGAGGTGCGGGCGCGCCGCACCATCGAGAGGGCCGAGGATGCCGCCGAGCGCGAGGCGCGACGTCGGGGGCTCTTTGCCACCTTAAGGCGAGTTTCCCGCGCATTTCGCAGCCGCGAGCCCCTACCCGATCTGGACGCGATTCGTCGCGATCTCGATAAAACCGATGATATCCTGCACAATATCGATAGCTGCATCGTACAGCTCGAAGGGCGGCTTCTAGGCTAATGCCTGTTGGGAAGCGCCCGGGGGCCACAGGCGCCCCAAAATCACCGCGCTCAGGAATAAAGGTCCGGGAGATTGCGTTGTGTTCAACAGTCGCGCGAGGGGGCCGTGATCGACGAAATCCAGTCGCGGATGATCCAGCTTCTGCCGCGCCTGCGGAGGTTCGCGCTTGCGTTGACGGGCGACAAGGATAAGGCCGACGACCTGGTTCAGGACACTTGCGAGCGGGCGCTCGCGCACATCGATCAATGGAAACCCGGCACGAACCTCGATAGTTGGATGTACCGTATCGCACAGAACATTTGGGTCGACCATTATCGAAGCCGCAGGAGCCAGGTCGAGCAACGCGGACTCGACGAATATGAGAACCTGAGCGGCATCGACGGCCGTCGCGTCACCGAGAGCCGCCTGACGCTGGCCTCCGTGAGCGAAGGCATCTCACGCCTTCCGGCTGAGCAGCAAGTGCTCGTGGCCATGGTCTGCGTCGAGGGCATGTCCTACAAGGAGGCCGCCGCCATCCTCGGCATCCCGATCGGCACCGTCATGAGCCGCCTGTCTCGCGCGCGCCAGTCCCTTTATACGGCGCTCATGAACGAGGAGCCGAGCCTGACACCCGCTGTTTCCATTCTCCCCGCATCATCATCGACACGGGAGCGCTGACATGGTCCCGGTCCCCGACGAGTTGCTGATGGCCTATGCCGACGGCGAGCTGACGCCCAAAGAGGCGGAAGCGCTTGAGACGCTGTTGAGCCAGGATCCGACCCTGCGCATACGCCTCGCGCCTTTCACCCAGACACGGGTTCGCATCGCGTCCGTGTTCGAGCACAAACTGCACGAGCCCGTTCCCGACCGCCTGATCGCGGCCATCGCCCGCGCCGCCGTGGCCGAGCAGGCGCGGCAGAAGCAGCGGGTCTCGCTGTGGGACCAGGCCCGTGGCGCGCTGCAGGCCGTCGCTCAGGCCGTGCTGCCCGACGGCCGCCTGACGCCGGCGCTCGCCGGCAGCGCCGCAGCCCTTCTCGTCGTCGGCGCTGTGGCCGGCTGGATAGCCGGCCGCGCGAGCGGCCCCGCCGCCCTAATCGACGTCGCGGGCTCCGGTCTCGTGGCATCCGGAGCACTGGCTGAGGTGCTCGAGACCAACCCCAGCGGGGTCGTCTCTGAAGCGGATGCGGACGGCGCCTCGGCGGTGCCCGTGCTGTCGTTCCGCTCGAAGAACAACGGCGTCTGCCGCGAGTATCGCATCACGAGAGCAGGCTCCGCACCCGACTCGGCCGGCCTTGCCTGCCGCACGGCGGACGGCGTGTGGCGCGTGGCTCTGCACGTGGAGGCGCCGAAGCAGACCCAAGCCGGCAGCGGCCCTTATCAGACGGCGACTGCCGCTAATGTTCCCGCCGTCGACGCGCTGATCGAGACCATCATCTCGGGCGACGCCTTCGGCAAGGACGACGAGACCACGCTGTTGGGAAGCGCCTGGCGCCTCGCGCCCGCACCCGAGCAGCGCACCTACACGCCGCCGGGCGGCTAGATACCTCTCGTCATGGCCGGGCTTGACCCGGCCATCCAAGCAAGGGCCTCACTCAACGGAAGCGTTGTGCTGACTGCCTTGCGTGGCCGCCTGTCGATGCGCAGCGCACCGCCACGCCTCCACCCTAGGCCTTGATCACGGCCCCGCGCTGGCCCGGACCAGCGTGGTCTTCGCCTTCCAGGACTCGCGCGATGGCGCGCTGCGCGCCACGAGGTTCCCGCGCGGACACCGCGGCGGTGCAATGGCGAGCCCCGCGCCATAGATGGGATCTCGGCCCGGCGGGCCGAGATCGTGCATGGCGAGCTGCGTCAGGAGCTGCTCCTCCGATCCGTCGTACACGGTCTTCATGCCCCGCGTCGCCATGATCGCGGTCACGAACGGCACGGCGAACGACGTCCCGGTGCGGTAGCCCTGCTGCGCATTGGGGAGCGCCGTCAGGATATCGACTCCCGGCGCGGCCACGTCGATGTAGCCGCCGCGATTGGCGTTGCGGTAGTTCTCGCCGTTGCGGTTGACGGCCGTGACGGCGATCACGTGAGGATAGGCAGCCGGATAGCTCGGGGCGGCCGTCGGCCCCATGTTGCCGGCGGCTGCGATGAACACGACGCCCTTCTTGCTCATGCGCGCGATGGCACTCGCGAAAGCCGGGTCCTGCGGACCCGAGAAGCTCATGTTGACGATGTCGACGTCGAGATCCTCGAGCCAGGACAGCGCCGCCAGCAGCCGCACGCTGTCCGTCGAGGCGTTGCCGGCCACGTCCGTCTGGAAGGCGGTGGCGAGCAGATAGGTCGCGTTAGGCACGAGGCCCGGCGTGCCGCTGTCCGGGTCGCCGGCCAGCAGCGAGAGGATCGCGGTCCCATGCCAATCGTGAGGTGACGGCTCCTGCCCGCCCAGGAACTCCTTGCTCACCGCCTTGAGCGTCTTGAACGACGGATGCGAGATGTCGAACGACGTGTCGATGACGCCGATCCGGACGTCCTTCGTGCACTTGCTGAGGGCGCGGTTCCACTTGATGATCTCGCGGCCGAAACAAGTCCCGCTCGGGCATGGGTGCGCCGAGGCCGGGCTCGCCTTGCCCTTGTCGGCCCCCGGCAGAACGCTCACGACGTTGCCCGCGTCGCCCGGCCCGCCCATGTAGATGTTGTACGTGTAGTTCGGCATGACGGAGAGCGCCGGCAGGATGCTGTAGAGCGCCTGCTCCGCCGCCTCGCGCGTCGTCCCCGGCGGTGCCCTGAGCCGCTGGAACGTGCCGGTGTCACCAAGCTTGGTGGAGCCCAGCACTGTGAAGCCGTGCGCCTTGGCGGTCTCCAGGTCCGCGGCGGAAAGCCCGATGACGACGATCTCCTCGCCGTTGCCGCTCTCGCCCGCCCTGTCCTTGCCGTCCAAACCCGGCCGGGCAAGCGCGGCTGTTTTCTTGTCCTGCTTGTGGACAGCAACGGTCCTGACAAACCGGTGCAGGCCGAATGTGAAGGCCGACTGCCCTTCTCGCTGCGCATTAGGGGCAGGCCCCGGCGGCAGCTTGGACACTACGCGCCCCATACCGAGATGCGAAGCCTGGCGCTGAAACCCGTCGAGCCATTTCACATGCCGCCGGCTGGCCCGCTCGGCCTCGCTTTCCGCATCGCCGTCATCGCGTTGCGGCACGTGCGTGCCATCCGCACCGTAGACGACGGTGCCCACCTTCCAGTCCTCGCCTCCGCTCGCGGTCTGCGCGGCGGTGTGGGACGAACCCCGGCGCGCGGCCGACTCCTCGGCCGAGGCACAGGTTGTCCATGCGAGTGCAGCGAGCGCAGAGCCGGCAGCCACAACCGCCGATGCACGCGACACGCGGACCTTGAGCGGACCCCGAAGGGGCGTCCGCCGCGAAGGCATGACCGGTGACGTTGCGAGAAAGGCAGCAGTCGTCATGAGTGGTCCGCGTCAGGAATTGTGACAACCATCGCTGCAAAAAAAGACACAGATGCGGCCGGAGTCAAAAAAATACAAAAAATTGCCGCAATGCCGCTCGGTGAGAGCGAGATTGAAAGCAGCACACAGCGCGCAGTTGCAATCGCAGTGAGCTCAAGCACGCGGCTCACACAAAAAACAGGGCGCCGGTCAGGCGCCCTGTCGAAAGTCCGGAAATGAGCCGACGCGCAAGAGCGCGTCAGGCGGCGGCGATGTTGTCCTCGCCCGGGTTGCGCAGCACGTAGCCGCGACCCCAGACGGTCTCGATGTAGTGCTGTCCGCCGGTCGCGACCTGTAGCTTCTTCCTGAGCTTGCAGATGAACACGTCGATGATCTTGAGCTCCGGCTCGTCCATGCCGCCATAGAGATGGTTGAGGAACATCTCCTTGGTGAGCGTGGTGCCCTTCCTGAGCGAGAGCAGCTCCAGCATCTGGTACTCTTTACCGGTGAGGTGGACGCGCTGCCCGTTGACCTCCACCGTCTTGGTATCGAGGTTGACCCTAAGGTCGCCCGTCTCGATGACCGACTGTGCGTGCCCTTTCGAGCGACGCACGATGGCGTGAATGCGTGCGACGAGCTCATCCTTGTGAAACGGCTTCGTCATGTAGTCGTCGGCGCCGAACCCGAGGCCGCGCACTTTGTCCTCGATCTGAGCCAGGCCCGAGAGGATGAGGATGGGTGTCTGCACCTTGGCGACGCGCAGCATCTTCAGGACTTCGTAGCCGCTCATGTCCGGAAGATTGAGATCGAGCAGGATGATGTCGTAGTCGTAGAGCTTGCCGAGGTCCACGCCCTCCTCGCCGAGGTCCGTGGTGTAGACGTTGAAACCCTCGGACTGAAGCATCAGCTCGATGCTCTGCGCAGTTGCGCTATCGTCCTCGATCAGAAGGACCCGCATGCTAATTCCCTCTTCCTTGCCCCATCACAAGGCGCGCCGCTCATGAGTTAACAGAACGCTACCACAGGCCGGACAACCGGACCCGAACTCTCATTACAAAAGTAACGATCACAGGTTAACAAATCCTAATTTCCGTTTCGGAATACGCCACCGGACGAGCGACACATTTTAACCCATTCGGGACAACGTTTCCCACTTCGCTCCACCCCCGCGTCGGAGCGCTGCCGCGTCTTCCCTCAAGGCCTTCCCTCTGAGCACCCCCTGGCTCCGGAGCTGCGCCGCCCCCGGCGGGCCGGCGCCATCGCAGATGCCTCGAGGACACGAATCAAGAGGTAACAGAATTCGCCCGCTAGCCCTAGAGGCTGAAAACAACTACAACGGTAGGGCAACGTAAAAACTTAACAAACATCGGCACGGCGTTGCTTTACCGCAACTTAATAGGAATGTGACAGGGTAAACTTATGGGATGCGGGCCCTGGAGTTGACGCTAGGCCGCCGTTTGACTGGGTCAGGTGTGCGGAACACGCGGTTCGCCCCCTCCAAGGCATCGGATGGCATGCTTTTTGAGTGACGGGGCGTCAGGTGTTCTTGAGTAGGGGTAACGTACGATGAAGGCACGCGAAACGGCGCTGAGGCTGAAGCGCTTCGAGTTGGATGAGAAGGCCCGCAAGGTCGGCGATCTCGAGCATATGATCCGCGAGTTCGAGACCATCGCATCCGATCTCGACCGCCAGATCCAGGCCGAGGAAGACCGCACCGGCGTCAAGGACGCCAGGCATTTCGCCTATTCGACTTTCGCAAAGTCGGCGGCCCTGCGCCGCGACAACCTTCGAGCTTCGATCGCCGAGCTGCGCCTGAAGCTCGAGGCCGCCCAGCAGGACTTCGACGAGGCTAAGCAGCAGCTTGAGCGCGTCGGCACCGAGCAGCCGCGCGAGATCACGCGCCGCCGCCGCCACGAGCGTCCCGCCGGCCTGGCGCTGCGCTGATCCACCCACGATCGCCCTGGGGGCATCTTCTCCCCAGGGCGTAGCCCGCGCCCGCGCGGGCGACTTGCGTTTGCCCCTTTCCCATGCCAATCGCTCCGACGGGGGAGCGGTCGTCCGCTCTCGGAGCAGAATCGCCTTGGGTTCTACCGACAAGGGACGCAGCGCTCCCGGTCGGCGTGAGCCAGGCCAGGGGAGCAGCACGCCTGCCCGCCCACGCCAGGCGCGTGACGCGGGCCGGCGCCGAACGCAACGATGGGCCGCAAACATCGCTTAGTCGTACTGGTCGCGCTGATCCTGGCGGGCGCAGGCGCGGGATGTTCGGGCACAGCCCCTCAGATCGGCCTGCCCTCCCCGGCCGAGACCAGCGCCGGCGTGCCCAGCGCCACCGCGGCACTGCAGGGCATTCTGACGCCCCAGGATCTGGTGAAAGGCACGCCGACCGAGGTCTACACGCGCATCGCGCGTGGCGTTCTGACGTGCTGGTTCGGCGCCGATGGCCCCCTGAAAGCCAAGTACATCTACCATGCCGACGCCGAGCCGGCCTCCAAGGGCGGACGCTCGGAAATCAAGATCATGACGCGCGACAGGGAGGCTGAGGACCCCCGCGCACTCCGCGCCTACCGCGTCGTCATCGCCCCCTCCGAGGATAGGAAGGCGAAGGTCGAGGTCGAGAACCTCCGGCTTCCCCAGCCGCTGGCGGAGCGCTTCAAGTTGGATGTCGAACGCTGGTCGAAGGACGAGCCCGGATGCGGCGAAGGGCCAGTCACGGCTGGTTGGGGCGCCGAACCCGCCATCGAGACCAGCGCTCCCGGCAAGAAGGAGAAAAGCAAAAAGCCGTAGGGCCGGTCGCACGGCACCACGGCTTCAGCAGACACACGGCGACGTGCGCGTTTGCCAGCGCTCGCTGCGCTGGCACTCGTCACGTCACGAATGGGTTCGCCGTCGGCTCAGCTCCGATAGTCCTGGATCCGCGTTGCCCTGAGTCCGGGAAGGCCATGCTTGTCGATCGAACGCTGCCAGGACAGGAACTCGTCCACGGTCAGCTTGTAGCGCTCGCAAGCCTCCTCGATGCTGATGAGGCCGCCGCGCACGGCAGCCACAACCTCCGCCTTGCGGCGGATGACCCAGCGTTTCGTATCCCGGGGCGGGAGATCGGCAACCGTCAACGGGCTCCCATCGGGGCCGATGACGTAGCGCACGCGCGCTCTCATTTGATGTTCGGTCATGATACTCGATACTGCTACTGACCAGCCGAAAAGCTATCCTATTTCTCTTAAATATGGCCTAAGCCATTGAGTAAACATAGCATAAAGGGGTGTATGAAATCACGCAATTCCCTTCTGTATGGTTGACGGGCGCGACGGGCCGGCACACCCTCGGCCCTGTCCTCTCGGCTTGCACAGGGGAGGATCTGCCCAGTATCATGCCGGCGACTAGTGAGGCGCCGCGGATAGCCGCGTAGCGCAGCGTCGGGCTGTGGCCGCCCATCCCAACGAGATAAGCGACGTGGCATCGCCATCCCTTGAGACCCCGATTGGAGACGGCAAGCGCAAGCGCGTTGTCGTGGCCATGTCCGGCGGCGTCGACTCTTCCGTGGTCGCCGGCTTGCTGGCCCGCTCCGGCCACGACGTGATCGGCATCACGCTTCAGTTGTACGACCACGGCGAGGTCACCGGCCGCAAGGGCGCCTGTTGCGCCGGCCAGGACGTGCAGGACGCCCGCCGGGTGGCCCAGAAGCTCGACATCCCCCACTACGTGCTCGACTACGAGAAGCGCTTCTCGGACGCGGTCATGAAGTCGTTCGCCGAGAGCTACGTCGCCGGCGAGACGCCGATCCCCTGCGTCACCTGCAATCAGACCATCAAGTTCCACGATCTCCTCGGCACGGCGCGTGAGCTTGGCGCGGATCTGCTGGCCACCGGCCACTATGTCCAGCGCGGCGAGGGTCGCGACGGCCCGGCGCTGTTCCGCGCCAGCGACAGCGAGCGCGACCAGAGCTACTTCCTGTTCGCCACCACGCGCGAGCAGCTTTCCCACCTGTGGTTCCCGCTCGGCGGCATGCTGAAGAGCGAGGTGCGCGACCTCGCCCACGAGCTCGGGCTTCTTGTCGCGGACAAGTCCGATAGCCAGGACATCTGCTTCGTGCAGAAGGGCCGCTACAGCGACGTCATCGAGCGCCTGAAGCCGGGCGCGCTGCAGGCCGGCGACATCGTCCACGTCGACGGCCGCCGCCTCGGCCGCCACGAGGGCATCATCAACTACACCATCGGCCAGCGGCGCGGCCTGAAGATCGCCTCGGCCGAGCCCCTCTACGTCCTCTCCCTCGATGCCAAGCGCAACGAGGTCGTGGTGGGACCACGTGCCTTCTTGCACACCCGGACACTCGTTCTTAGGAATGTGAACTGGCTCGGAGACGGCGCCCTCGAGGAAGCCGTCGCCGGAGGGGGGATAGAGGTCTACGCGCGCATCCGGTCGTCGCAGGCCCCGCAGCCGGCCACCGTTTCCACGGGGCTCGACGGTGCCGTGACGGTCGCCTTGCGCGACGGAGAGCACGGCGCAGCGGCGGGCCAGGCCTGTGTCTTCTACGCCGACGGAGGGACCGAAGCCCGCGTGCTGGGCGGCGGATGGATTGCACAGGCCGTGAAGGCCGATAGTATGAACTGTTTGGAATCGCCCGCCTGACGGCGGCAGGAGCAGAGCTTGGAAACATCGCCGGGCGGGGCCGCTTCAACGGGCAAAAAGACTCCTGTGGGAGAGAAACGCGTGCAGAATACGAAACCCGAGATGAAGCCTCGTCTGCTGAAGGAGGGGCTCGAGCGCGCGAACGGCCGCATCGTCGGCATCGGGCGCATCGAGAAAGACGTGGTCAAGACCGCCTACCGCCGGTGGGCGCCGATCTACGATCACACCTTCGGCCGGGTCTCCACCGAGGGACGCAAGCACGCCGCCGAGGTGATCAACTCGAGCCTCGACCGCGGCCGCGTGCTTGAGGTGGGCGTCGGCACCGGCCTCGCGCTCGCGGACTACGGCCGCCACCTCGAGGTCATCGGCATCGATCTCTCGCCCGAGATGCTCGACAAGGCGCGCGAGCGCGTGGCCGTCGAGCGGCTGGACCACGTGACCGGCCTGCACGAGATGGACGCCGCCGACCTGCAGTTCCCCGACAACTCCTTCGACATCGTCACCGCGATGTTCGTGATGACCGTCGTCCCGGAACCCGAGCGCGTCATGCGCGAGCTGGCCCGCGTCACCAAGCCCGGCGGCGAGGTCATTCTCGTCAACCACTTCAGTCAGACCGAGGGCGTGCGCGGCTGGGTCGAGCGGCGCATGGCCCCCTTCGCCGAGATCATCGGCTGGCGCCCGGTCTTCGACCAGTCGCGTGTCATGGTCTGCAACGAGCTGACGCTCGCCGAGCGCAAGGCGCTGCGCCCATGGGGCATCTTCACAATGATGCGCTTCCGGAAGAGCGAGCAGGGCCAGCAACCGATCGCGGCCGAGTAAGCCGGCGCCCCCGGCACACGATGCGGCGGCGCTTGACGCGGGACCCGCTGATTCCTATAGACCAGGATCGCTTCGGGCCCTTGCAGCCCGATGCGAATCGAATCGCCCTCCGCACTGAGTTACAGTGCGAGGCTTCGGCGGGATAGCTCAGGTGGTTAGAGCGACGGTCTCATAATCCGTAGGTCGGCGGTTCAAGTCCGCCTCCCGCTACCATTCAACGTAAGCTTCTGATTTCATACATAATTTCATTCACTCGCTACCATCGTCGCGCGACTCGATCAATTCAGCCCGACGCTTTGCTTCCCTGTCGACATCCCAGCCGTACACTGGTACGCGCCCAAACTTCGACTTGCAGAGCGGACATCCCTCCGGCCGCCCTGCCTCGTCTAAAGAGACCAACACCACGATGCTCCCTTTCTCCAAGCAAAGGGAACAGAGAGCGTGCCCATTCGGCTCCCCGTCGCTTCCCTTGCGATAATATCTCCCTCTAACTTCCACAAGGTCGAACTTCTGTTTGAAGTTGGCCTCCAGCTTAGCGATCTGGTTTGTTTGGTTTGCGATTTCTGTCTGAGCCTCTGCAAGCGCGATCTGCGCAGTTGCGAGAGCCCCGCTCAGCTCACCAATTTTCAGTTTGAGTGTTGCCTCATCAAGCTGTTGTTTGACTGAGTTGAGATCTTTGACGACCTGAAGACCGACGCCTACAGCCGAAAGAGCGGCAGCAAAGTCAACCATCACGTTTCTCCCCGTTAGGACGTGGGCGGTTAACATAGTGCGCGCCATACTTGCGCCGCCAATTCACTAATCCTCATCCCCAACTATCTCGCTTCACTTAGACGGCTCGAAATTAGAAACCGGACCAGAAATTCACGCACCAGCCGGGATTTTCCTTTTCTATCAATACGCCTTACTGACCAAGACGGACTCCCGCTACCAGATTTTTTCTTTCACAGTTCGGAACCCAGGCCCCTGCCGCGCGTTGATGCGCCGGCACGTCGCGTAATCCAGACGCTGACCGTCAGGGGCACCGGCCGCGCATTTTGGCCGGTGCCCCATTGGTTTTGTGAGTATCTCCCGCACCGCCATACACCACTCAACCCGCAACACGCGGGTCTTCGTTGTCGTGCGCATGCGACGCGGCCCGGAGAAGCTTGTCACTCACCTGATCGCGGTCGAGAATGACCTTCTGGTCGTGCACCGACCTCACGGCCGCGAGCGGCACCAGGAACTCGCCGAAGTTCTCGACGTAGACGCTGAGGGCATCCTCGCTGATGTCGTGCACCGCGCCGATCCCTTCCTGGCCTTCCGCGAGGAACACCATGAAGTCGCGTTGTATCAGTCCCTGAATCCCTGCCTGCATGTCGGTGCCTCCTCTGGCTTCGTGACATCTCGGATGGTCGGCCGGCGTGCGCGGGGGCGCTGGCTTCCGCGGGCGCACCCCTTAAGCTACTGAGCCGGCTGCGGCACGTCCGGCGGGGTCTGCTGCGTCTGCGGGCTCGGCTCGGGCTGAGCGCTCGGCGCCGTCTGCGTGCTGGTCGGCGGCGAGGCTGGTACGTTGGTCGCCTCCTGCTGCGTGCTCGTCGGCCCGAGCAGCGTCACGACGAGGGCCAGCAGGATGACCACGCCGACGATAAAGAGGCCGATTGCGCCCCAGCTTCCTCCTGGCCCGCCGCTCCGCGGCCCGTCAGGAGTGGGATTGTAGGTCATGGCGTCCTCCTCCGTTCTGCTTTTGTTACGTCCGGAGAAAACGCCACGGAGCGCGGGGGGTTCCCACGCGGGCCGACGGTTTGCCGTGCTTTGATCGCCCCATTTTCGCCGCTCGATAACCACGGGCCGGCAAAGTCGCGAGCCTGGCACACGCGAGGAACACCCGGCTCGGATTTTGAGTTAAGATGCGGATGGGGCCTGGGGAGGCAACACGAGCTCAGTGGGTCGGCACATGCGCCCGGGACTTATCTTCAAACACGCCTCGATCTCCACGCTTGCAGCGACGCTCTTCCTGGCCTCGGCCGCGCTGGCCCGCCCTGCCGAGGAGACGGCATCGCTCTCCGGCCCGGCCGTCATGGCCATCGTCTCGCTCGCCGATCAGCGCATCTCCGTCTACGACGCCGAGGGCACCGCGCTCCGCGCACGCGTCTCGAGCGGCCAGACCGATTACGAGACCCCGGTCGGCGTCTACAGCATCCTGCAGAAGAAGGAGGAGCACTACTCGAACCTCTACGACGATGCCGAGATGCCGTTCATGCAGCGCATCACATGGTCCGGCATCGCGCTGCACGCCGGCGCGCTGCCCGGCTATCCGGCCTCCCACGGCTGTGTGCGCATGCCGCGTCCCTTCTCCGAGCAGATCTTTCCGCTCTCCCGCATCGGCATGCGCGTGATCGTCGCCCGAGACGACGTCGCACCCGTCGAGATCAGCCACCCGTTGCTGTTCAAGCCGACGGCCGAGCCAACGCCCGCAACAACCCAGATCGCCTACGAGCCGCAAGAGGAAACCGCGTCCAATGCCCGCCCCTTCGACCTGGACCTCGCCAACTGGCCCGAGCGCCGGGCGCTGCGCGAGACCTTGAGGTCCGCGGCCGCTGCGAAAACCACCGAGGCCGAGGCCGCCACCGCCCGCGCCGACGAGCTGAAGAAGGCCGAGAAGGCGAAGGCATCCGCGCGCGCAAAGACGGCGAAGGCGCTGAAACGCGCGGAAAGCGTGAAGCGCCGTGCCGATGACCGGCTGACGCGCGCGGAGCGCTGGCTCGAGAAGGCGCAATCGGAGAAGGCGAGGAAATCCGCCGAGGAGAGCGCGGAGAAGGCCCGCGTCGACGCCGCCGAGGCGGAGCAGAAGCGCGCCGCGGCCGCCGAGCTGAACCAGGCCGCCGAGGCCGAGCTCGCCCGCGCCACGGAAGCCTTCGCCACCGCCGAGGCCGTCAAGACCGCCGCCGTCTCAGCGGCGCAGGCCGCACGGCGCAAGACGCTTCCGGTCTCCGTATTCGTCAGCCTGAAAGAGCAGCGCCTCTACATTCGCCAGGGCCACGAGGCCGTGTTCGACGTGCCGGTGGCCGTCGCCGAGCCCGAGAAGCCGATCGGCACGCACATCTACACGGCCGTCAACTTCGCGGGCGACGGCGACGACGTCAAATGGACGGCCGTCTCCATCGGCCCTCGCGCGCCGGGCGAGCCCACCAACCCCGTGCGCCGCAAGCGCCAGCGCGAAGCCGCGGAGGCGGCACCCCCGCCGACGGATCTCGGCGCCGCCACCGCAGCCCTCGACCGCATCAGCCTGCCGGCCGACATCACAGCGCGCGTCTCGGAGTACGTGTGGCCGGGGTCGTCCCTCATCGTGTCCGACGAGGCCATGAGCAAGGAGACGGGCGAGTCCACCGATTTCGTGGTTCTGATCAGCGGCGAGCCGCAGGGCGGCATCAAGAAACGGCCGCGTCAGCCGCCTAATTATTACCGCTACGATCCCTATTATGACGACTATTACTACTACGAGCGGCGCCGGAGACCGCAACGCTACACGCCGTTCTTCAGCTTCTGGTGAACGCCGCACGAGGAGGGCATCTGTTGTCGAGACCGGGGGGATCGCTCTTTTTCGGCCTGGGCCTGATAGCTACCGCCGTGCTGCTGGCAGCGAGCCCCGCAACAGCGCAGCCTACTCCCTCCGATGCCACAGCCACCGAGCGGCTCGAACGCTGGCGCGCTGCGCGCGGCGGCCGTCTGCAGACGCCGCTGCCCGGCACGCCGGACACCCAGAAGCCGCTGACACGCCTTGCCACCCTCGACGTCGGCCTCGGTGTGCCGGTGATGATCCGCATCTTCAAGGCCGAGTCCGAGCTCGAGCTGTGGGTTAAGAGCGGCAGGGTCTACGTCCCGTTCACCACCTACCCCATCTGCTACTGGTCCGGCACGCTCGGCCCCAAGCTGCGCGAGGGTGACAAGCAGGCGCCCGAGGGCTTCTACACCATCACGGAGCGGCAGCTTCACCATGGCGGTCGCTGGCCCCGCTCCCTCAACATCGGCTACCCGAACGTATTCGACCGCGTGAACGGCCGCACGGGCTCGGTCATTCTTGTCCATGGCGGCTGCGACTCGTCGGGCTGCTTCGCCATGACCAACGCCGTCAACGCCGAGCTGTACGACCTCGTCTCCGCCGCGCTCCGAACGGGCACGCACCACGTGCCGGTGCACGTGTTCCCCTTCCGCATGACGGAGGCCAACATCGCGGCGCACGCGACCGGCCCATGGAGGGAGTTCTGGGACGACCTGAGGCAGGGCTACGAATCCTTCGAGCGCACCCGCCTGCCGCCGAGCATCTCGGTCTGCGGCCGGCGCTATCGCGTCCGCGACGCCTCGCCGTTCGTGCGCGATGCCGAGGCCGTGGAGCTGTGCCCGCAGGATCGCGACATGCTCCCGCTGCAACGCGAGCGGCAGGAGCAGGCCAAGGCGACGTCGGGGCGCAAGCGCGTAACGGCCGCGGCCCCTTCGCGGCCGCCCTGCAGCATGTCGCGTGCAAGCTGTCGCAAGTGGCTGGCGCTCCGCGACCGTCAGGCCGCGAGCCGCACCGTCGCCGGCCATTCCGGCAAGAGCACCCGGCAGGTGCGCTAGGGCGCGTAAGCCAGATGATCAAACCCGCCGTTTCGCCCCTTCACGTCATGGCCGCCCTTGAGGCGGCCATGACGTAGGAGCAAAGGCTTCAAGCGGATTGCGCTTTGTCTGTGAGGCTTCCTTGCGCTGTCGCACGAGGATCCCGCCGACGTGGCGCTTGTGGAAACTTGCGTGGGTGCCGGCCTTCGCCGGCATGACGGTGGGTATGGCGAGCGGCTTGCCTCCTTTCGACGTCATCCCGGCGAAGGCCGGGACCCACGCAAAGATCCACATATGTGACGTCTGCTAAAGCGAACGCGCGTGCAGCACCTCTCGCGAGGCGAAACCGGTCCTGCTCTATTGAACTGTTAGGCAGCCTCACACGCGCGGGCGACGCGGCAGATCGATGGGAAGGAACTCGACGCCCGACTGCTGGATCGGCTGAGGGTAGAGCTTCATGAGGTCCATGATCTCGATCGGCATGCCGACCTTCACCGGCAGCCCGAGCGACTTCGCCTCGGTGGCGGTCAGCGCGTAGTCGTGCGTCCAGTGTCCGCCGGCGAGCTTGTCGGCGATGGCCTCGGCGGCCGCCTGGTCGAGGCGCGGCGTCAGGATCTCGACCGCGCCCCGCTTCACCTGCGCCAGCGCCTTCTCGCCGACGTCGGCCAGCACCAGCGTCAGGTCCATGACCTGCGCCACGGGCTTGGAATCGCGCGCCTTGACGATGCTCGCCGCCGGCAGCCCGAGGATCTGCGGGTCGATCGGCCCCAAGACCGAGAACTCGCCGAGCACGACCTCGTCGGCCGCGAGCGCAATCAACGTTCCGCCCGACATGGCGTAGACCGGCACGTACACCGTCACCTTCGCCGGGTGTGCCTCGACGGCGCGCGCGATCTGCATGGCCGCCAGCACGAGCCCACCCGGCGTGTGCAGGATGAGGTCGATCGGCACCGTATCCGGTGTCTCTTTGATGGCCGCGATGATGGTCTGCGCATCCTCGAGGTCGATGTGTCGCGCGACCGAGAAGCCGAACAGGCTGCGCCGCTCCTGGCGATGGATCATGGTGATGACGCGCGTCGCGTGCGCCTTCTCGATCGCCCGGATCGCCTGCTCGCGCCTGAGCGCGTACCAGCGCCCCATGAGCAGCGGCTGCAGCGCCATCACGGCGATGACGACCCAGATCAGCGACGAGAAGTCCATGGGCCCTCACGCTTCATCGACGGCACGCGCGCGAGGCACACGACGACGCCACCGACGCCAGGTCAGTCTAGGACGCGCGGCCTTGGGATTGAAGCCCCACGTGCTTGACGCCGGCCTGGTCGAGTGCCGCCAGCCGTCGCCGCAGCACGATGACGTAGAAGAACATGTAGAGATACTGGAACGTCTCGACCACCTCGCTCGGGCGGGTGAACAGCCGGTCGTCGAGCACCCCCTTGCCGAGGTCGTCGACGCCCTTGAAGACCAGCGCGATGATCGCGGCAGGCGCAATGGCGAGCGAAGGCGTGAACAGCGCGAGCAACGGCTGACGGAACGGCCCCGTCCAGAGCTGAATGAACGGGATCACGAGCCCGCCGACGAACATCGCCGCGTCGAACACGAGCTTCGGCCGCTGGTTGAACCACGCCGACGTGTTGTGGAGGTTCGTCTCCTGCTGCCGGTTGATCTCCGACCAGTAGGCCGGCGTGTTCCAGTTGAAGAAATGCTGGCCCCAACTGTGCTCCTCGCCCGCGATGTAGAGCGCAGCCAGCGCGAAGAGGAGGACCATGAGCCACAGCAGCCGGCTGGCCTTCACAACCTCGAAACGCAGCGCAAGGAAGCACAACAGCGAAGCCGCCGCGGCGAGGATGAACTGCGTGAGCTCGAGAAAGCCGAAGCCTTCGGGCAGCACATGCGCGAGATAGAACTCGTGAGCCAGGTAGTGGATCGCCACCACCGGAATCAGGATCGCGAGGGGTAGCGCGAGCGTCCACCACGCATCCGCCCGGCCCGGCGCCCACGCCGCGGCAGGGATGGCATCGAGCGGACGCGGCTGCGCCCACTCCGAAGACCCGATAGTAGAGGAAGCGACCATGGCTCGGCCCCCGTCACAAAAGTGAAGGCGCAGTGTCAGCGCTCAGTCACACATGACAAATTTGCGACGGAGGAATCAAGCTCATACCTAAGTCTAGCCCCGCTTTTCTTGCGGGGAGCACCGCCCTATGAAGGGGCCGCGAAAGCAGCGGCCGGGCGGGCTCGAATGCTAAGACCTTAAGGGACCGACCTTACGAATATGAATTTTTCTTAAGGTGAGCATTATCAGGGCTTTCCCCTCTTGAATCGCACGATCATCGAATTATTTTCGCGCACGCAAATCGCCGCGCGCACCGATGTCGGATCACTGTGATGGCCAACCACCGGGAAGGCCGCCATGCGG
>NZ_JADZBI010000070.1 GCF_020852195.1 Hyphomicrobium sp. | reverse complement strand
GTCATCTACCTTGGCGAGCGCGAGTGCTCGATCCAGCGGCGCAACCAGAAGGTCATCGAGGAGGCGCCCTCGCCGCTGCTCGACGAGAAGACGCGCCGCGCCATGGGCGAGCAGGCGGTCGCGCTGGCCAAGGCGGTCGGCTACGATTCTGCCGGCAACGTCGAGTTCGTGGCCGGGCAGGATAAGAGCTTCTACTTCCTCGAGATGAACACGCGGCTCCAGGTGGAGCACCCCGTTACCGAGCTGATTACCGGCGTCGATCTCGTGGAGCTGATGATCCGGGTGGCGGCGGGCGAGAAGCTCCCGCTCAAGCAGTCGGACGTCAAGCTCAACGGCTGGGCGGTCGAGAGCCGCGTCTATGCCGAGGACCCGTTCCGCAACTTCCTGCCCTCCATCGGGCGGCTCGTGAAGTACCGCCCGCCGGCCGAGGGGACGAAGCACGGCCTCACGGTGCGCAACGACACCGGTGTCGAGGAGGGCGGCGAGATCTCGATGTTCTACGATCCGATGATCGCCAAGCTCGTGACGCACGGGCCAACGCGGATCGCCGCTATCGACGCCCAGGCCGAGGCGCTCGACGCCTTCTACATCGACGGTATCCAGCACAACGTGCCGTTCGTTACCGCCCTCATGCAGCATCCGCGCTGGCGCGAAGGACGGCTCTCGACAGGCTTCATTGCCGAGGAGTACCCGGAGGGCTTCAAGGCCCGCCGCGCTGAGGGCGAGCAGCTCGTCGTGCTGATCGCCGTGGCGGCCGCCATCGATCACCTGCACAACACCCGACGGCGCCAGATCAGCCACCAGATGGCCAACGGGGCGTTCACCTTTGCCAAGCGGCGCGTGGTGGACGTCGGTGGGCAGCGTCAGACGATCGAGGTCGCTGAGGACGACGGAAACGTCCTGCACGTGAGCTTCCTCGGGGTCGACGGGGCTGTGCAGCAGTCGGTTTCCGTCAGCTCGGGCTGGTCGGCGGGCGAGCCGGTCTGGCATGGCGAGGTCGGCGGCAAGCGGGTGCACGTGCAGGTGCGCCCGGTCCTCAACGGGGCGACGCTCTCCTATCGCGGCATCCAGGTGCCGGTCTACGTCTACACCGAGCGCGAGGCGGAGCTGGTCGCGCTGATGCCGGTGAAGGCGGCCGCCGACATGTCGAAGTTCCTGCTCTGCCCGATGCCGGGACTGGTCAAGGCCATCCACACGAGTGAGGGGGCCGAGGTGAAGGCGGGCGACGCGCTGGCGGTGGTCGAGGCCATGAAGATGGAGAACATCCTCAGGGCCGAGCGCGACGGCAAGGTCAAGAAGGTCAACGCCAAGCCCGGCGACAGCCTAGCGGTGGACGCGGTGATCCTCGAGTTCGCGTGAGCCGAGGGCGGCCAACCCATCGAAGGAGACGATGACGAGCTCCGCGCGCGCTGTCCATGTCCGCATCGAAGGCCGCGTGCAGGGCGTCGGCTACCGGCTCTGGACGCGGCGGACGGCGTGGCAGCTCGGGCTCAGCGGCTGGGTGCGCAACCGGCGCGACGGCTCGGTGGAGGCCGTGTTCCAGGGACCGGAGGCGGACGTGGCCGCGATGATCAAGCGCTGCGAGGCGGGGCCGCCCGACTCGGCGGTCGCGAAGGTCGAGGTGCTGGCCGAGGGCGTCGGCGTCTTCACGGGCTTCGAAGTTCGCGAGACGGTGTAAGCCGCCTCCCATGCCTTCTTCCGAAGGGAAGCTTGCGTGGATTCCGACCCTCGTCGGGATGACAACCAGAGCCAGGCTATCCACGTGTCATCCCGGCCAAGCGACGGCGAAGCCGGAGCGCAGAGCCGGGACCGAGGGCCACACATGCACGGGGCACGATATCGGCCGCCAATGGCTGGTGTGGATGGCAAGGTGTTCCTTCGCGATGGCGCGGGAATGGTTATCGCCGGCTGAGAATAAGGCTCAGCCGAGCCGGGCGGCGGCGCTGCGCAGGCCGGTGATGATCAGCTCGTAGGTCTCCTCGTCGCGCGCTTCGTGATAGACCATGTAGACCGGGTAGACGAAGCGGCGCGCGCGCTTGGGCTGGCGCAGGCGGCCGCGAGCCACGTGTTGCTTGACGATGCGGGACGGGAAGTAGGCCGAGGCTTCGTTGGCAAGCAGATACTCGACGCTGATCGAGCCCAGGTCGAGGCGCAGGCCGGGGTTGGTCAGCTCGGGATAGGCGGCGGCGTGGTCCTGCTGAAAATCCGGGCCCCAATCCACGAAGATGTAGTCGCTCACGGCGCGGCGGCCGGTGAGCTTGGCGCTCGTCACCAGCACGAACTCCTCGTCGAAGAGATGCTCGACCACATGGCCCGGTGGCTGGATCGGCCGGTACATGACGGCGAGATCGAGGGTGCCCTCGATGAGGCGCTGGCTCAGGATGGCCGAGGGCGCGGAGATGGCGGAGACGGCGATGTCGGGGCTGTCGGCGCGCAGGCGCGAGACCCACTTGAGGAGGAAGCCCTGCCAAAGCCCGAGCGTCGCACCCACTGCCAAATGGTCGCGATGCTGGTCGGAAAGGCTCACCTCGAGCTGCGCGCGCTGCCAGACGCGGACCAGCGCGAGCGCGTGCTTCCTGAACTGATCGCCGGCGGCGGTGAGGTCCGCGCCCGACTTCGAGCGCTCGAAGAGAGGCCGCCCGAGCAGCTCCTCGAGCCCCTTGATACGCGCGGAAACCGTGGATTGCGTGATGTTGAGCTTCTCGGCGGCCTCGATGAAGCTGCCCGTCTCAGCGACCATCAGAAACGTTCGCGCGAGGTTGATATCCATGGGCCGCCCGTGGCGCGCCGGAGCGCATGAGAGCTATCTATCGAAATCTTCGATAGCAGTCACCGGAAATTTCCGTTTGAAGCAGGGGTTGATTCTGACCACATTGACCCTCGGCCCGGCGTGAGTCGGGTCAGATTCGGCTCAGCTCAATGCTGGGCGTTCAATGGAAGGACTAACGAAGATGGCTAAAGCTGCTAAGAAGCCCGCGAAGAAAGCTGCCAAGAAGCCCGCGGCGAAGAAGAAGAAGTAACGAGTTTCTGCCTCGAGCTCTCGGAGCTGATCGTGAGATTCGATCGCGTCGTCCCGGGGTTCCTGATCGCAGTCCTTCTCTCTCCCTCGGCCGTTCAGGCGGCCTCGATCACAAATCGGGATGATAGGGACCACAAGGTCACCGTCATCGAGGGAAGCTCCCAGAAAGACCATGTTCTTAAGCCGAATGCGGTGCTTGAAGGGATTTGTGAGAAGGGGTGCTTGATCCGGCTCGGTGACAGTCAAGACGACCCGTTCGAGCTCGAACGTTCGGACGTCACGTCGATCGAGGAAGGGCAGCTCTACGACGATGGGGCGGAGGTGTCGTCGGATCCTGGTTCAGGCGCGTCTGATCCAGGCCCTGGCGCCCAGCCTTCTCAACCCGGCCCACGCCCGTAGCCGAGGCTCGGCGTAGTGAATTGAGACCCCGGTCCCGCTTGTTGCGGGCCGGGTTTTCTTTTGGGGCACTGCCCTGCGGCGGCCCTATTCCGCAGCGGGATTGGATGCTCCCAGGTCGGCGTCCGACGGCGAGATGCGCGCGGTTTCGACCCCGAATACGCTTTCGAAGCCCCGCCTCAGGCACATATCCACATCTTTTGTGGCCGCCGGCCGGCCGAGGTCGGCGAGGCTCGTCACGCCGCGATCGGCGATGCCGCATGGGACGATGCCGTCGTAGTAGCCGAGGTCCGGGGCCACGTTGAGGCTCACGCCGTGATAGCTGATGCCGCGGCGGATGCGGATGCCGATGGCGGCGATCTTCCGCTCGGGGGCTGGCCCCGGCGGCACCACCCAGACGCCGACGCGGCCGGGCCGCACCTCGCCCTCGACGCCGAGCATCGCCAGGCTCTCGATGAGCCAGCGCTCGAGGGTGCCGACGAAGGCGCGCACGTCGGCGCCGAACCGGCGCTGCACGTCGAGCATCACGTAGGCGATGCGCTGGCCGGGGCCGTGATAGGTGTATTGCCCACCCCGGCCGGCGGCGAAAACCGGCAGTCGGTCCGGCTCCCGGAGATCGGACGGGCGGGCTCCGGTGCCTGCGGTATAAAGGTGGGGATGCTCGAGGAGCCAGACCAACTCGGGGACCTCCTCGAGCCGGATCGCGGCCGCGCGCTGCTCCATGGCGGCCACCGCGAACGGGTAGTCGACAAGGCCCGGGCTCGCGAGCCACTGCACTCTGCTTCTATCGAAATCCATCATGGATAGAGTATGCACCATCTTCGGAAGCCCCGCGAAGTCAACATTTGTGGAGGCCCGATCGGCTCCCGTTTGGCGCTTGCCTTCGCTCGCATGCTCTGTTAGTTCGGCGGGCTCTCAGGCGCCCTTGCCCCACCGCTGCGGGTTGGCTATATGGGGCGCTCCGAACCATGATGCGGTCGTGGCGGAATTGGTAGACGCACTACCTTGAGGTGGTAGCGGGGCAACCCGTGGAAGTTCGAGTCTTCTCGACCGCACCATACTGAGCCGGTTTGGCCTTTTTCTCCATTATCGTGCTTTTGGCCCGTCACGGCGTCTCGTCCCCGGAGGGGAGGACGGCCGGACGCCCGCCCGTGGTGGGGTGCCGCTAACCTGGCCTTTACCTTCTCCGGGCGACGACGGCGGCCGTCAACCATTCATATATATGAGCGGCCCTAGGCTGACGGTGCCTTCAACCCCGTCCGCCTGGGCCTCATGCACAACCTTGCCTCACGATCTGTCGGCTTCCGTACACGCCTTGCCGGCGTGGTGCGACGCTTTCGCGCCGATGTCCGCGGCGTCACCGCTGTCGAGTTCGGTCTGGTGGCGGCGCCCTTCTTCCTGGTGGTGATGGGGCTCGTCACGGTCGGCACGCAGTATATGTCCATGCATTTCCTCGAGCATGGCGTCGAGGTGGCCTCGCGCAAGCTCAGGACCGGCGAGGCGCAGAAGGCCGGCCTCACGGTCAGCGATTTCCGGGGGCTCTTCTGCGACGCCGCAGGCTTCATAATCCCCTGCGACGAGCACCTCGTCATCCACATCAAGAGCAGCGATACGTTCGCGGGGCTTTCCCCGATCACGAGCTGCGTCACGGACGGAAGCCTGACGC
Source organism: Hyphomicrobium sp. (assembly GCF_020852195.1). GTDB lineage: Bacteria > Pseudomonadota > Alphaproteobacteria > Rhizobiales > Hyphomicrobiaceae > Hyphomicrobium_C. The sequence continues at coordinate 18,573 of NZ_JADZBI010000070.1, read as the reverse complement.
CGGCGGAGGGGAACGGCGGCGACGCCGTGCGCTCGCACGCGGGCGATGCGAGCGCCGCCGTGATGGTGAGCGCCTGCTACCAGTGGGACATGGGCCTCGGTCTCTGGCAGACGATCTGGAACATCATCTTGCCGGTGCCCACGGTCGAGGGCAGTCCCGTCCTTTCCGCCGTGACCGCGTTCCGGTCAGAACCCTTCGAAGATTGAGCCGGGAGACGCACGCCGTGGATCATGGTTGGGAGGAACGGAGCGGACTGCCACGCGTGGCGGGGCGCCTGAGGTCGCGGATGCGGCTTGCGGCTCTAGGACAGGCCGCTGGGCGATTCCGGCTGGACGTGCGCGGCATGGCCGCGGTCGAGTTCGCCTTCATCGTTCCGATCCTGCTCCTGATGATGATCGGGACGTTCGAGATCACGAGGGCAATCTCCATCGACCGGAAGTTCAGCATCGTCACCACCATGGTTGCCGATCTCGTCGCCCGCGAGGAGAAGCTGACAAAGGATGACATCACCGCGATCTACGACGTCGTCGAGAACGCCATGGCGCCGTACGATGTGAACGCGCTCACGCTATCGATTATCCCCGTTGCCGCCGCCCCCGAGGATGCCAGCAAGACCGCCGTGTATGCCGCGGACACCAACAGGCCATCCTACAACGGTGGCGCGGCGCCCGCCGTCTGTGACGACTACCTTCTGCCTACCGGGCTGGTCGGGCAGAACCAGAGCGTGATCGTCGTCGAGGGTGGCTACAAGTTCATGCCTCTCATCGTCGGATACGTGATGGGCGGATCCAATTGGAGCAAGAAGGCCATCTCGGTGCCGAGAAAAAGGGCCTGCGTGGATTTCGACCAGAACGGCAAGCCGTGCGGGGCCTGCTTCGAGTAGCTCTCGCCCCTTTCCACGGTGCTGCTGCCGACGGGAGTCCTGGGGGCCGCTCGGAGCATTGCGGCGATTGCGGGCGCCCAAGATATTCAGTATGCTGCTACGGCCTGCGGTGGGCGCTAACGCGCCTGCTCAAATAGCGACCATGAGGGAACGGAAGCCGTTCCTCATCAGTTCGTACGTTCTGGGATGCGTGCGCCGTGCGAAGCGGGCGCGCGCTGAAGGGAAGCTCAAGGGTCTTTGGTGAACCACGTCGCGTCCGCGGCATGGGTGGAATTTGTCTTTCGGGCCGCTGCAAGCGGCTCCCGGCTTTATGTGCGAGAGATTCATCCATGGGCCGTCGCTCTCTTCACACGGCAGAAGAGCTACGCGAGCTGATCATCAGCGCCTCTACCGAGTTGATCCAGGAAGCCGGCCTCAGCGGGCTTTCGGCGCGGGAGATCGCGCGGCGCATCAACTATTCGCCGGGCACGCTCTATAACTCCTTCGAAAACCTCGACGATCTTGTGTTGACCATCGAGGGGCGCTTGCTGGACCGCCTCATCGAGGCGCTGGCCGCAGTGCCGGCGGGCGGCGATCCGCGTGAGCGGGTGCACGCGCTCGCGAGCTGCTATCTGGCCTTCGCCGCCCGCAATCCCAAGCTCTGGAACCTGCTGTTCGAGCACCATGTGCCGGTTGCGCAAGGTGTCCCGGACTCCTACCAGCAGAAGTTCGAGGCGCTCATGGCGATCATCGAGGATGCCTTGCGGCCGCTTGCCGGCGCGCGCGGCGACGACGACATCAAGCGCTCGGCGCGGGTGCTGTGGGCCGGGGTGCACGGAATCTCGTCGCTCTCGGCCGCAGACAAGCTCTCCATCATCGCGGCCGACGATGCGGGTGCGCTGATGGACGATCTCGTACGTAACTATCTCAACGGGTTCGAGGCGGCGCGCTCGCAGGCCGGCTCGTGAGCGCGGTTCGGGGAGCGATGAGAATACCCGCCGCATCGACGTTGGGAGTCCCCCCACCCCTAACCCCTCCCCACAAGGGGGAGGGGAGCTGCGCGTCTCGTTGGGGCTGAGCCTGTCTATTGCGATGCGGCGGCCGGGGGCGCGTCCTGCTTTCCGCCCTCGGGTGCGGCAGAGGGGATCGTGCCCGTGGTGATCGGACTTCCCTCCTGGGGCGGTGTCTCGGCTACCAAGCTCGGCAGCTTCACGAGGCCGAACCAGCGCTCCTTCGGCAGGAGCTGCTCATTGAGCCCCGCCCACATGTCGCGCGAGGAGAGGCCGGCGACGAATGTGGCGGGCGACGGAGCAAGCCAGATGGCGAGCGCGAGGGCCGCCAGCATTCCGCCCGTGGCATACGGATAGCGGCGGTCGGCGAGTTTCAGCGCCGTTCCGAAGGAGGTCTTGAGGCGCTTGTCCTCGATATCGACGGCGTAGATCTCGTCCAGCGTGAGATGCACGAGGAAGCCGATCAGCATGAACCCGGCCGCGAGCCACGCGACACCGGCATGGCGATCCATGACATTGCCGAATACCACGGCCGTCGCCGCGGCCGAGAACAACGCGGCGATGAGGGAATGCCATGTGCCGCGATGGACGGCGAGGTTGTGGAATATGGCGTGGAGGCCGTAGCGCACGAGGACCAGCGTTCCGAGCCAGAGCAGCCAAAGCTCCGCGATCGAATAGCGGTCGGCGACGGTGAACAGCACTGCAAACGAGAAGAAGAGGGCCAACCCGCCGAAAAGGGCCCGGCTCGGCCGGCTTTCCTTGAGGTCGATGTCGGGAAGAACGGACCCCAGCACGCCTGCCAGCGTGATCGGGATCAGGTTCTCCGGCGCGATGACGTCGGCGGCGAGGGTTAGGGTCGCGAGCGATCCGGAGACGACGGTGCCGACTGCAATGTGGGTCGTGAAATTGGCCATGGCGAAGCGCTCCCTGATCCGGGGCCACGCACCATTTTTCGCGTAGCGCCGCTCACCCTGACCTTGGGAGCAGATTCGTGCCTATGGGTGGAGGCGGTCCGGCGCAATCGGTGTGGATAACGGCTGCTGCAATGGTCGTGCGCGGGGCCGAATTTGAACGCGACTTCCATGACAGTGGCGCTTCGACCGCATCTCTGGCAGGAAGCCCTCGCGGGGGCGTGCCCTTCTCGATCCCGCAGGTCGTCACGGCAGAGGCTCATTCCTTGTTCCATCCGTCGGCAGATACCGGCTCCACGCGTGCGCTCCATCTGATCGGCGCCGGGAGCATCGCCGTGGCGCTCGCCGTCATGGCAATCAAGTATGCGGCCTTCGTGGTGACGGGCAGTGTCGCGCTCTATTCCGATGCGCTCGAGAGCATCGTCAACCTGGTGACGGCGGTCGCGGCCCTGCTCGCCATCTACATCAGCTCGCGACCGGCCGACAGGAAGCATCCGTTCGGACATCACAAGGCCGAGTATCTTTCGGCCGTGCTCGAGGGGGCGCTGATCGTCGTGGCGGCGGTTCTGATCTTCCGGGAGGCCTACGATGCGTTCGTCAACCCGCGCGTGATCGAGGATTTCGGCCTCGGCATGGTGCTCAGCGGTGTTGCGACGGTGCTCAACGGCGGCTGGTCGGCGTTCCTGATCCGGCGCGGGCGGAGGCTCAGGTCGCCGGCCTTGGTTGCGGACGGATGGCATCTGCTCACCGACGTGATGACCTCGGTGGGCGTCATCGCCGGACTTCTGCTCGCTGCGATCACAGGGCTCAACGTGCTCGATCCGCTGCTTGCCGTGGCGGTGGCCTGCTACATCCTGTGGAGCGGATCCAAGATCGCGCTCGCGTCCATGAGCGGTCTGCTCGACGAGGCGGCGGACGGCGAGATCCAGGCCCGCATCCGGGAGGCGATCCGCCAGAGCGGAGGCGGTGCGCTCGAGGCGCACGACGTGCGCACCCGGCAGGCGGGACGCGCCGTCTTCATCGAGTTCCATCTCGTCGTGCCGGGGACGATGACCGTGCACGCGGCGCACGATATCTGCGATCGGCTGGAAACGGCCCTGAAAAGCGAGATCGAAGGCGCGCAGGTCGTCATTCATGTCGAGCCTGAGCATAAGGCCAAGGATCACGCCAAGGGCACCATCACCATCCCGCTCTAGGGTGCGAAGCGGCGGCCAACGGGCACCTGTTCCCCAGGGAACAGTGCCCGGCGCGCTGGCGTGCTCCTGTTACGATGGTGGTCTGCGGCCGGCGTCGTCGTGCTTCGCTTGGAGATGATCCGCCGTCCGCTATAATGGGGTTATTGTGGTCACGCCGCTTCGCACGGGTCCTGTGGGATGGCGCTCCAGATGAAGTCTGGATCCCAGGGTCTCAACAGAAGGATGGCTGTTATGAAGTCTGCTTCCGCTGTCACAGGCTTCTGCCTGTTGATGCTCTGGGCTTCAGGCCTGCAGGCTGCGCAGCAGCCCGTGGGCTCCGCCCTCGTCGTGGTCAATCTGGTCACGGCGGAGTTCAATCGCGATACCCGCACGCTGCAGGTCGGCGACCGGGTGCACCAGGACGAGCTGATCGAGGTCGGCCTCGACGCCTCGAGCGAGCTCAAGCTCGACGACGACACGAAGCTCGCGCTCGGGCCGGGATCGCACCTCAAGCTCGACAAGTTCGTCTACGACCCAGCCAAGTCCAACGGCTCCATCGTCGTCGATCTGGTCAAGGGCACGTTCCGCTTCATGACCGGGGTGGCGCAGAAGCCTACCTACGTCATCAAGACGCCGGCGGCCGCGATCACCGTGCGCGGCACCATCTTCGACGTGTTCGTGCAGGACGATGGCCAGTCGTGGCTGTTGCTGCACGAGGGCGCGATCCAGGTCTGCAACTCGCGCGGCCAGTGCCGCGACCTCGACGAGCCCGGCAAGCTGATCCGCATCACGGACGACGGCGACGTGGGCTCGCCCGTCAAGTGGGCGTCGCTGCCCGGCAAGGACAGCGTGCCCTTCGACGACGCCTTCCCGTTCGTGGGCAAGACGCCGAGCTTCGATCCGATCCCGATCCTGACGCGGGACATCATCATCCTTGGCAACCTGCCCGAGGACGACAAGCCGAAGGAGGTCGAAAAGCCGAAGAAGCGGACCGAGTCGACGAAGCCGTCCCGGAAGAAGACTGAGCAGAAGAAGACCAAGCCGAAGAAGACGCGCACGGCCAAGAAGAGCGGCCCGAGCAACGAGCAGATCATGCGCGGGGTCGGGACGGCGATCGGCATCGGCCTCGCCATCGGGATCGGCAAGGGCGGCGGCGGCGGCAAGCACCGCGGCGGCGGCAGCATGGGTGGTGGCCGTAGCGTCGGTGGCAACATGCGCTAGCGCACGACGGGGCGTAATGGGGCCGGCCCCCTCACCCGCCGGTTCACTGCGTTCGCCTTCGACCTCTCCCCACCGGGGAGAGGTGAAGTGAGACGTGCCCTTTCCTTCGAGGAGGCCGGTTGGGAAACTGTGCCACTACACGAGGATCCTGCCAGTGTGACGTTCGAGGAAGCTGGCGTGGGTCCCGACCTTCGTCGGGATGACGTCGAGAGAAGGCGGTCCGCTTGCCACACACGCAACGTCATCCCGACGAAGGTCGGGACCCACGCAAGTCTCCACGCATAAGACGCGTGCGGTAACAGAGAGACGAAGCAACGCTCTCGCGACCTTCACCCTGACGCACCCACGTTTAAGCTCGATCAAGGCTTGCCTCGTAGAAGGCGAAGAGGCCGTCGAGCGGCAGCCGGGTGGCCTCGCGCGCGGCCGTGCGGCAGGCGGCGATCTCGGTGGCCGCCGTTGTCCTGTCGCCCAAAGCCATGGCTGCGCGCAACGCCGTGTAGTGCGCGGACAGCGTGCCGAAGGCAGGTGACGCGGCGACAGCTTCGTCGCCAACCAGGGCGAACAGGCGCTCCGTCCGCTCCTTGCCGCGCAGGCGGGCGGCGGTGTCGATCTCCAGGAATGCCAAGCCTGCTGCCGCTGCCGCCGTCTGCTCACCGGCGATGATGGGCGCGCCATAGAGCTTGGTTGCGTCCTCGATGCGAGCGGCGACGTTCACGGCGTCGCCCAGCACGGAGTAGTCGAAGCGCTGGGGCGAGCCGACGTTGCCGACGCAGCAGGGCCCTGTGTTGAGCCCGATGCCGATGCGGATCGGGGCCGGCGCCTCGCCGGCTGCTGCCCGACGCGCCGCCTCCTCGCGGTTCAGGCGGTCCATCTCGTCCTGCATTGCGAGTGCCGTGCGGCAGGCGCGGGCGGCGTGATCCGGGTCGGCGATGGGTGCATTCCAGAACGCCATGACCGCATCGCCCATGAACTTGTCGATGGTGCCGCGGTGCTCGAGGATGAGCTCGGAAAGCGGCGTGAACAGCCGGTTGACGAAGCGGATCAGCGTCTCGGCGTCCATGCCTTCGGAGAGGCGGGAGAAGCCGCGCACGTCGGCGAACAGAAGCGTTACGTCGCGCGTCTCGCCGCCCAGCTTGAGGCGGGCCGGGTCGGCGGCCAGCTCCTCGACCAGCGGGGCGGCGACGTAGTGGCCGAAGGCGCGCTTGACGCGGGCGCGGTCGGTCTCCGTCTTGACGAAGGAGAGGAGCGAACCCGTCAGATAGACGGCGAGCAGCGACAGCGACGGATAGACGGGATCGAACAGGTAGCCGCCGCCGGAGAAGGCGAGCCACGAGCCGCCTGCGACCAGGGCGATGGCGGCGACGCCGATGCCCGCCGCGACGACAGCGCCGGCTCGGCGGATCAGCCCCGCAACGAGCGCGCCGGCGGCAATCAGGAAGGCGATTTCGGCGCCGGTCGCGAGCGCGGGCCGCACGAGGTGCGCGCCGGACAGCATCTGCTCGACGGCCTGGGCGTGGATCTCGACACCCGGAACGGACGGGGAGAGCGGCGTCGCGCGCAGATCGAGCAGGCCGGTGGCGCTGGCGCCGATCAGCACGTGGCGGCCAGCGATATCCTCACGTTTGAATGAGCCATCGAGGATCGTGTGCGCGGAGACGTAGCGGCGCGGATCCGCGCGGGCGAAGTTGAGCCAGAGCTGGCCGTCGGGCATCGTCGGCAGCACCACCGATCCGACGCGTACGGTCTCGACGCCGGTCTGCTGGCCAAAGGCGTGCACGCCGCTGCCGCCGGAGGCACGCACGAAGGCGGTGGTTTCGCCCATGCCCGTGCGCAACGTCTCGAGGGACAGCGTGGGGACGAGCGTGCCGTGGAGCGCCGCCAGCAGCGGCACGTGGCGGACGATCTGGTCGCGGGCCGGGAACCAGTTGACGGCGCCTTCGCCGGCTGCGGTTGTGGCCAGCACCGGCAGCGGGTCGACGGCTCCCGCGAAGCTCGGCACGAAAAGCCGCGGATCGTCGCCGGCGATGGCAAAGGCGGTTTTGGGTGCACGCGGGGCGCGGCTCGAGGCCGCGTCGCCGGCGAGGCCCAGCACCACGGGTATGCGGGACATGGCGCGGGCGAGGATCTCGTCGTTTGAGGGCAATGCGGAGAGCTCGGCCACGATAGGCGCAAGCTCGCGCCGCACTTCGGCCTGGCGGGCCAGTGCCTCGGGCGACAGCCGGTCCGGCTCGGCGAGAATGAGGTCGACGGCGACGGTCTTGGCGCCGGCCTCGGCGAGGCGCTCGATGATGTGTGCGATCTCGGAGCGGGGCCACGGCCACTGGCCGACTTTGGCGAGGGAGGCCTCGTCGATGTCGACGATGCGGACCGGAAAGGTTGGGTCGGCCTCGCGCGGCTTGAGGTTCAGGTAGCTGTCGAAGATCGACAGGCGGAGTCGCGCGACGGGATCGGGATCGATGACGCGCAGCGCGACGGCAAGCGCGAGCACAGTCGCGGTAACGATCAGGTGCAGAGATGGCCGGCCGAGGGTCATCGCCCACTATCGACCGGCGTGTTTGTGGAGGCTTGCGTGGGTGCCGGCCGTCCATGCGAAGCATGGCTCCGCCATGACCGCCGGCATGACGGAGAATTTGGAGCACGCGCTTGCCCCCTAGTTCCGTCATCCCGGCGAAGGCCGGGATCCACGCAAGCTTGCCAGGAGTGGGACGCTGGAAAGGTACTCATGGCTCTCGACCGAGAGGTTGCCACCGACGCCCGGTATTCAACCTCGGATGCCGCGCGCATGCACCTCAAATCACCACGGTGGCTTTCTGGCCCATGGCGGCCTGGACCGCCCTCAAGGGCGTCGCCGCCCGCCAGACGTTCTCGATGCGGAACTGCTCGTGGCCGCCGCCGAAGATCGAGACCTTGGCGTCGATGTCGCTGGTGCCGAGGCCGAGGAAGCCCAGGGCCAGGATCTTGTGTGCGATGATGTCGTCGCTGTAGCGCGTGAGGCGGATGTGCAGCGCCGACCAGCTCTCCGGTGCCCGGCCGAGGGCGCTGCCGAAGAGCTGAACCCGCTCTACCTGCGTGCCGCGGACGCGCCAGTAGCTCAAACGGTCGACGATGAAGACGATGACGAACCACACCACGAACAGCACGGTGGACAGCAGCAGGTAGAACGCAAGGTTCATGTGCAGCAACAGCGATGGCGGTGTCGCCCAGAGCCTCGGCATGTTCATGACGAAATAGAAGCCCGTCGCAGCGCCGCCCAGGAGCAGGAGCAGAAGCAGCGCGTTGATGCCGCGGGCGCGCACGGAGGTGGCGACGATGACGAGCAGCAGGACCAGCGTGAAGGAGAGGCCGACCCAGGGGCTCGGATGGATGAACACCGGCTTGACGCTGTCGGCCAGCGTGATGCGATCGCCCTGGAAATAGGTTAGCGCGGCACACACGAAGCCGTAGAACCAGACCACCCACCAGTAGAGAATAGGCGAATGCGCGTAGATGCGGATCTCCTGCGTGCCGCTCTGCGTTGCGGCCCCAGCTGCGATCGCCTGATCCGGCGTAGCCATGCGACGTGCTCCCCTGTTGCGGGGACCTTATTCGTGTCGCGGCGTCAGCCAGGAGGGGGATTCGGAAGTTCGGCCGTTCGAGCTCGCCCACTCCTCAACCCCTCCCGCAACGGAAGGGGAAACGCGCAATGGCACAGGTCCCTCGTGGGCGGACTGTCGCTCGGCTCCGGTGGACTGTCAACGTGGGCGGACGGTCCCGGGAGAGGCAAAGACAGTTAATCGCCGACGGTTAGGGCTTCCCGGCCACGGTGGCCCAGAGGTCGTAGTCGTCGGCGCCCTCGATGCGGGCCTTCACAATGTCGCCGGGCCGTAGCGTCGGCGGTCCGTCGAGGAAGACGCTGCCGTCGATCTCGGGCGCGTCCCACTTGGAGCGTCCCACGGCGCCCTCCTCGTCCACCTCGTCGATGATAACGTCGATGACGGCGCCGACCTTGGCGGTGAGGATCTCGCGCGAGACCTCCTGCTGCACGGCCATGAAGCGGTGCCAGCGCTCCTCCTTGACCTCCTCGGGGACGGCGCTGGGCAGGTCGTTGGCGCGCGCGCCGGCGACGGCCTCGTACTTGAAGCAGCCGACGCGGTTCAGCTTCGCCTCGCGCAGCCAGTCCAGAAGACGTGAAAAGTCCTCCTCCGTCTCGCCGGGGAAGCCCACGATGAAGGTCGAGCGGACGGCGAGGTCGGGGCAGATCTTGCGCCATTGGGCGATGCGTTCGGCCGTCTTCTCCTGGTGGGCCGGGCGGCGCATAGCCTTCAGCACCGAGGGCGAGGCGTGCTGGAATGGGATGTCGAGGTACGGGAGGATCTTGCCTTCCGCCATCAGCGGGATGACGTCGTCGACGTGAGCATAAGGGTAGACGTAGTGCAGCCGGGTCCAGGCGCCGAGTTCGCCGAGGGCGCGGGCGAGGTCGAGGAACCTCGCCTTCAGCGGCGTGCCCTTCCAGGTGCTTTCCGCATATTTGAGGTCGAGGCCGTAGGCGCTCGTGTCCTGGCTGATGACGAGCAGTTCCTTGACGCCGGCTTTCACGAGGCGCTCGGCCTCGGCCATCACGTGATTGACGGGGCGGCTCGCAAGGTCGCCGCGGAGAGCGGGGATGATGCAGAACGTGCAGCGGTTGTTGCAGCCCTCGGAGATCTTCAGATAGGCGTAGTGGCGCGGCGTGAGCCGCAGGCCTTCGGGCGGTACGAGGTCGAGGTAGGGATCGTGCAGCGGCGGCACGGCGTCGTGCACGGCCGAGACTACCTGCTCGTACTGATGCGGGCCGGTGACGGCGAGGACGCCTGGGTGCACCTCGCGGATGCGGCCCTCCTCGACGCCCATGCAACCTGTGACGATGACGCGGCCGTTCTCGGCCATGGCCTCGCCGATGGCATCCAGGCTCTCCTGCTTGGCGCTGTCCAGGAAGCCGCAGGTGTTGACCACGACCACGTCGGCGCCGGCGTAGTCGGGCGCGACCTGATAGCCCTCGGCGCGCAGCTTGGTGATGATGCGCTCGCTGTCGACCAGCGCCTTCGGGCAGCCGAGCGACACGAAGCCGACCTTGGGGGCCGGCTTCGGCGCGCGGTCGGGCGCGGTCGGGGATGGGCTTGCCGTGGCTTTAGCGGTCATTGGTGGCCTTCGAGCGGAAAAGCGGCCTTCTAGCACATGTCCGGGCGCCGTCGAGCCCTCATGCAACTCGGCCGCAGGGGCTAGAGCACGATCAGCTTTCATTTAATCGGGATCGCGCTCTAGTCTTTTGATGAGACCGATGATTCACGCTTCGGACTGATAGGGTCCGAAGCGATCATGGTCTAGATCCCCGAGAGTCTGATGGCCAGGGCCAACGCCGCCGTGACGCAGAGCACGGCCGGAATGTCCCATCGCCGCTTGAAGATCAGGAAGGCCGCGATCGCCGACAGGGCGACGACGCGCCAGTCGAGCGACGCCAGCGTCGGCGTCCAGAGCTTGAGCGGGCCGGCCTCGACAAGTGCGACCTCGGTGAAGAAGACGTGCAGCGCGAACCAGATCGCCAGGTTCAGGATCACGCCGACGACGGCGGCCGTGATGGCGTGGAGCGCGCCCCGCAAGCGCGGCTGGTGCGTAATCCATTCGATATACGGCGCGCCGGCGAGGATCCACAGGAAGCAGGGAGCGAATGTCGCCCATAGCGCGACGAACGCGCCGAGCAGTCCCATCAGGGTCGGCGGCCCGCCCCCGTTGCGGTGGGCGGCCAGATAGCCGACGAACTCCGTAACCAGGATCAGCGGGCCGGGCGTGGTCTCGGCGAGGCCGAGACCGTCCATCATCGCGCCGGCGTCGAGCCAGCCGTAGTGGGCGACAACGTCCTGCCCCATGTAGGCGAGGACGGCGTAGGCACCGCCGAAGGTGACGACGGCGAGCTTGGAGAAGAAGACGCCGAGCTGCGAAAGCACATGGTCGCGGCCGAACACGGCGGCGATGGCCCCGAGCGGAACGAACCATATGAGAAGCCAGAGACCGATCGTGCGCAGCGTTCGCGAGGTCGCGATCAGCGGCATAGCGAAGGAGGCTCCTGCTGCAGCCACCCTGCTCGAGACGTGAAAGAAGCCGAAGAGGGCCGCGGCGAGCACGATCAGCGGGAACGGCGCCGCGAAAAAGAATATGGCGACGAACGAGAGGCCGGCGATGATCCAGTGCTCGCGTAGCGTCAGCGCGCGCCGCGCGATGCGCAGCAGTGCCTCGACGACGATGACCAGCACGGCAGCCTTGACTCCGAAGAAGAGCGCCTCGATCAGGGGAACGTTGCCGAACGCGGCGTAGACCATCGACAGGGCCAGCACGATCAAGGCGCCGGGCAGCACGAAAAGCAGGCCCGCCGCAATGCCGCCCGCGAGCCCGAGGAGCCGCCAGCCGACGTAGGTGGCAAGCTGCATGGCCTCCGGGCCGGGCAGCAGCATGCAGAAGCTCAAGGCGCTCAGGTAGCGCGGCTCGTCGAGCCATTTCTTCTCGTCGACGATGATCCGGTGCATCAGCGCGATCTGGGCGGACGGCCCGCCGAATGACAGCACGCCGATGCGCGCGAACGTCTTCAGCACGTCATCGAACGACGGCGCGCGCGCCGCTTCGGATGGGGTGTCGATGTGGAGAGGTGTTTCGCCGGGCATGCCTACTCCTTCAGCCGAGCGGCCGATGGAGCGACGCTTGGGCGAATGCCTGACGGGGCGGTCGCGTTGGGGCCCCGCGGAACAGGGCGCACTCTATCGTGGCCGCCCCGGATCGTTCAAGCGGCGCCCACGCGGAATGGGATCTAAGATACTGGTGCTTCTCAGGGAATGTGATGTTGGGCATGCGCGCGTCACTGCTTCGGAAAGCGCTCGACCACAGGCGCGCGATCATTGGAGCCAACGGGGACCGGCGCGTGAGGCTTCGCGGAGCGACCGCACAAAGACGCTAATAGGCGTTGCGCTTTCGGTACTTTCCGCAGAATCTCGCCCACAGATTGTCAATTTCAGAGCATTATAGTGTGCCTGCGCCGGTCGAGCAGAGGAGCATCACAAGACTAGAGATCAAAGGGAGTATAGCGCGGCCTCAACGGGCCAACACGCCGACGGCGCGCGGAGAGGGCGGGCGACGGGGCGTTCAAGGAGCGCGGGGTAATAGTGCAATCAACCATGAGACGGTGATGTCTCGTGAAGTGAGGGTTCAATGGCACTCTACCTCGCCGTAGCCAACCGCAAGGGTGGCGTGGGGAAGTCGACCGTCTCCGTAATGCTCGCCCACAGCCTCAGCACCTGGGGCGCCAAGCGCGTGCTGGTCGTCGACATCGACTCCCAATGCAACGCATCGATCATTCTGCTCGGCGGGCGCGGCTGGCGCGAGGCCCGCGATGCACGCAAGACGATCTCCGATTATTTCGTCGATTGCTTCCGGACTCCGCATACCGTTCCGGAGACCTATCTGGTCAAGGAGAGCGGGGACATCGTCGGCGCCTCCGGCCGGCGCCCGGTGCTCGACCTTTTGCCCGGATCGCTGCTGATCGACGAGGTGCAGGGCGACCTGTTCCTCGATCTCGCGGGCGGCAGCGCCGGAAAGAACCTGATCATCGACCTTTCGCGGCGCCTCGGCCTGCTGCTCAGGCGCTGGGACAGCGCCTATGACGTCGTCATCATGGACTGCGCGCCGGGGCTGTCGTTCGTCACGCACGCCGCCATCGCCATCGCCGATCGTGTGATCGTGCCGTTTCGGCCGGACTACGTGTCGCTGATGGCGATCGACCGCATCTCGCTGGTAGCGGAGGGTGTGACCAACCTCGACGAGCTTTCGGCCATCCCGCTCTCGCGGCGCCGGTACTTGTGTCTGCCAAACTTCGTGCGCGGACGCGGCGCGGAGCGTCTTCTCATCGAGGAGGTGGGGCTGACGCATCCGCTGGCCGACGTACAACTCGCCCATCGCGACGGCATCGCCAATGCGTTCGATTGGAGCTCCGAGCCGCGGACGATCGAGGCCAAGTACGGCGACGGCGTTGCGGATGTCAGGCGCCTCTACGAGGAAATCTCCGGCTCCATGAGCAAAGTCACCCCGCATGCCAGGGACTACGCCCGTGACTCGCACCGTGCGCTCAGCGCGTAAGGAGCTGCGCGTCCTGGTCGAGGGCGCGTTGGCAAAAGAGGCCGGGCTGCCCGACGGCGCGGCCCGGCGCATCGCCAATCGGATCCTGCGGCAGTCCGGTCGGATCGCGGAGCTCAGCGCGGTGCTGCAAGCGGCCGAGCCGGCGCCGCAGGTGGCCGCCGTCGCCGCACCCGTCTCGGCGCCCGCCGCTCCGCCCGAGCCTGCGATGGTGTTCGACCCTTATGCGATCGGCGCGGTGGTCACGTTGCAGCGGCATGGCGCGGACGCGCTCATGGACCGGCTGGCGGCTATTCCCAGCATCGAGAACCTGTGCAGTCTCGCCGCCGCGCAGAACCTTGCGCTTAAGGCGGATTGGTCGAGCGCGGACGAGCTGCGCGCCGCCATCGTGCGCTCGGCCGAGCAGCGGCTTGCGGAGCGGCGCGCGGCTGCGAGCTGAGTGCGGAGCGTCCCCTGTATTGCTGTCATCTCGGCCAAGCGGCGTCGTGCAGAGCCGGGACCTAGGGCCATAGGCGCGAACGCTTTCCTTATTGCTCCTGGGTCCTCCCGATTCTTCGCGGCACTGCCGCTCCGGTCGGAATGACAGGCGTGGGTGGGTGACTATGGTGTTGCTGGGGCTGCGACGCCGAGCTTGGCGGCCAGGTCGGCCACCGGCAGCACGTGGCCGAAGCCGTCCGTGCCCATGGCGAATTTATCCGCGTCCCTGAGGCTGCCCACGACCAACGGATCGAAGCCGGCAGAGGACACGAGGCTCTTGGCAACCTCGAGGGCTTTCGCGTCGTCGCCCGCGATCGGTATCGCCATGCGCGGCGCCGGCCGGTTGGCGTTGCTCGTGAACAGCCGATTGTTGGCCGCGTTGAAGGCGCGGACGATGCGGGCGCCTGGGAAGTATTTGGCGGTGGTAACGCCGATGCCGTTCTCCTGCGTCTCGGCATAGAGCGAGCTGCGGTTGGCGTTGCCGGCGTCGAGCACGACCTTTCCCTTGAGCGCATCGGCGTTATCGCGGCCGACCTGCGGATAGGCCTCATAGGGGACAGCGAGCAGCACTGCGTCTCCGAATGCAATCGCCTCGGCGACTGTGCCGGCGCGGGCCTTGGGGCCGAGGCTCTCGACGAGGTCCTTCAGGCTCTCCGGATGGCGCGAGGAGAACATGACCTCGTGGCCGGCCTTGACCCAGAGTGTGCCGACGGCAGCGCCGAGGCTTCCGGCGCCGATGGTGCCGATCTTCAACGGCGCGGCGGAGGTTTGCGCAAAGGCGGAGGCGATGGGGAGCGCAGTGACGAGGCTGGCCGCGGCCGCGAGCTGCAGGACATGGCGGCGCGAGCAGGTGTCTGTCGACGATGTCATGATCGATCTCCGGAGGTAGGGGCTGGCGAGCCGGGTTTCGCTGCCTAGAACGTCGATCTTCGAGCAAATCCGTCGCAATAACCGGTGTTTTCCGAGCTGTGTGGCATCGGGCGAGGCCGAAGGGCGATGGCCGCCGGCTTCGGCAGCGTCAAGAATGCGTTAAACGGCGGCCTCGAAACTCTGTGCACGTTGTAATTATTTGGAGCTTTTCAGTGGTGCACATTTACGTCCGAGCCGCACAGGGCCAGCGTCAGGACTGCACGCATGACAGATTTCTGCATTCAGATCCATCCCGATCGATCAGCGGATCTCGACCTCGCGCGCGTGCGTGCCATATGCGAAAGCATGGCTGTCGCGGACAAGGATCTGATCAAGCGGTTCGCCTTTCTCGACAGGCCCGCGGACGGCGACGAGGCGTGGCACGTCAATCTGATCTTCGATACGGATCGCCCGGCGGATCTCTGGCGCCTCATCAGGGAGCGGCTCTATGAGAGCGACGGGCTGGCGCGGCCGATGCAGATGTCCTCGCTCTCGATGTGTGAGGGAGAGCACGGCTGGCGCGACTATCTCCTGCTCTATCACTACGATCCGAGAGAGCGGCTCAACCGCCTCGACGGGCAGCCGCGGTTCTGAGCTCCGCGCACCTCGGCTACGCACGGTCGCGCGTGCCGACCGGCTCCACGTGGCTCGCGACCGACAATCGGTTGCGGGCCTGCCCGTCAGGCCCGGACCTTGACGTAGCTGCCGGGAGCGTCCTCGACGACACCGAGCTTCTCGCCGGGCTCGCGCGGGATGGTCCAGCCGCCCGAATGCTTGGCCAGCCACTCCGACCAAAGAGGCCACCAGGAGCCCGGATGCTCTTTGGCCATGCCGAGCCATTCATCGAGCGTGTCGGCCGCGGCCTTGGGCGCGGTCCAGAACTGGTACTTCATCTTGTCGGGCGGGTTGACTACGCCCGCGATGTGGCCGGAGCCCGCAAGCACGAACTCCACGGGGCCGCCGAGCAGCTTCGATCCGATGAAGACCGACTTCGCGGGCGCGATGTGGTCCTCCCTCGTCGCCAGCTCGAATACCGGCAGCTTCACTTTTTTCAGATCGAGCTTGAGGCCGGCGAGAACCATCTCGCCCTTGGCAAGCTTGTTCTCGTTGTAGAACTCCTTGAGATAGAAGCCGTGGTTGGCGGCCGGCATGCGCGTCGAATCCTGGTTCCAGTAGAGCAGGTCGAACGGGAACGGCTTCTTTCCGAGCATGTAGTTATTGACGATGTACGGCCAGATCAGGTCGCGCGGGCGCATCATGTTGAACACGTTGGCCATACGCGAGCCGTCGAGATAGCCGCGCTCGGCCATCATCTCCTCAAGGGAGGCGAGTTGGGCGTCATTGGTGAACAGCAGCAGGTCGCCCGCCTTGGTGAAGTCGAGCTGGGTGGTGAGGAACGTCGCCGAGCGGAACGGTTCCTCGCCGCGCGCGGCCAGGTAGGCCAGCGTGGTGCCGAGCAGCGTGCCGCCCACGCAGTAGCCGCAGACGTTGATTTTCTCGACGCCGGTCTCGCGGGACACGGCGTCGGATGCCGTCAGGAGGCCTTCGAGCATGTAGTCCTCGAAGGACTTGTGCGAGAGCTTCTCGTCCGGGTTCACCCAGGAGACCACGAACACCGTGAAGCCCTGGTCGACCGCGAACTTCAGCAGGCTCTTCGGCGGCGTGAGGTCGAGGATGTAGTACTTGTTGATCCAGGGCGGGATGACGAGGAGCGGGACCTCGCGCACCTTGTCGGTCGTCGGCGCATACTGGATGAGTTGGAAGACCTCGTTCTGGAAGACGACCGTGCCGGGCGTGGTGGCGATGTTCTTGCCGACCTCGAAGGCCTCGGTGTCGGTCTGGCTGATCTTCAGGAGATCGCCCGACTTCTCCATGTCGTGCACGAGGTGGCTCATGCCCTGCACGAGGTTCTTGGCGTTGGTGGCGAAGGTTTCGCGCACCACCTCGGGGTTGGTCATCGGGAAGTTGGACGGCGAGAACGCGCTCGAGAGCTGGCGCAGATAGAACTCCGCCTTCTGGCGCGTCGGCTCGTCCAGACCCTCGGTCTGCTGCAGCACGTCCTCGGCCCAGTGCGTGGTCACGAGGTAGGCCTGCTTCCAGAAGTCGAAGTAGGGATTGGACGACCACTCCGGGTCCTTGAAGCGGTTGTCGGACGGCTCCGGCTCGACCACCGGCTCCACCTGCTCGCCCAGCATGCGGCGGATGGAGGCGTTCCAGAGGTCCAGGTAGGAACTCACCAGCGTTCCCTGCGCCTCGGCAAGCTTGGTGGGGTCGGCGAGCCAGATGCGGGCGATGTCGGCAAGGGCGCCCACGGCCGCGGTCATCTCGCTGGCGGCGGAATAAGGCGTGATCTTGGCGTCGGGGCGCTCGAGCAGCCCGGACATGGCGCGACCGCCCTCCTCGAAGAAGCGCAGCAGGTTTTGCGCGAACTCCTCGGGGTTCTCGATGCGGTAGGGGGTGACAGGCGGCTTTGGGCTCTGCTCGTTCATGGCTCCCAAGATAGGCCGTCCTCATGACAACGCCTAGTAGGAGGAAAGGAGGATAAGGTCCGGGGGATAAGATGTGCACAGGGCCCGTTAGCGGGGCCTTCCTGCCTCTGGACGATGGCGGGCGGCATGGCGTAAATTCCCATGACGCCAGAACCGCTTCTCTTTCATTGATCCTGTGCAACCGCTCGCCCCGCCGGGGTGTCGCAAGGCCTTGTTCCCGCGCCGGATCGCAGCACCAAGAGACGATCGTGATCGACGATTTCCACCGCATCAAGCGCTTGCCGCCCTACGTTTTCGCCGAGGTGAACCGCCTCAAGGCGGCGGCGCGGGCGCGGGGCGCGGACATCATCGATCTCGGCATGGGCAATCCCGACCTGCCGACGCCGCAGCACATCATCGACAAGCTGGTCGAGACGGTGCAGAAGCCGCGCACGCACCGCTACTCGGCCTCCAAGGGCATTCCGGGGCTTCGGCGCGCCCAGGCCGCCTACTATGCGCGCCGCTTCGGCGTGAAGGTCGATCCCGAGACGCAGGTGGTGGCGACGCTCGGCTCCAAGGAGGGCTTCGCCAACATGGCGCAGGCCATCACGGCGCCCGGCGACGTGATCCTGGTGCCCAACCCGACCTACCCGATCCACGAGTTCGGCTTCCTGATCTCGGGCGCGGCCATGCGGCACGTGAAGGCCGGCAACGGCGACGATTTCCTGCGCGCCGTCGACCATGCCTGCCGGCATTCGATTCCGAAGCCGCTGGCGGTCGTGCTCTCCTATCCCTCGAATCCCACGGCGATGACCGCCGACCTCGCCTTCTACAAGGAGGCCGTGGCGCTGGCGAAGAAGCTCGACCTCATCATCCTGTCGGACCTCGCGTACTCGGAGATCTATTTCGACGACAATCCGCCGCCGTCAGTGCTCGAGGTGCCGGGCGCAATCGACATCACGGTCGAGTTCACGTCGCTGTCCAAGACCTACAACATGCCGGGTTGGCGCATGGGCTTCGCGGTCGGCAACGAGCGGCTGATCGGGGCGCTCGCGCGCGTGAAGTCCTATCTCGACTACGGCGCGTTCACGCCCATCCAGGTGGCTGCCGCGGCGGCGCTCAACGGCTCGCAGGACTGCGTGGAGGAGATCCGCCGCACCTATAAGAGCCGGCGCGACTGCCTGGTCGAGAGCTTCGGGCGGGCCGGCTTCCCCGTGCCGCCGCCGCCGGCCACCATGTTCGCCTGGTGCCCGATTCCCGAGCCGTTCCGCGCCCTGGGCTCGGTCGAATTTTCTAAGCTATTGATTGAAAAGGCGGAAGTTGCCGTCTCTCCGGGCCTGGGCTTTGGCGAGTACGGTGAGGGGTACGTGCGCATCGCGCTGGTTGAGAACGAGCACCGCATCCGGC
>NZ_JADZBI010000069.1 GCF_020852195.1 Hyphomicrobium sp. | reverse complement strand
TCGCGGGCAGTTTCTCTTGAGCCTGAAGAGCAACGGTACGACGCGCGGCGTCCTTGACCTCGCCGTTCTTGCGAGGAGCCTCGTCTTTGCTCCGAAGGGAGCCTTTGATGCGAGCGCCTTCTTCGGCAGAAAATGCGAGATGGCAGATTTCGCTGTCAACGTTGGCGGTCTTTTCAAGCCGGACCCGATCGGCCTCGATGGTTCCTTTGGCGTTGCCCCGGACGATTACCTCATCCGCCTGGACTCCGCCTTCGACCAAAGCATCGAT
Source organism: Hyphomicrobium sp. (assembly GCF_020852195.1). Classification (GTDB taxonomy): domain Bacteria; phylum Pseudomonadota; class Alphaproteobacteria; order Rhizobiales; family Hyphomicrobiaceae; genus Hyphomicrobium_C. Next base: position 31,674 of record NZ_JADZBI010000069.1, on the reverse strand, counting down.
CTCAATGATCAGCAATTTGCATCGTATGTTGCCAAAGACCTTGCCTTTGACGTGGATATCGCCTTCGCTTTCCAAGTCGCCTTTCATGGTCAGGAACTCGTCCACGATCGAGTGAGCGGAAGCGCCGCCCGTCTTGACACTCGTGGAATGCGGACCGCGAACGTTAAAAGACGCACCGAAGCTTGACGTATCGACCTCAGCACCTCCTGCTGAAGTAGAAGCCCCGTCTGCCTTTCTGTTGGAGAACATGAGAGAGCCCTTCTGCGATTCGACCATAGCCGACTTAATACCATGGAAGACCTAGGAACAGGCTCAGCGGATCGATTTTGTTGTGAATTGTGTCGGCTACTCCTGACCATTGGCCGCAGCGGACAAGCGTGATGACAAGGACTTCCTGATTGTCACGTAGAGTCGGCCGGTAGCGCCCATGTATCGAATATGCTTCGGATGTGTGGGCCGCCTAAATTCGGATTCCTACTGCCCGTTGTAGACGAAAGCACCCCAATAGTAGGGATGATCGAAGGGCTTGATTCGATGCGCGGGCGTATGCGGCTGATTGTTGTCAACGGCCGCACGAATGGCGGCAAAGCGTGAAGCGGTCTTGGTCCGTGCCCCGCCGGCTTCGAGCGCTTTGACAAGGAGCGACGGATTTGTCTGGCCGAAATCCCCCTGTGCGGTTCTCTTCTCGACATAGGCGATGAAGTCGGCAGCGGTGCCGTCCCGTAGCCAAATCTGCGCGTTCCTCAATGCTGTCGCGGGAGGAGTGCCTTTGGTCAGCAGTTCGGCAAACCTGCTGACGAGCAGGGCTGTTGCGAGATCATCAACAAGCCATTGCGTGCTGAGGACGCCTCCGGCGCCCAACGCAAGGATTGCGTTTGGCAGGCCAAAGAAGGCGTTGGGGTCCTGATCACGCTCGTAGAGGCCGGATTCACATGCCGACAGGATGACCATGCGCGGGGGCGATGGTAGCGCCTTCATGTCGAAGAGGTGTTGAACGGACAGCACCTGTTGGTCGCTGAGAATGAGGCCAGATCGGCGGAAATCGGCGACATCGAAAAAGCCATGGCCGGCAAAGTGCCAGATGGTGTGCGTTTTAAATCCGTTGGACACGGCATCGAGGGTGGCGTTTGGCCCGGTCAGCACAAGGGGGTGCCGGTCAGCGAAGGCGGACTGGACGAGTGCGCCTTCCAGCTCGGTGAACTTCAGGTCGCTGGTTGGGTTGATGACGCTCATCACGCGGGCTTGGTCCGCTGCGAGCGCGGCATTGCCCAAGGCGAGGACATTGAGATTGGGAATGGTGGCAATGACGTAGCGGTCGATCAGGCGGGTGTTGGTTCGGGGGTCCATGGCGAGGCCCAAGGGGAGAGACGCGAGATCGCTCGCAGGCAGGATGAACATGCGGGTATCATTGCGCGTGGGCTTATCGGGCAAGACTTCGAGAATCGGCTTCCAGAACATATTCCAGAGCTGCTGCCCGATTGCAGTGATGGCGTTGGTCCAAGCCGTTGCTGCAGCGTGATCGGTCCTGGATGCGAATTGGTTCTTGTAGTCGGCGGCCCAGCCACCTCTTCCATCGGCGCCGTACACCAAGCGTCGGAGGTTTTCGGAGGCATCGGGAATATGGACGATAGCCGCAGATCCGGTGTCGTCCTTGTTTTTCACGATAACGATGACGAAGTCGGAACCGTCTCCAATGAGGGGGACGATGATGATATCGCCGTCGGAGAGGTGTTTGGCTGAGATGTTGATCGGAGGGTCGCCGACTAGGGCCAGTCCTCCGTCTCCAACAGCCACGGCGCGCCCCAGCGAGCCGTCGTCTACTCCGGAGAATTCATAGAGAGACTTGTTGTAGGTGCGGACAAATGGCTGGTTTCTGTTTGCTGACAGGATGCTGAAGATGCGGGACTGGCCTTCGTTGGCGTAGTTGGCGGCAGTTTCTGGATCCGAGCGTGATGCCGCAACAAGAGCGAGGAGGCGGGCAAGTTGGCCTTCTCTGGCCGCGAATTTGATGCTGTGATCCTTCAGCGAGTATGGTCTGCCGCCATTGTCCCACCGATAGCCTTGGAAGCGCGACCTTGCCTCGAGGAGCATTGCTTCGCTTTCCTCATGGCGCCCGGCCTTGGCAAGGGTGACGGCGTTCGCAAGAGCTTGATCGGCGAAGAGGAGTACTTCACCAATGTCCGCGGGCATGGCATGGACGAGCATGCCGCCGGTATCGCGGACCGGCTCCGTGACGATAATTTCCTTGGTACCCCGGATCAGCCTGAGGCGAACGGGCTGCCCTGCGCTCAGGGCATCCAGCATTGCCAAGAAGGCGAAACCGTCGGGAATCTGAATGCCGTTGATGGAGATGATGATGTCGCCCTCATTGAGCTTCGTGAGCTTTGGATTGTCTCCGTCGAAGGCCCTGACCACGACCCCTACTGGATGCGTGAAGCCGCGGCTTTCGAGGAGGGACGGATTGAGGGTTTGAAGAGTCCAGTCCAACGTGTACCTGACCGTGAAGGTCTCGACGTTGGGGTCGACTGTTGGAGGCTTGCTAACGGCTTCAGTGGTTTCACGGAGGAAGCGTTTGTTGACCCAGCCGCGTATGGGGCCGTAGTCGATCTCAAGCCAGAAAGCACCATCGATGTTTTTGTGATTGCCTGTAGCGGAGACGATGGCGTCTCGCTGCAGCGAGACCAGGATGGTTTTTCCCAACGGCTCGGTGCGGACGTTCAACGGATCGTCGAGCGTCACGTTGACGGCATACTTCGTTTGAACGCTCTGAGCTGTCGCTGCCGACGGAAGGAACGCGAAGAGCGACACGATGGCCCAAGCGACCAAGGCTTTTGCTGCAGACATGAAGGCGCGCCCATCGTTCTGAAGGCAGGCCGAAGAGTGTCAGGACAAAGCTCCTGCGGCAAGCGCGTTTGCGCGTGATTGCAGGGACAACGGGGGCGGCCGTGGATGGATCCGGTTCAGCCCCGGAACGGCGAGTGGACCAGGTCCCAGCAGGCGCGCCACGGGGCTGCGCCTGCTGTGCACCCACCTAGACCTGGTCAATTGCCGAAAGCGCGCCGAAAGATATCGTTGGCGCTCGCGCCGTGAGACCTGGAACCTGACGAGCTGCTTCCGAAGAGACCCATGGGCGCACCCCAGGCAGAGGCGGCCTCCGCCGTCGCAGTTTTCTTCGCAGCCTGACGCTTCGGCGCGGCGAGTCTAATCTCGGCTATGTTTACGGGGGCCAGATGGTCCTTGCCTTTGTCGATCTCCGACCAGCGGCCATCGAGAGCCAGTGAGATGCGCTTCTGGTGGCCGTAGATGTCGCGCATCGTGCGCAGTGTTCCGTCGTCTTCGACCCAGGCCGTGAAGTAGGTGATGTGCACGGGCAAGTGTGCGTTGAGGATGATTTCGTTGTCGAATGGCCCGTTCCTGGTCAAATCCTTGATATCGGCTTCGCTCCAGCTCTTGTCCTCCTCGAGGAGGAGCTGGGCAAGCTTGAGCGGATTTCTGACGCGAACGCAGCCGTGGCTGAAGGTGCGCACCGGAGCGTCGAACAAAGACCTGCTCGGGGTGTCATGCAGATAGACGGCGTGCTTGTTCGGGAAAAGAAACTTCACCCGCCCGAGCGCATTGGACTCGCCTGACGGTTGGTAGACGTCGTAGGCCCGGATATCCGCCTTGCTCCAATTGACGCGCCGCGATGAAATCGCCTTGCCGTTGCGCGACAGCACGAACCCGCGTCTTTCCAGCGAACGGCCGCTGAGTAGTGATGGCAGGATCTCCTTGAGCTTGATGGCTTCAGGAACATACCAGCGGGGATGCAGCACGACGGTCTGCATGCCCTCGGAGAAGATGGGCGTCTGCGTCTCTGTCTTGCCGACGATCACGCGCTCGCTGAAAGCAACCACACCGTCCTTGATGAGCTCCGCCGTGAAGGCGGGAATGTTGACCAGAATATGGGATGCGCCAAGATCTCTCGGCATCCAGCGCCATTGTTCCATGTTGGCGCGCAGAACTGCGAGATTCGAAATATCCGTGGCGTTGAGCGCGCGCCGCGTACGGCGGCCGACGATGCCGTCAGCGCGCAGCGCGGCGTGCTCACGCTGAAACCGCCTCACGGCCGCGTCCAGCTCGTCATCGAACGCCGCGGTCGTCGAGGCGACACCAAGCCGCCTCTTGAGGATGGCAATCTCGGGATGATCCATCCCCTTGTGCAGGTCGGGACCGTCCACGGGCATTATGGCGTCCCCGACGTGGCGAGCTTCGGCCAGGGCGCTGAGATAGGCCGCACGTAGGCGTCGGAACTGTTCGTGCTGGGGATGGTACGAGGTGAGCATCGCCGCGGGATTGGCGCTGCCGGCGAAGTCGCGCAGAACCGTGAGAGGATCGGGCAGGTCCGGTCGGCGGTCGAGATAGGAGCTCAGTTGCTGGGACGGTTCGGCGATGCGTCCGCCTCGCGCCGCTTCTACATAGTCCAGGATCGCGAACGACAAACGGACCTCGGCGTCGGCCAGGCTCTCGTTGCCCATGTCCTGGGGCGGCGTGACTTGATACCCCTCGGCCGGAAGCCCCCACGTGTCGGCCGCAGCCAACTCTTCGATCAGCGTTCTGGCTTCGGGTTTGAATCCTGCCTCGTGGACCCAGAGGGGCGCATAGCCGCGCTCCTCGTAGAATGCCTGCACCGCCGTCTGCTGCGGTGTCGGCGGCCAAGCGAGCGCACGGCTCGCGCTGAGCGAAACAGCCTCGGCGAGTGGGGCGAGCTCATCATCTGCGTGCGCAGTAGATGCAAAGCTGCCGATCAGAAAGACGACGCTGACAAGGCGTTTCAGCATCTTGATCATGGCGCGTATACTGCGAGCTCGGTGAAGGCTGACTATAGATGCACCATCTCGCCGCGGTTTCCTGGGTTAAGACCAACAATGCCTAGCATTGAGTTAATCGCTGGAGGCGAACGCGTTCCATTACGCAGTGCATCGGAATGATGCCCGGCCCATAGGCCAAAGAAAACGTCTAAGACCGCCTAAGGGAGCCGCTTGCGAATGGCAGCAGCTGGTCTGGGCATTGGCCGGCCTGCACCGGCCATGCCGCGGAAGTTGGCGGGGCCGAACTTTGTGACGGCAACCGCTATCGGAGGTGCACCGCTATGCGGCCACGGCCTCGGTCAAGCTGAGAAGCGCGGGGGTATGATAGACGCGGGACAGCTTCAAGCCGGCCTGCTTGAACAGCGCCGAGAACTCGGCCTCCGTCCGCTCGCAGCCCTCGAGTGATGCCATCATGAGCATGTCGAGAACCTTGCCGCCGTGCGGCTCGTTTCCGGGTGGGATGACGGTATCCGCCACGAGCACGCGGCCCTCGGGCGCCATCGCTTGTCTGATGTTGCGCAGAATCTGGATGCACGTCTCGTCCGTCCAGTCGTGGAGGATCCGCTTCAGCACATAGGCGTCCGCACCGACCGGCACGGACTGGAAGAAGTCGCCCTCCATGCATTGCCACTGCCCCGGCAACTCGTCGACGCGCGCGTCCTTGAGCACATGCGCGCGATCATAGTTGATCCCGCGCGCGCTGGGCGCCGTCTTCAGGATCTCGATGAGAAATCCCCCGTGCCCGCCGCCGACGTCGACGATCGTGCCGAACGGCGAGAAGTCGTAGCTTTGCGCGATGAGCCGGTTCTCCATGTCCGAGAGGCTCGACATGCCGGTATGAAAGATCGCTCCGGCTTGCTTGTTCTCCGACAGATAGTCGAAGAACGGCTTGCCGAAGATCCGCTCCATGCCGTTGCGGCCCGTGAGCACCACGTCCTCGAAGGCGCCCAGCGGCTTCCAGAAGATGTCCTGGGTGATCATCAGCACGGCGTCGCGCAGGGTGTTCGGCGTCGTGCGCTGAAGCAACACGGAAGCCGGGGTGGCGTGAAACCTGTGCTGATCGTCCTCGCTGAACACGCCGAGGCTCGACAAGCTCCGCATGAGGCGATGAACGGACGAGGCGTGGGCGTTGAGCTCGTCGCCGAGTTCCTCGGCGCTCATCGGCCGGCCCGCGATGAGGTCGGGAATGCCGAGTTTCACCGCTGCGGCGAGCGCCCCGGACAAGGCGAAGCCGAAGGCCAGATCGACAACGAGCTGGCCGGGATCTTTCACTGTGCCCGACATGCATGGCACCGAATTGGATTGAGCACGGTCGTCCTCCCCATATGTTGGCGGCCTCTCACGGTGTGCCCGAGGAGCCGTTTGAGCCATTGGCCGGGAAGGGGCCGCAAAATGTATGCCAAGGAAGGGCTACGCCGGCCTCCCGGAAAGACGGCCGCCAATCCACTGTGGGCACGCGTCGGCGCCGGCTGCGGAGCGCGACAAGGATCGCGCTGTCCCTGGGTCACTGCCGCGGCGATGTTACAGATGTCGCAAGCCCGCCGAGGCTGACCCGGCGAGGTAGCACATCAGCGTGCTGATGACCTAGTCGTTCGCGGGGCGTCCTACTGGCGCTCGGGGAAGTCCTTGCGCAGCTTCTCGTAGGCCTCCTGAACGGCCGGGTCGGAAGGGGCGAGTTCCTTCGCCTTCTTGAAGTCGGCCCATGCCGCATCGGGCATGCGCAGCTCGCTGTGCGCGTAGCCGCGGTGCAGATAGTAGGTTGCTTTGTTGGGATCCAGCGAGATAGCGGTGTTGAAATCCTGGAGCGCCTTGTCGGCGTTGCTCCTGGCCTGGTTGGGTTCCTTGCTCTCGAGGTAAACCACGCCGCGAAGATCATGGGTGAAAGGCGAGGGCCTTCGAATGATGGCGCTGATGGCGATGGACTTGTTCAGGCTTTCGAGCGCCTTCGCGAGCGAGGGATCGGCGGTGCCGCTGCCGTGCTTGTAGTTCGCGAAATAGGCGTGGCCGATCCTGTCATAGTAGTAGGCTTGCTGGGCTTTCTTCCTCGAGGTCTTGAGATAGCCGCAGTGTGTCTCGATGCCGGTGACGTCGGAGCCCTTGACGAGCGCCTGGTAGCATTGCTCCGGCATTGCCGACGCTGGCTGGCAGGCGAGGCACAGCCCTGCAAGAATGACGAGACTCCTCATGTGTCCTCCCGGTGCTGCCAGGCAGCGATCTTCGTCCATGATGGCTTTCCCCTATGGCGCTGATGGGGGCCGTTGCGGGCAGTTTAGGGAGATGAACGAGGAGGATGTCAATGGGCCTCTGCAGGAAGATCTGAGGCGGCACGGGCTCCGGCCAGCTTCGGCCGCTATGTTGCGGCGCTGGCGGGGATTAATCGAAAACGGCAAAGGGGTTCCGGCACCCGATCGGGGCCTCGCCGTCGTAGGTGACAGGCTCCATGCGAGGGTCGTCGAGAAAGAAGAAATTCGACCCCAGCAGGAAATCGGAAACGATCTTGCGCTCGAAGGCCTCGACCTTGTCTCGGAGCGCACCCGAAAGCGTCGATATGTCGATGCCGGCCGAAAGGCTGGCCGCATAGATGCGATAGTTCGGATTGTGCCCGATCTCGGCCAGCTTGTCGTCCGAGAACGCCGCGAGGCTGGGCGGGTCGATCCGGGAGCCCGGCAGGTGCCGCGCCACCAGGGTCTCGATCCACGTCCGGACGGTCCGGTCGTTGGTGACGATATACACGCCGCCTAGGGATGCGGTTCCCAGCAGCGCCGCTCCTCCGATCATGACCTTGCGCCGATCCACGATGTTCCTCCTCGGCTCAGGCGGAGCGCGTCAGCATGTCCGCAGCCCGGAGCGACAGCGCCGCCACGGTGAGGCTGGGATTCGCGGGCGGACAGGTCGGGAACACGGCACTGCCGACCACGATCAGGTTGCGGATCTTGTGATGCACTTGCGCACGATCGACGGTGGAGTACTCCGCATCATCGCCCATAGGCAGCGAGCACTGGATATGGGACTCCGTCGGCCGCTCGCCCCGAAGGACGATCCGCTCGACGGGCAACGGCTGCAGCACCTGCTCGATCTTGTCCAAGGCGGCTTGCAGGCCGCGCACCGCGTAGTCCGAGAAGGCGCCGTGATCCACGACAGGTTGTTGCTCTCCGTTCAGAGCGACAGAGTAGGAGTCGAGCGGCAGGTTCTCCACGGCGATGATGATCGGCAGCGTCTGCCGCCAGCGCCCATAGTCCTTGCGCAGGCCATGGCTCCAGCGGTTCTCGAAAAACAACAGCGCCGCTCCGTGCTCCCTGCGGAATTCCCCATCATAAAGGCTGAAGTTCAGGCCCGTGGTGATTGTGCTGCCGTCGAAGTTGTCCAGCCCGTCGAGCAGCACCTCGACTTCGAAACCCAATTGCTCCGTGACGCCGAGCCCCGCTTTGGGCGCGCCGAGATCCGACTGCAGGAGAATGGCCGGGCTGTGGATAGCGTTGGCGCCAAGCACGATCAGATCGCCATCGACGACCTCCTCTCGTCCGTCCTTCGCACATCGCACGCCCGTGGCCGTCGCGGCGCTGTGCTCGATCGCGACGGCCCTGACGCCGAAGCGCCACGTGATGCCCGGGTGCGAGAGGACGTGCTTGAAGCCGTTCAGCGCCGTGAATTTCGCATCGACGGGGCAGAGATTGCAGCGCGCGGTCGCGCAGCAGCGGGATCGGTCTTGCGTGGCCACGCGCGCCCGCGCCGTCGCGATCGGCACGTGCCGATCCGGCTGTGCGCGCATCATCATGCGGTCGATGGCGGTCACGCGGTGCGGCGGCTGCGGAAACGGCCCCGAGCGCGGCAGGATCCGTGCCATCTCCTCGGCGCCGGAGATGCTCATGATCGTTTCCGCTTCCAGGTAGTACGGCTCCAGATCGTCGTAGGTCACCGGCCAGTCGCGACCCACGCCGTATTTCGTGAGGAGCGCGAAGTCGCTCGGATGCAGGCGCGGACTCTGCCCGAACCAGCAGTTCGTCCCGCCGCCCAAGCCGATCGTGTAGTTCCAGGGCTTCTGATCGGGCACCTGCACGTGCGCATCGGCAGGGGCAATCGTCGAGTTCTTCTGGTTGTTGATCTGCCACTCGTGAGAATTGGCAGCGCCCCATTCCAGCACCACGATGCGTGCCTTGGGTCGCGCTCTTATGAACCTGTCGAGAAAAAACAGCGCTCCGAATCCGGAGCCGACGACAACGACGTCGTAACGTTCCCGATCCCCCGTTCGCATCGATCGCAACACCACATCCGAGCGTGAGAGCAGACGGGCAAGAGAGACTTCCGATGCCCCACTCCAAAACGTAGTGCCGATGGCGCAGTTCCATCGCGGCCGCGGGTGGGGTGCCCGTATGCCGAAGGATTCGTAAAGCGCCAACCTGAGCAAATGCGCGCGACGGACAAAACCTCGTCTTAATCATTGCGTTGCTGAAATCCTCGTGTGTGCGGATCGGGCGCAGGCACGCAAGCGCACGGATGGAACAGGGACGCATCTCATCCGGTTCACGAGGCCACACCTCCATCCAGGCCTGTCGGCGCGAGCCGCAAGAAGCTCCGGAACACCTGTCGCATGTTGATCGACGCGCGCTCGCTGCCGGACGAAATCTGTCTACAAGGCGGTCATGCTGACGAACAGCCCGCCGCTGCCGGCACGATCCCTCCTGAGCGTGGTCTCGGCTCTGCCGGCGGCGTCGCTGGCCTACGTCGCGTCGCTGACGCGCCACGGCGCTGGTGCGCCATTTCCAGATCCAATCGGTGCTGGAGCCGTTGCCCGATCGCGACAATCGCGTGACGCTTTCTGAACAGCGGGATGCCTTGGGTTTGCTCCGTCCGCGGCTTATGTGGCGCATCGGGGAGATGGAGCGGCGGACACATCACGCCGCGCTGCGCGTACTCAAGGATGGAATCGAAAGGTGCGGCCTGGGCTATGTGCAACTTGGCGAGCAGCATACCGCGCGCGCGTGGCACACCCTTGTCCTGCCGTTGAACCACCACATGGGCACCACGCGCATGAGCACGAACGCGCGCCAGGGCGTGGTGGATGCCGATTGCGGCGTTCATGGCTATGGCAATCTGTTCTTGGCCGGGAGCTCGGTGTTTCCGACCGGGGGCCGGCCAGCCGCCGACGTTCACGATCGTCGCCCTTGCGTTACGTCTGGCGAACGCGGTGACGGCCGCACTGCGTTGAGTTAACCGCTATGTACCCGCCGCGCATGCTCGGCGAGGATCTCGGTCTGCTTTCGCGCTCTGCCGTCTTTCGCAGGCTCGAGATTCAAGAAATAGTCCTCGGGCCACCACGATCCTCCGGCCCACGCCGCCCAGCCGAGCCAGACGTCGGCGTTGTCCTCCAGAGTCCGGCAAAGGTCGCGCAGAGCGGCAAGCGAGCGCTCGTTGTCGGCTGCACCGAACTCTCCAAGAAACGCCTTGAACTGATGCTCCCGCGCCCAGTCCTGAAAGGCGCGGATGCGCTCGGAGCCGATGGTCGCGCTCACGGCCTCGGGCGACGTCCCGGAGGAATCGCCATCGAGGTACTGGTGAACCTCGAACGCGAAGTTGTCCGCGGGGTCGGCGATGGCGCGCATGCGCACGTTGCCGGACGAGATCCACGAATGCGCGCCAGCATAATCGATGCCCGGCACGAGGATCAGGTTCGACGCCTGCGTCTCGCGGATGCTCTTGACTGCGGCATCGGCGGCCGGAAGCCACGCGTCGACCGCTATTCCGGCCGGCTCGTTCATGAGCCCGAAGATCGCGCGTGGATTGCCCTTGAACGCCTCGGCCAGGCGGCGCCAGAAATCGGCGAAAGTCTCTGTCGGCACGGCATCCGTGCCGATGAAATGCTCCCGCGCCCAGTTGTCGGTCTCGACGCGCCGGCGCGCGTAGTTGTGCGGGTCGATGATGACCGATTGGCCTTTGGCCGACGCATGCGCGACGACGGCGGCAAGCCGAGCCTGCTCATCGGTCGCAAGGGCCTCGCCGAGCCTGGGCTGCAGCCGCTCCCAACGGAACGGCACGCGAATGACGTTGAAGCCGAGGCCGGCGTAGTAGTCGATCGTCGCGGGCGGCGGATAGGCGTAGTCGAACGTGTGGCGCCCAGGAACTTTGCCGAACTCCGCGCCGGCGAGGTTGACGCCGGCAAAGGCAAGCCTTGTCGGCGCGGCCGCACGCGCACCCCTCATCCCTGGCCCGATGCCGCCAAGCGTAAGGGCCAGGCCTCCGCCGAGCACGGTACGGCGTGTCGGCTTATGCCCCATGCGCATCTCCTGGTAGCCGTGGCCCGTGCGCGGAGCGCCCGGTGGACCGGCCGAGCGGCGCCGCGTAGCCACGCATCGATCCTACGAAACAGGTATAGCGGTGCCGCGCACCTTCAAGGTCGCCCTTGGCCATGCGCAGGCAGCCGCCGATGACGGTGCGCACGTTGCGGGTGAGGAACAGGGACGGCCCGAGACCGTGCAGGCGCGCGACGCGCCCGAACCCCACGGAGTAGGCACGCACCCGCGCGAGGGTCTCCGTCACCTGGTCGTGGCGGACAAGGAAGCTGCGGTCGTAATAGCCGCGATGACCGCGCTCCAGGCACCGCAGCAGGAAATCGCTTTCCTCGCCGGCCTGGAACGGCGTGCTGGCGCCGACGCCGAGCGTCTCGTCGAAGCCGCGGACCCCGGTCAGGACCGTGCGCCGGATGAAGATCGTGTTCGAGTTCCCGGTGCCGAACACGTTGTCCCGCGTGATGGGGCCGCTCACGGGCCAATAGCGGTTGACGCTGTCGGCGCCGCTCGCATCGACCGTCCGCCCGGACAGGAGGTCGATCTCGGAGCGCGAGGCGAAGAAGCGGTCGACCGACTCCAGAACCCCGCGGTCATACCAGCAGTCGTCGTCCGGAAAGCCGATGCTCTCGCCCTTGGCCCGCTTCAATCCGGCGTTGCGCCCTCGCGAAAGCCCCTTCTCGGAGCGGATGCGGACCAGCGGCAGGACCGAGTAGGCATGCAGCACGGAGTCGAGGTAGTCGCCCGCGTTCTGGTCGACGAGGATGATCTCGAACGGCCGATGGGTCTGCTCCGCCAGCGAGGCGAGCAGCCGGCGCAAAGGCTCCGTGCGGCCGAGCGTGCAGACGATCAGCGAGATCATCGTGCCCATGAGCTGTCCTCCCTTGGCGCGAGAATTTTCCTCTCATCCGCGTTAAGAAATCGGCGGTTCACGCTCCGCAGCGAAGCGGCCTGCAGAGTGCCCTGGATGAACCACAGCAGCGCCCCGGTCTTGATGGTCAGGAACGAGTAGCTGACCATCATGGACAGCGCCAGATAGAGGGAGAGCCCGTGCGTGAACCGCACCTGCTCCGCCGTATCCTCGCGCGCGCCCCAGCCAATGTAGGCCCAGATCAGCAGCAGGCCCGGCAGCGACTGCGTCGTGATCAGGTAGGCGACCCCGCTATCCATGGCCTTGAAGATGAACTCGTTGGAGAGACCCAGGATCTCGGGCACGTCATAGCTCATCAAGAGCTTGACCGTGTGGGCCAGGCGGCCCGGAAAGTCGTCGCTTCCGGGCTTCAGGTCGGCGCCGATGACGAGCGCGAACACGAAGGCCAGCGTTGCTGGCAGATAAAGCACGGCGCTCCGCGGCGGCAGCCAGGTCGCGATTATGCACGCGACGATGATGAGCGCGCAGGTCGCCGTCGCCAGCCGGCCATCGCAGCCGACGAGCATCGCCGCCGTGGTGAGGGTCAGATACGCAACTCCCGCCGTGCCGAGGCGCCGGAAACACGAGCAGACGAAGACCGTGACGATGCTACAGTAGTTTCCGAGCGAGACCGGCTCCAGGAAGATCGACGACATGCGCGGCGCGTCGACGAACGAGAAGAACCGCTCGTTGGGCCGCGTGGCGCTGATGAACAGCTCGGAGTTGGTATTGTAGAATTCGTCCAGCTTGTTGCCGCGCGTCTTGATGTAGTAGTCCTGGATGCGGAGCAGGTCGGAATAGGCCTGCGGAGCCAGGGCCTCCAGCAGGAATACGGCGAACACGATCGTATGCAGCGCGATCACCGTGCGCGCGAGCTGGCGGTCGTCGGACGCCATGCCCAGCATCATGAACGTCGGGATCAGGATCACGTCGCGCAGCAGCTTCGGGTCCGGCGCCGCCATCAGGAGGCCGCGAAACACGGCGAACAGCGCCAGCGCCGCCATGAGGGCGAGCGACGGCGCCATTTGCGGTCGCCAGGCGAGGAGCGCGAGGCCCATGGCGGTCGAGACAAGTGCCGCTTCCGTGACGATCACCAGCGCTGTCGGCACGGGCGCGATGTGCGCGTTGAAGAAAGCCAGGCCGGCATTGAAGCCGACGCTTCCGATCAGGACCAGGGCCGGCGCCAACTCGAACCCTGCGGCGCCGCGTGGGAGCGGGGTCGCCGGATAGACAAGCAGGCTGGTCTCGCCGGTTGGCCGCATCAGGGCGCGAGGCCGGTATGCCGGTCGCCTAAAACGTGACGCATGAAGACGAAGCCTCCGAGGATGTAGCGGGAGAACAACCGACGCGGCTCGCGCGTCAGCCGGTACACCCACTCGCAGCGCAGGCGCCTGACCCAGGGCGGCGCGCGCGGTACACGACCGGCCGTGAAATCGAAAAGCGCGCCCACGCCCATTTGCAGCCGCGCTCCCGTGGAAATGCCGCGGTTGGCGATCCAGAGCTCCTGCATCGGGTTGCCGAGGCCGACCAGCAGCAGATCGGCCTTCACCGACCGGATGATGCGGCAAAGCTCATCGACCTGCTTCTCGTCGCGGAAGTAGCCGCCGCAGGTGCCGATGATCTGGTGCTGCGGCCACGTGACGGCGAAGCGGCGCGCAGCCTCGCTCACGACGTCGGGCCGCGCCCCGACGAGAAAGATGCGCAGCCGATGCTGCGTGCGGCTCAGGTAGTAAGGCACGAAATCGGTGCCGTTGAGATTTTCGGGGAACGGCCTTCCGAACTTGAGGCGGCTCGCGATATCGACGCCGACGCCGTCATTGAGCACGAGAAAGTTGCTGAGCGCGCGTCGGAATGCATTGTCCTGCTTGGCCAGCGTCAGGGTGTGCGCGTTGGCGAACGCGACCTTGATCTCGCGGCCGCGCTCGAGCTCGCCGTCGATCTTCTCGACGGCCTCGGCCCGCCGCATCGGCTCGAAGGCGACGCCGAGGATGGTCCGCCGCTTGAGGCCGAGGATGCGCTCGTACTCCCCGCGAAAGCGCTGCTCCGTTTCCTCCCAGCCGTAGCGCGTGACGGACGCCATCGCTTGTGCACGCAATGCGTCATAGCGTTCGGCTGCGTCCGCGATGGCGGATGCGATCACATCGGCCGCTTGCCCTGGATCGCCGAAATCCGCGAGATGGCCGACACCTGCGTCGGCCACGATCTTCTCGAAGGTCGGGATGCGGTTGACGATCGGCACCAAGCCCGCGGACAGCGCCTCCACAAGCGCCAGGCCGAACCCTTCATACTCGGATGCGCTCACGAAGAAGCTGCAGTCTCTAAGGGATCGCGCGATGGCGTCGTCGTCGAGACCGGTCTTGATCTTGACCGAGCCCTCGCGCAGAAGTCTGTCATACTTAGTCTGCAGGCGCGCGAGCGTGCCGTCGGAATCGTTGCCGATGAGCTGCAATTCGACCGCCGGCAGCCGCGTTTTCAGGATCTCGAACGTATCGAGCAGACGCTCGAGCCCCTTGTGGGAGGCAATGCGGCCGAAGCACGCGAGCGACGGCTTGAGCACGGGCGAGGACGCGCCCGCGAACTTGGCGATGTCGACGCCATTGTCGATCTGCTTTAGGCGGTCTCCGGCGACAGGCCGGAACGTCTCCGCGTCCGCTGCGCTGCAGGCGAATACGCGCTTGTAACGCCCGAGCGCCGCCCGCGTAACGGTGCGGAAATAGACACGTTTGGCTCCTTGGGCGAAGCCTGTGTGAAAGAAGCCGCCGTGCGTCGACAACACGAGCGGCTTGCGATGAACCGGCGCCAGCAGCGCAAGGTAGTCGCAAAAGAAGTCGACGCCGTGCACGTGGATCAGGTCGTAGGGCTTGAGATGGCCCAGCACTGCGGGAGCGATTGGATACCTCTTCGAGCCGAGATAGCCGATGCGCCGCACGGGAACACCGTCAACGAGGTCGCGCTCCGGAAGCCAGTCGCTCGGGTCGCGGAACTCGCGATCGAGCGTCAGCACGTCGGCATCGAGTCCGCTTCGTCGCTGCTGAACGCTCAAGGCGTGAACCACGCCCTCAAGGCCGCCGACCGCGGGGTAAAACTGGCGAACGACATGCAGAACGCGCATCTGGACCCCTCCTCTTCATGCACGACTAGGCCATCACGTCTCGTCCAAGGGGCGCCTTGTTGATGATGACGCCCACCAGCCGTTCCGAGATCACGGTCGATTTCAGCGCCGCCCGCGTCGCCGCGGCGGACGGCGTGCGGCCCCACTCCGTGACCAGGACCAGCGCGTCGAAGACGTCGGCTGCTGCCTGCACGTCGGCGTGGCCCAAGACGTTCGGAAGGTCGCAAACGATGCAGTCGTAAAGATCGCGCGCCGACCCGATCAGGTCGCGCATGGCGGAAGACCCCAGCAGAACCGCCGGGTGCAGCGGCGGCTCGGCCGCGCACTCGCCGAGAAAATCGAAACCAAGCTCGTTCTGCGTCACAGACTCGGACAGCGCGGCGCGGCCTTCGAGCGGCGGCAGCAATGTCCCGCGCGTCAAGCTGAGGCCAAGAGACGGCCGATGCAGATTCGCGTCGATCAGGAGCACGCGTTTGCCGTTCTCGGCCTCGAGCACCGCCAGGTTGAACGCGACCGTCGATTTGCCTTCGCCCTGATACGCGGACACGACGCCGATCACCGAGGAGTCGGGCGGGCACACCTCGTTGACCGCGATCTTGATGCCACGCAAAGCGTCGCCGCGGTCGTGCAGCAGGAGCGGCGGGGCTTGCTGTGAGGCGGGAAGCAGGCGGCGTCCTTCCACCAGCGGAACGATCCCCAACGCGCGCAGACCGATATCGCGCTCGATCTGTTCCAGCGAGCGCACCGGCCGCGCTATGTACTCCTTGCGCACGGCGGCCGCGATGCCGATCAATCCGCCGGCGCAGGCTCCCAGCAGCAGTACGAGCGGGACGTTCGGCGTGCTCCATCGCGTCGGCGGCAGGGCCTCGCTGATCACGCGTGCCTCGCTCACGGGAGACGCCTGCTCCTCGACGGACTTGGTGTAGCGGTCGAGAAGAGCCCTGTAGATCGAGCGATACGCCTGCGACTGGGACTCGAGCGAGCGGACCTCGTCGTCCGGCGGCGTCTGCTTCCGAGCCTCGCCATCCTTCAGCTTGTCGATGGCCTCCGATGCCGCCGCGGATTTTTCGCGCACGCGAGCGATATGGCCTTCCAAGCGTGCACCGGCCTGCTCGACGCCGCGTGCCTGAATGCGAGCCCGATAGTCGACGTAGGCAGTGGCCAGCGCGTTGGCCACTGCCGCCGCCTTCTGAGGATCGGTGGAGGTGAAGGATACGTTGGCCACGAAACTGCGGCCGGAGCGCCGCGCGCTGGTGGCATTTTTGAAGTGGGCGAGCACAGCGTCGCGATCCACCGAGGCCGTCGCCGGCGCGGAGCACGGGTCTCCAGCGCCAAAGAGTTGATCGAGCAGGCCGTGCGACTCGCACGCTAGCGTCGCGTCGCTCCAAAGCCCGAGCTTGTCGATCACCGACCGGGCGAGGTGATCGCTCCTCAGCGTCTCGATCTGACTTTCGACGAGCGCGGTGCTTGCCGCCGCCGCACCGACCGAGCTCACGCCGAGCAGCAACTCCGCCGTTGCGGTGTAGCGGGGCCGCGCGAGGAGCAGCCCGGTCGCCGACACGGCAAGCGCGATGACGATCCACGAAAGGATGGTTGCCTTGCGCCACCGCAGCGCCTCCAGCAGAGGCGGCGTGTGCGGGCGGCCGAACTCGTGCACCGCGCTGGTGCGATGCACAATTCTGCTCATGTCTCTTATAAAAACGGGCCTCGACATGGAGCCGCAACGTCACCTCGTAGCGTTGGTTCCCGCCGTGCTGCACAAGCGAAGGGCATCTTGAGGTGAAGGCGATTACATGAGGCCGTAAATTCGGTTAGCACGCTTCTGCGCTGCGGCGAAACGGCTCACATTTGACTCCTCGCAGCATTGGAACCTTTGGGTGCGCCTGACCTTTTCTGCTCACAGTGCGGCGCAATATTCGGCGCGCGTCGAAGTTCCGACTCGTGTTCAGCGGCGGATGAAGGAGGGGTGGTATGTCGGTGCTGAGTATAGCCAAGCGGAGAATGCATTCCGGATTGCAGAGCGTCCGTCATTTTTCGGCGCCGAGCTGGACATTCACGGTCGATGCGCCAGCCTCCGATCTCAGCGTCGGGCTTGCGTTCAAGCGCGCTCTCGATGTGGTCGTATCGACAGCCCTGCTGCTCGCGCTGTCGCCGGTGCTGGCGGCCATCGCGCTTGGGATCCGGCTCACGTCGGATGGCCCGATCTTCTTCCGCCAGCAGCGCTATGGGCTGAACAGCGAGCCTTTCACAATTCTTAAGTTCCGCACCATGTTCGTCAGCGACATGGATACATCGGGCGTCAAGCAGACACGGGCGGGAGATCCGCGAGTAACGCCGCTCGGACGCTTCCTGCGCCGCACGAACCTCGACGAGCTGCCCCAGCTTATCAACGTGCTGCGCGGAGACATGTCGCTCGTCGGCCCGAGGCCGCACGTGCCCGGCATGCTCGCCGGCGGCATGCTGTACGAGCAGCTCGTACCCGCCTATTTCGATCGGCACCGCATGCGCCCCGGCATGACGGGGCTGGCGCAGATCAACGAGTTGCGTGGCAGCACCACGGACGCCAAGTTCGCGCGCGCGCGCGTCGCCTACGACCTCGCCTATGTCGAGCACTGGTCGCTGCTGCTCGACCTTCGCATCTTGTGGACCACCTTCCGCACCGAGGTGCTGCGCGGCACCGGCGACTGAGCGCCCGACGCCGTAAACGCCAACGGGATCCAGCCGCGGAGACCTCGATGCACTATCGTTCGGTTGCCGACCTCAACGACGACATCATCGCGGGCCTTGCGCGCGTTCCGCCCGACGTTGACCTCGTCGTGGGGATCCCGAGGAGTGGCCTCCTCGCGGGCACCCTGGTGGCGCTGGCGCTCAACGTTCCCGTCACGGATGTCGAAGGCTTCATGGCAGGCCGCATCCTGTCGGCCGGCCGCACGCGCCGGCGCGACCTGTTCGATGCCGATCCGCGCCACGCGCGCCGGGTGCTCGTCGTCGACGACAGCGCCGACACGGGGCAGTCCATGCGGGAAGCGCGCGAGCGTCTGTCCGCGGCGTTCCCCGAGATCCCGTTCAGCTTCTGCGTCGTCTATGGAACGTCGCCGACGTGCGCGGGCATCGACCTTATCCTGAAGGTGGTCCGCCAGCCCAGGCTGTTCCAATGGAACATCATGCACCACAACATGCTGGAGCGCTGCTGCGTGGACATCGATGGCGTCCTCTGCGCGGACCCCTCGGAGGAGCAGAATGACGACGGCGAGCAGTATCTGCAGTTCCTGCTCAACGCACCGCCGATCCATACGCCGACACGGCGCATCGGCTGGCTGGTGACCAGCCGCCTCGAGAAATACCGCAAGCAGACCGAGGCGTGGCTTTCCGGGCGCGGTATCGACTACGGCGCGCTCGTTATGCTCGACCTTCCGTCGCGGGAGGCGCGCCTCAAGGCGCAGAGCCACGCGACGTTCAAGGCCGAGGTCTACGGCCGCACGTCGGGCGCGCTGCTGTTCATCGAGAGCGAGCGCGAGCAGGCGCAGGACATCTGCCGACTCGCCGGCAAGCCGGTGCTGTCGCTCGGCTCGCAGGAGCTGTTCACGCCAGAGCCGCTGTCCACAATTGCGCTGGCGCAGCGCCTGCGCACGCTTCCCACGCGCTACAAGACACAGCCTCTGTCGGCGCGGACGGCGGCCAGGCGCCTCGTCGGCAGCGCGCTGCGCTCGACCGTCAGCCCCAAGGTCTACGACGCGCTGAGGACGTTGGGCCGCCGCGGCTAGCCGATCCCGCGCCGCGCCGTGCGCGAACGCGTCAACGCCAGAAAGGTCAGGACATGGTCGCAGTCCCGCACTCTGCTCCGGCCGGCACCAGGGGAGAGACTGCGAAGAACGTTCTCTTCATGGGCGCGGCGCAGGCGTGGCGCGTGGGCATTGGCTTCGTGTTTACGGTCATCACGGCTCGGCTGCTCGCACCCTCGGACTTCGGCGTCGTCGCCATGGTAGCGACCGTGACGGCGCTTGTGACGATGATCCAGGACCTCGGTGTCACGCAGGCCGTCGTCCAGCGCGACCGGATCGAGCAGGGGCATCTGAACGCCCTGTTCTGGCTCTCTGCCGGGTTGGGCGCGGTCTTGGCGCTCTTGCTTGCGCTCAGCGCGCCGGCCGTCGCTGGATTCTTCGCCGAGCCGCGGCTCGAGGGTCTGATGATCGCATTCGCCGCGCCGATCGTCGCCAGCGGCTTCCAGGCCATCCCGTTTGCGCTTCTCAACCGCCGCATGCGCTTTGCCGAGCTTGCCGCGGTCGATGCGTTGGCGGCAGCGGCTAGCTTCGTGGTCGGCATCGGGCTTGCCTGGCAGCTCGGAAGCTACTGGGCGCTCTACGCGTCGGCATGCGCCACTGCGCTCGTGATGCTGGTTGGCTGCTGGTGGCGAAGCGGATTCCGTCCCGGCAGGGCGACGTTCGACCGCGAGACCCGCGCCATGATCGGCTTCGGCTCCGGCGTGACGGGCTTCAACCTCGCCAACTATTTCTCGCGCAACGCCGACAACGTCCTGATCGGCAAATACTTCGGCGACGTCGCGCTGGGCTTTTACGACCGCGCCTACCGCCTGCTGCTGTTTCCGCTCTCGCAGATTCACGCGCCGATCGGCCGCGTCATGATTCCGCTGCTGTCGCGCAACCTCTCCGATCCGGAGCGGTACAGGCGCTCCTACATGGAGTGCGTGTCGCTGCTCCTTGTCGCCACGCAGCCTCCCATCCTGTTCGCCACGCTCTATTCCGAGGACGTATTCCGCATCCTGCTCGGCGAGCGCTGGCTCGCGTGTGCGCCGATCTTCGCCTGGCTGGGCCTCGCCGGGCTGCATCAGGTCGTGACGTCGACCGTCGGCTGGCTCTACATCAGCCAGGGGCGCGGCGCCGGCTTCTTCCGCCTCGGCCTGTTCGGCGCTGTCACCACCGTTGCCTCGTTCGTGGCGGGCCTGCCGTGGGGGCCTGTGGGCGTCGCCGCTGCCTACGCGATCTCCGATTATGTCATCCGGCTTCCGGTGATCTGGGCGAGCGCAGGGCGCGAAGGACCGGTCACCGCCCGCGACCTGTGCACGATGGCCGCCCCCCACGTGCTGGCGACGGCGACTGCCGCGACTGTGCTGCTGGCCCTCAAGCCGCTCGCGGACATGCCCGACGCACTGACGTGCGGTATTCTCGTTGGGTTGAGCTACGCCGTCTATCTGGGCTTCCTGGTGCTCTTCCCCGAGAAGCGCGGCTATCTGTTCCGCAACGCCGAGTTTATCCGCGCGCGGGTCCGTGCCAGATGGGCCTGAGTATCACGCCGCGGAGCGCCGGAGCCGGAGCCTGCTGCGCAACCCGTTCATGAACTCAAGCGACTGCTCCATCCGGCGCCTGTAGGTCAGATAGTCGGGTGACGTCGCTCCGTGCCACAGCATGGCGCCAACCTGCCGGAAGCGCTGCGGCTCCGCCCACAGCACATACCGGCACAGCCTGCGGAAGGACTTCCACTTGTTCCTATTGCAGCAAACGTCGGCGAACGTCAGCGCCAGCATCACGCGATCTCCGCCGAGATCGCGGCCCTGGCGGATATGCGATTTCCAGATATAGGTGTGGCCAGACTGACGCTTGCGTCCGTCGCCGGAGATGCAGTCGCGCGTGTTGAGGCGGTAGAACACGTGAGGCGGCGTTGAGATCAGCACGCGTCCAGCGTGTGCCGCGCGCAGCCAAAGGTCCCAGTCCTGGCAGGATTTGAGCTGCTCGTTAAATCCGCCGATGGCCACGAACGGTTCGCGCTTGACCGTCATACAGGAGCATGTGCCGAGAAAATTCTCGGTCATGAGACCGCCTGCCACATCGGCTATGCGCTCCTTCCGAGTCGGGGACGCGCAAATCTTGTCATCGATGACCAGAACATGGTTGGAGGCGACAGCCGTCACGCCATCTCCACCGGCGGCAATGAGTGCGTGCTCGGCGGCAAGCTTGTCCGGATGCCAGTAGTCGTCGCTGTCGAGAAAGGCGATCCATTCGGCCGTCACGGCCTTGGCGCCGCGGTTGCGCGAGGCCGTGGCGCCCAGATTGCGCGCGTTGACGAGCACCTTAACGAGAGGGCTCCCAATGGCCCTGACACGCTGGACGGTGTCGTCGGTCGATGCATCGTCGACGACGATGATCTCCTTCGCGGCAACGGTCTGGCGCAGGACGCTCTCGATCGCCTCGCCGATGGTCGCCGCACGATTGAACGCCGGGATGACCACCGCGAAGTCGATGCCGTCTGCACCGCGTAACTCCTGCGTGCCAAGCGCGACGGACGTCTGGGGCTCAGGGTGCATCCGCATCCGCCTTGCGTCGGCTGGCACTCGGAGCGGCGGATGGCGCGTCCTCCACGATCATCCGCTTCTGCAAGGCCACGTCCACGACATCACCCGGCAGAAGCTCATGCTCCTGGTTGGCGGCGATGGGCTCGCCACCCTTGCGATGGATGATGATCTCGGGATCGGAGCCCTTGCCTCGCACGAGCTGCGAGCGGACAAGCCCCGTGTAGACCAGCTTGTCCCCGACGGCCTGCAGCTTGGCCCTGGTGGTCGCCAGTTTGACGTTGGCCTCCTGCAGCTCGAGCAGGACGCCTTTGCGCCGCTCGTCGTCGAGCTTGTCGAGCTTCATCTGCAATTCGTCGCGGCCGCGCTCCGCGCGCCCCTTCTCCACGATGGTCTGCAGATAGCGCGTCGACGAGAAGAGGATCGTCCGGCGCGCGTCGACGACACGGGTGATCGGCAGGGTCTGCTTGTCGAACAGGCCCTTCCCGCGCGTGTATTCGGAGATGTCGGCGTCGACGCCCTCTTTCTCGCGCCGCTGCTGGTCGGCGAGGATCGCGATGCGTGAGTCCTCCTTCTTCAATGCATCCTCGAGGTAACTGCGGTTCTTATGATGAACGGCATTGCTGGCGGCGAGCTGCTGGTCCTCGATCTCCACGATGCGCGCGGCCAGCGTCTCGGCCACGGGCGTGTCGCGCAGGGCCTTGCGGTCGAGCGTGGCGGCGTTCTCGAGCTCCGCCTCCAGTCGCTTTACGATGGCCTGCTGCTTGGCGAACTCCGTCCAAAGCGACTCATAGTCGCCGTGCAGGTCGGCCTGCTCGAGGAACGGGTTCTCCATGCGGAAGTGCATGATGTCGTAGCCGCCGGCCAGCGCGATGGCCTGGCGGACGGTCATCCCGGGGCGGAACGGCTGCTCGCCGGGCTTCGAGACGTCGCCGTTGACGTAGATCGGTCGGTACTCGGCGATGGTCACGACCACCTCGCCGGGGCCGACCATGAGCGGGATCTCGCGCCCGTCGTCGCTCCTGCGGCGATAGACCTTCGTCGCCAGCTCGTCCTGAAGTTTGGCTTGGAGCTGCCCGAGTGTCAGCCCCGCCACCTCGACATCGCCGATCAGCGGCAGGCCGACCGCTCCGTCGAGGCGGACCGTGGCGCGCGTTCTGAGATCTTGTGTCGCAACGGTCGAGAACTCGATCGTATCGCCCGGAGCCAGACGATATTCGCTCGCCGATGCGACCGACGCGAAAAGCGTCGACGCCGCTATCGCTGCAACGATGCGAGCGCGTCCGCTCCAGGGAGCCATCCTCGCGGGTGCGTCCGCGTAGCGCACCTTATGCAGCTCGATTTCAAAACCTCTTTCAAGGCTGCGCGGCGCGCTGCCCCTCCATCTGCAGCGCCGCTGGAGTAGTGCGAGGCAGGGCCCGAGATTGGCTGCAATCCGTTGTTTCACAGGCATCAGGAAACCCCCGTTTCCGTTACCGACCATGTCTAAGCTGTTGCAGTGCACGCGTTGGCTAACGCTTTTTCTCCGGGTGTGTTCCCATGGTGCATTCAAGGAGTTGGCTCCAAGCGATGGAACGCGGAGCCGCGATATTGCGTTGGCTCGGTTGCGATGCAGCACGGTCTCGGGCCCGCGGCGCACGCCCGTCGGCTGAGAGGGCCTTTTAGTGCGCGCATCCGGCGCCCGGCTTATTGGGGGACGCTATGCTTCACGTACCGACCGATCTCGCTCGGCATGCCATCGAGATCCGTGGCCAACCGCTACAGACGCGCTGGTCCCTTTCCGATCTCATCGACGTCATCCGCTGGCGGCGAAAGCTCATCGTGTGGGCGGTGGCCGCGGTTGTGGCGCCCGCGCTGGTGTATGTCGCCGTGACACCCCCCGCGTTCACGGCCTCGGCGGTGCTGATGACGGATACCAAACGCTCGCCCGCCTATGGCAGCGCCGGCACGCCCGACAGCAGCGTCGACATGGTCGTCGTGGAAAGCCAGAACGAGACGCTCAAGTCCGACAGGATCGCTCTGGCGGTCATCGACAAGCTGCAGCTATGGGCGGATCCGGAGTTCGTTCCGGACCGTCCGTCGCTGTGGACCTCCATCCAGCGTCTCTTCATGGGCGCCGCTGCCAGGCGACCCAAGCCCACGGACGTCAAGCGCCAGATCGCCGTCGGGAATTTCAAGAAGGGGCTGCAGGTAGAGCGCGCGGGCCGCAGCTACGTCTCGGTGATCTCCTTCACGTCGACGGATCCCGCGAAGTCCGCAGGCATCGCCAATGCTATCGGCGAGGCCTACATCGTCGATCAGCTCAGCGCCCGGCTGCAGATCGCGCAACGCTCCAGCGACTGGGTCGAAAGCCGCGTCAGCGAGCTCAATCAGCGCGCGAGAGAGACGGCCAAGGCTCTGGCCGACTTCAAGGCGGCGAGCGGTGTTTCCAGCGCATCGGTCGCAGGCACCAACGCCAACATGGCGCAATCGATGTCGGCGCTCCGCCTTCGCGAGCTCGAATCCGCGGCCCAGAGCGCCAGGACAACTTACGAGACCTTCCTCAACCGGTACACGCAGAGCATTCAGATCCAGCAGCAGGCGTTTCCCGTCACCGAAGCGCGCGTTCTCGCCGAGGCGATGCCGCCTCTGTCCAAGAGCACACCGAAAACGGCGCTGATCCTCGTGCTTGCGGTCGTCGCGGGGGGCACGCTGGGCCTGATCGGCGCCTTCGCGCGCGAGTATGGCGAGCGGCTCGTGCGCTCGCCGCGGCAGCTCGAGCGTGAGCTCAGAGTTCGGGTCCTCGGCACCCTGCCGAAGATCAAGCGTCCCATTTTTTCGCGCGGCGGGCCGCTGCCCGTGATGGAGGCGCACAAGTCCCCGGCTCTGTCCTCCAGCAAGCCTCGGCCGCTCGCCCTGGCCGGCGAGAGCTTGCGGGGCATCAAGGTAGCCTTAGAGCGCAACGCGAGCGAGCAGGGCCGCGTGATCGGCATCACATCGCCGCGCGCCGGTACGGGCAAGACCACGGTTGCCTACAATCTGGCCTTGCTCTCGGCGCAGGCCGGCAGCCGCACGCTGCTGATCGACGCCGACCTGCGCCGCTCGGTGCTGACCCGGAGCCTGACGCAAAAGGGCCAGCTCGGTTTTGGCGCGCTGATCGCAGGGCACGCCGATATTTCAGAGTGCATCGTCGAGCATCGCCCGTTCCTGCATTTCCTCGGCGAAACAGCGGCTCCAGGGGGTGCGCATCCGTCGGAGATTCTCGGTTCCGCGGCGATGGCCGCGACCGTAGACCGGCTGCGAAAGGCATACGACTACATCTTTATCGATCTGCCGCCTTTGCTCGACTGTGTGGACGTCCGGGCGTCTGCTCCGTCCATTGCGCTGTTCATCGTTGTGACTGAGTGGGGAAGAACCCCGGTCGAGGATCTCGACCGGGCGCTGGCGAGCTGCGATGCCGTCGTCGAGCGGTTGCTTGGCGTGGTGGTCAACAAGGTAGCCGCAGCCGAATTCGGGCGCCGTCACTAGCCGGTTGCGGCCG
Source organism: Hyphomicrobium sp. (assembly GCF_020852195.1). Classification (GTDB taxonomy): domain Bacteria; phylum Pseudomonadota; class Alphaproteobacteria; order Rhizobiales; family Hyphomicrobiaceae; genus Hyphomicrobium_C. Next base: position 6,700 of record NZ_JADZBI010000069.1, on the reverse strand, counting down.
TTGCCGGCGACGCCGAGCGATCTCTGCAGAGGTCGCCGAGGAAATCCTCGAACGCGGCTCCTAGCCGCTCGAGGCTGTAGTCTCCCGTACGCTTCAGCGCGCCGCTTTGGAGCTTGGCGAAAAACGACCTGTCCTCGAGCCTGCGCAGGCAGTCGGCTAGCGCGCCATCGTCGTCTGCCGGGAATGTGAGGCCGCTCACGCCTGATTGCACGATCTCGGGCAATGCGCCCGAGCGCGCGGCGATGACCGGAACGCCATGCGCGAAGGCCTCGATGCAGACGCGCCCGAACGGCTCGCTCCACAACGATGGAACGACCAGGGCATCGATCCCTGGATAGAACGCGGCCGGATCGGCCCAGCCCAGGAATCGGTTCCGATCCTCCGGAAAGATGGCCGACACGCGGTCCACGTAGGCTTGCGGCCCATCGCCTGCGACGACATATCGGAACGGCGCGTCTTTCCCGAGCCGCGCGGCGGCGCGAGCGAGTGTCTCGACGCCCTTGTTCGGGGTGACCATGCCGATATAGCCGACCGTGATCGTCTCGCCCTTTGGCCGCGGCGCATCCCGCACCGGCCAGTCGATGGCGGCGGGGATCACTTTCTGCCGCGCCTTGGCGAAGTATCCGGCCGCGGCATGCAGATCGAGCATATGCCGGGATTCCGCGACCACGCCGTCGACGAGATGAGACAGAAGCCGCTTGCCGGTCGATGCGGAGCGGCACGACCGGCACTGCACCCCGCAATTCGCCCCGTCACGAAACATCGTGCCGCGCCAGCACAGCAGGAAATGACTTTGCACGGCATGGACCGTGGGAATGCCGAGCGACCGCGCCGCGAGCCAGGTTGCGACATTGATGTTCTCGCAACTGATCGTCACCACGATGTCGGGCCACACGTCGCCGATCACGCGGCGCATGCGCACGAGCGCCCTCGGATTGCCGTTTTCGAGCAAATGCCACGCGAGCTTCTTGTAGAGCGGATTTTTCTTCCAGTAGTCCCAGTAGACGTTGGGCGATGGCACGGTGCGGATCTCGATGCCGTCACGTACTTCGTGCGTTTCCTCGTCGTCGACGGTCACGACGTGCACGTCGTGACCCCGCGCGCGCAGGGCCCGCGCGATGCTCTCGGAAGCGGCTGGTCCCCCGCCTTTGCCCCGTGGTGGATAGGCCGCGCATGCCAACAGAATGCGCATGTGCTCCGCAATGCCCCCGGCCCGGGGCCACTTGTGTAGAGGATCCAAGGGCCGCGTCCCCGTTTCAGATCTTGGACTGAAGGTAACGTCAGTGCCTTGGTCCGGTTCCTGGAGCATCCAACGGCGGTGGGTGATGTCGCGGCTCATCGCGCCGGTCCCGCCCGCTGGCGCGGCAGCGGCCACAGGCAGCATTGCGGCCAAGGCGGTCAGGAGGTCGACCCCGGAGCCGGATTCCGCAGGAGCGATCGTTCTCTAGGATGCGTCGTCCGAAGCGTCCGCTGTCACGTGGCTCGCGGGCACGTCGAAAAGGTCCACGGCGTGCGTGAGATGCTCGAGCGCGGCGTCGAAATGGTCGAGGGCATCGTTGGGCAGCGAGGCAAGGGCGGCGTGGAGATCTTCGAGGTGGCCCTCGGCAGCGCCTTCGGAAGAGAGGATGTCGGCCAGGATCGGACCGGCCGCGAGTTCGAGATGAAACGCGTCGTCGGCCGCGACATCCAACGCTGCGGCGCTCGGGCCGGCAGGGGTGTCGATCGAGGTCGGCTGATCGGTCGTCGCGTCAGGTTTGTCCATTTCCCGGCTCCGGAAGAAACGGTCTGAGGCCCGGTATACGCGACGCACCGAGCATGAGAGTGAGATTGCACCCTGCATCATTAACAATTTGCGAACTTAGCACGCAAAGAGAGCCGAGCGCCTGTGGAAACGCCCACATCTTCGCGCGTTGAGCAGCGGTGGGCCCCTGTCGTTTCCGACAGTAGGCGGGGCCATGGCGCTGGGGCTAGGCTTGGCGCCATCAAGGTAGACGTCGCAACGGAGTGAGCCGTGTCCGAGGTGGATCCCCCGCAAGCCCGCTGGCCCGAGGAGCCGGTGCCCCTGCCGGGCGTGGTAAGCCCGGAGAACGGCCACAGGACCAACATCGAGCTCATGAGGCAAGAGCTGCAGGCGACCGTGAAGTGGACGCTTGCGCGCGAGGAGAACGCCGCAACCATCATCCTTCGCCTGTCCCATCGGGTCGATCAGGAGTCGGAGTTGGCGCAGACGGCACGCAGCTATGCCGCCAGGCTGAGGCTGTGCGTTGCGCGCATCAGCGCCCTGATGCCTCCTGAGCCTCGCGTTCCGGACCATGCCTCGGTCCTCGGCGCAGTTTCCGAGGCCGTCATTCAGTCGCTCGATGCGGACGATGCGGCGGCTGTGCTGATGAAGTTTCTCCGCCATCACGCCGAGACCGCTCCGGTCGTCCTGATGTCCGCAGGTGAGAGGCTGAACTCGAGAGGCTTCGAAAGGCTTTGGCAGAGAGCCGCGCGCGACCGCGCCAGGCTCGCAAAGTGGGTCGAGAACGAGCAGCAGCGCCAGGCCGCGAGGCTTGACGGCGGCTCCGCCAGCGAGGGTGGTGGTGAGCAGGCCCCAGCCAGCGTGCGCGAAGCCGTAGAAGGTCCAGGCTCGGACGACGAGGTGCGGATGGCATCCCCGACGATCGATCCGAACATTCCGAGAATTCGCTACAACCCAACCCAGATCGTCAGGTGGATGTAACGCCATCGAAAGGCTCCTCGCCTGGCGTGCGTGCCCAGCGTGGAACCCCCACGCGGCGTGTGCGGCGCGCGCGGGCGGGGAGCCGACTACTTCCTTCGGGCTCAGATGGAGATGAGCTGGGTCGCCACGGCCTTGGCAACGGCCTGCGTGGTCGTCGAGCAGTTGAGCTTCTTGCGCGCCGCGTTGAGGTGGAAGATGACCGTCCTCTCGCTGATGCCGAGGATCTTGCTCGCTTCCCACGCCGTCTTTCCGGCCGCAGTCCATTTGAGGCAGTCAAGCTCGCGGGCGGACATCAACAGCGAATCGAACGTATCGTGACCGTTGAGGCGCAGGATGTGGCTGTGGAAGTACTTCGCGAGAATGCGCAGCTCCGCCATCGACGGGCTCGACAGGAAATCTCCTTTGGCAAGCTCGCCCCCGGCCGCTGCTGCGAACACGGCGGTCTCGCCGCGCAGCGTCGACAGGCAGAACGACACCGCGCGCTGAGGCGCATCCCCGCCGGCTTCGTCCTCGGTCCGGAGCTTGAGCTCGATGCGCAGGCGCTCGTGCGCCATCCAGTCGACGGGCATGGCGTCGAGCAGCCCGAGCTCGGCGAGCTCATTGACGCCGAGCGCGGCAGTCGTGACTTTCTGGCGGATGCTGCTGTCCGAGTAGGCGCAGTGCACGAACTGGTTGGCCTTCGGGATGTTGATTGCGACGTACGATGCGGACGAAAGCTTGTAGAGCGACGTTGCCGCCTTCAGGAAGGCAACGCCCTCGTCGCATTTCTGGAGCCGTGGCTCCTTCTTCGTGACCTCGAGGAAGAATGACTCTAGCATTGGTGCCCTACCCGATTAGGCTGTCAACGCGATACAGTTTCGTTCGGCGCGGCGTCGCTCAGGTCTCGCGGAATGCACGCGAGAAGCTGTCGAGCACCGGCCGCATGATGTAGTCGAAGAAGGTCCGTTCCTCTGTCCTGATGAAGAGATCCGCGGGCATGCCCGGCGTCGGCTTGAAGTTCGGCACGAGCTCGGCCGACGAGCGGCTGTCGAGCTTGACGCGAACCACGAACGACGGTCCGGAGCGCGCCTGTGCGCCCATGGCGCGATCGCCGCTCTCCGTGATGGAGTCCGGCGAAAGATAGATCACCTGCCCCGGGATCATCGGTGTCAGGCGCTGGTTGAGCGCGGAAAGCCGCACCATCGCATCCTGCCCGTTGTGCACGTGGGTGATCTCGCGCGGGCTGATGCGGGCTTCGATCAGAAGGTCCTCGTTCATGGGCAGAAGCTCAAGGATCACGGCCCCCGGCGCGATGACGCCGCCAGCCGTGTTGAAGTTCAGCTTGACCACAGCGCCGTGCACGGGAGAGCGCACTTCGACGCGGTTCACGACGTCCTCGGCGGCGCGGAGCTGCTCCGTGATGTCGTCGAGCTCGGTCTCCGTCTGCCGCAGCTCCTCGACGGCCGCCTGCACCGCGGCTGAATGAAGGGACACGATCTGCTGCTGGGCCCGCGCGATCCGCTCCCGCGCGTCAGCGATCCGGCCAGACAGTTCCCCGAGCTCGCCGATCAGCGAGGCTTCGGCGCGCTGGATCGAGAGCATGTCGGTCTTGCGGGCGAGCTGGCGTGCGAGCAGGTCAGCCTTGTCCTTCATTTCCTCCTTGAAGAGCTGGAGGCGATCCTCGGCGGATTTCACCTGCGCCTCGTAGCCGCGAATGCCTTCGCGCAACCCGGCGATTTCCTTGTTTAGGACGTCCTGCTCGGCCGTGAGCTTCTTCCGGCGGGCGTCGAGCTCCACGGTCTGCCGCGTCATGAGGTCGGCAAGCTCGGTGTCGCCGCGCTTGTCGCTGAGCTCCTTGGGGAAGGCGATGGCCTCTGAACCGTCGATCTCGGCCTCTATCCTGGAGCGGATCGCGAGCAGCCGGTAGCGCCGGACCGCGAGGCGCGTGAGCCGCGTGCGTGCGGCGGTCTCGTTGAGGCGCAGCAGTACCTGCCCCTTCTCGACCACCTCGCCCTCCCGCACCAGCACCTCTTCGACGATGCCGCCCTCGAGGTGCTGGACGTGCTTGTTCTGCCCGGTGGCGACGAACGAGCCGGAGGCCACGACGGCGCCTTCGAGCGGCGCATACACCGCCCAGGTGCCGAACCCGACGGCGAGCAGCGCAAGGATCCCGAAGCCCCACAGGAACAGCCGGCGATTGGACCTCGGTATATCGCGGTGCCATTGATCGAGGCTCGGAAGTTCGGTCGACATGAGAGCGGGACCCCAGAATCGAATGCGTCAGGACGGTTGAGGCACAGCCGGCGCGGGCCGGGGGACATTGCCCGTTGCCTCCGCGCTCGCCGCAGCGTTTGCGCGCACCAGGCGATGCAGAACCTCGCTCGGCGGCCCGAAAGCCTCCATGCGCCCGCCGCGCAGGATGAGAACCTTGTCGACGAGGTTGAGCAGCGCCGGCCGCTGGGTGATGACGACGATCGTGACACCCTGGCTCTTGGCGCGCTTCAGCGTCTCGGCGAGCGCCTGCTCGCCAAGGGCATCGAGATTGGAGTTCGGCTCGTCCAGCACCACCAGGGCAGGATCGCCGAAAAAGGCGCGGGCGAGCGCGATGCGCTGCTTCTGCCCGCCCGACAAGGGCGCGCCGTTGCGGTCGAGAACGGTCTCGTAGCCGTTCGGAAGGTGCGTGATCATGTCGTGCACGCCGGCCACCTTCGCCGCCCGCAGCACGTCGCTGTCGGGAAGGTCTGAGCGCATGCGGCAGACGTTCTCGCGGATCGTTCCCGGGAACAGCTCCACCTCCTGCGGCAGGTAGCCGGTGAACTCGCCGAACTGCCGCCGGTCCCAGTTGCGCAGCTCCGTGCCGTCGAGGCGCACCTTTCCGGCCGTCGGGAACAGGCAGCCGACGAGAATGCGCGCGAGCGTGGACTTCCCGGACCCCGATGGTCCGACGATCGCCAGCGACTGGCCGGGCTTCAGATCGAAGCTGATGCCGTTCAGCACCGGCTCCTTGCTGCCGGCGCAGAGGTACAGGACCTTGTCGACGGTCACGCGGCCCTCGGGCTTGGGCAGCTTGAGGCGCGGCTTGTGCGATTCGAGCCCTTCGACCACAGACCTCACCTTGGCGTAGGCCTGGCGTGCCTGTACGAGGCTGCGCCAGCCCTCGATCATGCCTTCGAGCGGCTGCAGCGCGCGCCCCGCGATGATGGCGGCGGCGATCATCATGCCGCCGGTCAACTCGCCGTTGAGCGCCAGGTAGGCGCCGACGCCGAGCATCAGGATCTGCGTCACGAGGCGGACGAACTTCGACGAGCCGCTGATCCAGACGTTGCGCTCCTGGCCGTCGAGCTGCGCCTTCAGCGCCTCGGCCTGCGTGCGCCCCCAGTGCAGGATGCTCTCGTTCATCATGCCCATGGCGTTGATGACCTGGGCATTTCGGGCCAGCGCCTCGGCGTTGGCATCGGCCTGCGAGGCGTGCGAGCCCGCGGTCGAAAGCGGTTTGGCTGTTGCGCTGCGGTTGATCAGGGCAATCGTGAACAAGAGCGCGCCCGCCATGACGCAAAGCGTCCCGAGCGCCGGGTGGATGAGGAAGATGACGAGGAAGTAGAGCGGCGCCAGCGGCGCATCAAACAGCAGCAGCATCGTCGGGCTGGAGAGGAAGCTGCGCACCTGATGCAGGTTGCGCAGCGGCTGGATGTTGCCGCCTTCTCCGGTCGGCGCGCTGCTGATCACGCTGGCCAGCACCGGGCCGGCCAGGATGGCCTCCATGCGCATGGAGAGGCGGCCCAGCATCTGCCGCCGAATGATGTCGAGCAGCGAGAGCACGCCGATCAGACCGAGCGCCAGGCCGGACAGCATCAACAGCGTGTCGAAGCTGTGGCTCGTCAGCACCCGATCGGAGAGCTGGAACAGGTAGATCGGCATCGTCATCATCAGGATGTTGACGAATGCCGAGAAGAGGCCGACGGCGATGACCGTGCGCCGCGAGGCCTGCTTCCCCTCGGC
>NZ_JADZBI010000068.1 GCF_020852195.1 Hyphomicrobium sp. | reverse complement strand
GACAGCCTGGATACGGTCGAGCTGGTGATGGCGTTCGAGGAGGAGTTCGGGTGCGAGATCCCGGACGATGCCGCCGAGCACATTCTGACCGTCGGCGACGCCGTGAAGTTCCTCGAGAAGAACGCCACGGCAGCGTGACGACCGGCCCGGCTCGAACGGCCGCCGCTCCGGGCCTCCAGGCCCGGACCAGTCGGCGGGTGCCGTTCGGACCGGAACTTTCCGGCGCGTGCCGGCCCCGCGGTGCCCATCATTGCAGGAGCGATGGCGCCGAGAGAGCAGGGCCCGGCCGCGGCGCGAAGGCCGCGAGCAGGCGTACGCTTGAGGGCGCGGGGCTTGTCGACCTCCGCTCTTTGAGGCCGCCGAGAAACCCGCGACGCACGGAGTGCAAGGACCGGCGGAGCATTCACGGGCACCTTTCACGAGCGATGGAACCGACATGAGATCCCTGCGCCGCGTCGTCATCACTGGCCTTGGTCTTGTGACCCCTGTCGGATGCGGGGTCGAGGAATCCTGGAGGAACCTGCTGGCCGGCAAGAGCGGCGCGCGACGCATCGAGGAGTTCGAGGCGTCCGACCTCTCCTGCCAGATCGCGAACTTCGTGCCGCGCGGCCCCACCTCGGAGGGCAAGTTCAATCCCGACGACTGGATGGAGCCCAAGGAGCAGCGCAAGGTCGACGACTTCATCATCTATGCGGTGGCCGCCGCCGACCAGGCGCTTGCCGACGCCGGCTGGAAGGCCGACACCACCGAGAAGCAGGAGGAGACCGGCGTTCTCATCGGCTCGGGCATCGGCGGCCTCTCGGGCATCGCCGACACCTCGATCCTGCTCAAGGAGAAGGGCGCGCGCCGCGTCTCTCCGTTCTTCATCCCCGGCCGCCTGATCAACCTCGCCGGCGGCTACGTCTCGATCAAGCACGACCTCAAGGGTCCGAACCACGCCGTGGTGACGGCCTGCGCAACGGGCACCCACGCCATCGGCGACGCGGCGCGCATCGTTGCGCTCGGCGATGCCGAGGTGATGGTCGCGGGCGGCACCGAGAGCTCGATCTGCCGCATCGGCATGGCCGGCTTCGTCGCCTGCCGCGCACTGTCGACCGGCTTCAACGACCGCCCGACCGAGGCCTCGCGCCCCTACGACAAGGACCGCGATGGCTTCGTGATGGGCGAGGGCGCCGGCGTCGTCGTGCTCGAGAGCCTCGAGCACGCCCAGGCCCGTGGCGCCAAGATCTACGCCGAGGTGATCGGCTACGGCATGTCAGGCGACGCCTATCACATCACGGCGCCCTCGGAGACCGGCGACGGCGCCTTCCGCTGCATGCGCGCCGCGCTCAAGAGCTCGGGCCTCGCGCCGAGCGACATCGACTACATCAACGCGCACGGCACCTCGACGCCCATGGGCGACGAGATCGAGCTCGGCGCCGTCGAGCGTCTGTTCGGCAACACGCAGGCCAAGGTCTCCATGTCGTCGACCAAGTCTTCGATCGGCCACCTCCTGGGCGCCGCCGGCGCCGTCGAGGCGGTCTTCTCGGTGCTCGCGATCCGCGACCAGGTGGCGCCGGCGACGCTGAACCTCGTCAATCCCTCGGTCGAGACCGCCATCGACCTCGTGCCGCTTGAGCCGAGGCAGCGCGAGATCACGACCGTGCTCTCCAACTCGTTCGGCTTCGGCGGCACCAACGCCTCGCTCGTCATGCGCAAAGTGGCCTGAGAGGCGGCGTCTACGCATCGCCGGAGCGGCCCGGCCGGGGTTTTGCCACAATCGCGAGGTCACGTCGGCACGTGACCTCGGACATCCGGTGCGCGAGACGGGACGCGGACGGCCGGAGACGCGAGACGGGAGCTGGTCGATGAGTCAAATGCGGCGCAACGTGCCGCCCACGCTGTCGAGGCGCGAGGGGGTTCGCCCGAGGAGTCCGGCCGAGGCGTTGGAGCCTGGGCGCGCGCCGCCCCGCCCGCACGGGGTCCGCCAGCGCCGCGAATCGCGCGTCATGTCCGGCTTCGCCCGCGTCGTGAGCGGCATCCTCACGGTCCTGCTCATCGTCATGCTGTCCGCGGGTGGCCTGACGCTGCTCATCGGCCACCTTTACAACAAGACCGGCCCGCTGACCGTCAGCCAGACGGTCGTCATCCCCAAGGGCACCAGCTCGAACAAGATCGCCGACGAGCTTGAGGAGGAAGGCGTCGTCTCGAGCCGTTGGGCCTTCATGGTGAACTACCTCGTGCAGAGCCGCATGCACCCCGAGCAGATCTCGCTGAAGCACGGCGAGTACCTGTTCAAGCCGGGCGTCTCGATCCGAGAGGTGATCGAGATCCTCTCCGAGGGCAAGTCCGTCCAGTACAAGGTGACGATCCCCGAAGGCCTCACCAGCCAGCAGATCGTCGAGCGGCTCAAGGGCGAGGAGAACCTGACCGGCGAGGTCACCCAGATTCCCTCCGAGGGCTCGCTGATGCCCGAGACCTACAGCATTGAGAAGGGCATGACGCGCCAGGAGCTCCTGGAGCGCATGCAACTGAAGCAGAAGCAGGTGCTGGCCCGCACCTGGGAGCGCCGCCGCAAGGATCTGCCCTTCAGCACGCCGGAGGAGGCGGTGGTCATGGCCTCCATCATCGAGAAGGAGACCGGCCGCTCTGACGAGCGCGAGCGCATCGCCGGCGTGTTCGTCAACCGCCTCGCCAAGGGCATGCCGCTGCAGTCCGACCCGACCATCCTCTACGGCATCTACGGCGGCGGCGTGCAGTGGGGTAAGCCCATCATGCAGTCTGAGAAGGACACCAAGAACGCGCATAACACATATCAGATCAAGGGCTTGCCGCCGACGCCGATCTGCAACCCCGGCCGTCCCGCGCTGGAGGCGGCGCTCAATCCGTCGGATCACGGCGACCTCTTCTTCGTCGCCGACGGCACCGGCGGCCACATCTTCTCGGCGACCCTCAAGGACCACAACACCGCCGTCGCCAACTGGCGCAAGCTGGAGAAGGAGATGCGCGCCCGCCAGGCCGCAGCGGCCGCCGACAAGGATGGCCCGGCGGAGGCGGCCACGCCCGCGGCGAATCCGGTGACCGAGCTTCCCAATCCGCCGGCCGAGGATGCGGGCACACCAGCCCCGGAGGCAAAGGCGGTGCCGGTCGCGGCGCAGGGCACGAGCCCCCCGTCTGCGGCCACGGCTTCGAGCATCCCCCTGCCGGTAAGGAAGCCGAAGCGCTAAACCCGCAACCGGGGCTTGCGGCCCGCCAAGGGGCCAAGTACGTCTGTCGCGCGGAGATCTCGAGCGTTCCCGCGACCACACCACAGAGCAAGCCCCCGGATACCGACAGCAATGGCCCTGCAGAGCATGACCGGGTTCGCCCGCAGCAACGGCGCCCTCGACGGTACCGCGTGGCATTGGGAGCTGCGCAGCGTCAACAACCGCGGGCTCGATCTGCGCCTGCGCCTGCCGCCCGGCTTCGAGGCGCTGGAGCCGAAGGTCCGCGATCGCATCGCCAAGTCCATCGCGCGCGGCAGCGTCAACGCGAGCCTCAGCGTCACGCGCCGTGCGCGCTCGGGCGAGGTGCGCCTCAATCAGGCCGCCCTCGATCGCGTGCTCGCCATCGCCACCCGCCTGAGCCAGGAGATCGGTGCCGAGACGCCGCGCGTCGAGGCGCTGCTCGGCCTCAAGGGCGTGCTCGACATCGTCGACGACGCCGACAACGAGGACATGGAGGCGGCCGAGCAGGCAGCCGTGCTCGCCGATCTCGAATCCGCGCTCGCAGGCTTGGTCGCGGCGCGTCGTGAGGAGGGCGAGCGCCTGAAGGACGTCCTCGGCCGCCAGATCGACGAGATCGCGCGCCTTGCGGGGATCATTGAGCGCGCGCCGTCCCGCTCCGTCGAGGCCGTGCAGAACCGCCTCGCCGAGCAGGTCGCCCGCCTCGTCGAGACGGGCCAGGGCCTCGATCCGGCACGCCTGCACCAGGAGGCCGTGCTACTCGCGACGCGCGCCGACGTCGAGGAGGAGCTGAAGAGGCTCCACGCCCATGTGGAGGCGGCCCGCGCGCTTCTGCGCGAGGACGGCGCCGTCGGCCGGAAGCTGGATTTCCTGGCGCAGGAGTTCAACCGCGAGGCGAACACGCTGACCTCGAAGGCCGCCGACCAGGAGATCGCGCGCGCGGGCCTCGCGCTCAAGGTGGTGATCGACCAGCTCCGCGAGCAGGTCCAGAACATCGAGTAGCCGAGCACGCCATTCAGCGTCATGGCCGCCGCGCTAGGCGCGAGCGGCTACGACGTGGGAAGGCAACCCAATTCAATCAGACATAAACGCTTCTAGGCTATCCGTTTTCGGCACCCTGGTTTTCCATTTTCGGAAAACATGATCTAACCCGGCGGACACGACGGGGAGGCGAGCATGACGAGCGGAAATCCGAAGATCGAGCGGCGCGGCCTGCTGTTGGTGCTGTCGTCGCCGTCGGGCGCCGGCAAGACTTCGCTCTCCCGCGCGCTCCTGGATACCGACCCGCACATCGCGCTTTCCGTCTCCGTCACCACCCGCAAGCCGCGCCCCGGCGAGGTAGACGGGCGCGACTACTGGTTCGTCGACGAGAAGCGCTTCAAGGCCATGGCCGCGGCGGACGAGCTTCTCGAATGGGCGACCGTGTTCGGCAACTCCTATGGCACGCCGCGCGCGCCGATCGAGCAGGCGATTGCCGAGGGGCGCGACGTCTTGTTTGACATCGATTGGCAAGGCACCCAGCAGCTCTCCGAGCGCATGGCGGGCGACCTCGTGCGTGTGTTCGTGCTGCCACCGTCCGGCGAGGCGCTGGAGGCCCGCCTGCGCCAGCGCGCCCAGGATTCCGACGAGGTGGTGGCCAAGCGCATGGCCGAGGCCTCGTCCGAGATCAGCCACTGGGCCGAGTACGACTACGTGATCGTCAATGCGGATCTGGACGAGAGCAGCGCCGCGCTGCGCGCCATTCTCGCCGCCGAACGCCTGCGCCGCGACCGCATGACGGGTCTGTCCGCCTTCGTGCGCGGCCTCCAGGCCACGCTGACGTAACGGGCGTGATACGCATCGAGCACGAGACGCCGGACCGCGTCGGCGCGATCCGCGCCTTGCATCTCCTCGCACTTCCAACCGCCGGCGAAGCCGATCTCGTGAATCGCCTGCGCCGCGACGGCGATGTCGCCATCTCCCTCGTGGCGGTCGAGGAGAAGGCCGTCGTTGGCCACATCATGGTCTCTCCCATGCGCGCGCCCTTCAAAGCATTCGGTCTGGGCCCGGTCGTCGTTGCGCCTGGCCGGCAGTGGCAAGGCATCGGTACCAGGTTGGTCAGGAGCGGTCTGGAGCAGGCGAGAGCAGAGGGATGGGAGGCGGTCCTCGTCGTCGGCGATCCTGGCTATTACGGCCGGTTCGGATTCAGCGCCGCGGCGGCAGGCGGTTTTGCATCGCACTATGCGGGCCCGTATTTCATGGCGCTCTCGCTTTGCGGGAGCGAGCTTCCCGTCCGCACCGGCAGCGTGGACTACGCCCCGGCGTTCGGCGATCTCGAATAGGGATCGTAAGGAACCAGCCTACGGCAGCTCGCGCGCGTAGCTGATGACCGACAGGAAGCGGATCGGCAGCTTGACCAGCTCCTCCGGCCCGTGCGGCGCGTCCGCATCGAAGAACAGGCTGTCACCGGGCTTCATCGGATAAAGCTTGTCCGCGTGCCGATAGACCACCTGCCCTTCGAGGACGTAGATGAGCTCGAGCCCTGAGTGCTGGAATAACGGGAACACGTCCGATTCCTCGGTCAGCGTAATGAGATAGGGCTCCACCACCACGCCGCCTGCGACGCCGCCGGTATGCCCGAGAAGCTGGTACTGGTGCCCCGCGCGCGTGCCGCGCCGCTCGATCAGGAGCCCCTGTCCGGCCGAGACGAACACGGCGTCACGCCGTTCCTCGAAGCGCCGGAACAACGCCGTGACCGGCACGCCCAGCGCCTTCGAAAGCCGCTGCAGCGTTGTCAGCGATGCGCTGGTGACGCCGGTCTCGATCTTGGACAGCATGCCGAGCGAGAGCCCAGCCGCCTTGGCGAGGTCGGAAGCCGTGATGCCGAGCTTGTTGCGGAAGGCACGGACCTCGCGGCCGATGGCCACTTCCAGCATGCTGTCGCGCGCGCCCTGCAGCGCGTGCGGATCCTGCTCCTTGGCCGAAACGGTCTGGAGGACGTCGGAAAACTCCTCAGACGTCAAGAGCTTACGGCGCTCCTGCTCGATGGTGTCATCGGTCGACGCTGCCTCGGCCTTGACCGCGCTCTTCACAGGGCTTCCGGATTTTGGGTTCATGCGCCCCTTGCTCTGAAAATCGTGAGATCCGCCTCAAAAATCCCGCGCCTGAGCGCGGATGACGGCGCCAAGAGAGAAATCGAGAGGTGCAAGACCGTCCAGGAAAACAGGCGCCGTCCGAGCCTTGCCGTTGCATCGAACCATGACCGAACAGGTTTTGGCAATGACGCGGGACAAAGACCGCCGGAAAACAGTGCGCTTCCGAGCCCCGCACGCCCTTTCGCGGGTCACGTAGCCGGCGCGCCAACCAAGTATCCTCAGGAAACATACCGAAAGGCCATGGTGCGGCTGGCCCTGCCTAAGGCGTAAGTGCCGGCCTATGCAGGCAACCGGCCGGCGTCCCCAAACACTGCCCTGAGAATGCGCTGTGGGATGCTGAAATATAAGGCAAAAGCCAGGTGAAGCATTCCTATCTAGAAATATTTATTCACACCGATAAAATCAGCCACGGATCCCGGCGGCCCCGATCGCCTCATTGCTCAATCGATAATCAATCTGCTGCCCATCTGCACGGCGCCCCTTGACTCTCGGCGTCATGTTGCCGCAGTTTTCCGCTGGTCAAATATTCTTTCAGCACAGTCAACTCAGAAAATCGTACGGGGGAACACCCATGGGAACCAACATCGACGCTCTAAACGTCGTTTTCACGGAGTTCTACTACTGGGTCACAGTGGTCTTCATGTTTCTGATCCACATCGGGTTCTGCATGTACGAGGTGGGCGTCAGCCGGCAGCGCAACCACCTTCACACGCTGATGAAGAGCACGATGCTGATCCCGCTGGTCACCATCACCTTCTTCTTCTTCGGCTGGTGGATCTACTTCGCCTTCCAGAATGGCCCTTGGATCACCGGCGACCTCATCTCGGCCCCTCAGGCTGAGCCGTGGAACGCGCTCATGGGCACGCACCTGTCGGGCCCGAGCCCGAACCTCGGTGTCGACGCCGACCAGGCAGCGCTCTGGCATCGTTTGAACGGCGTGTTCTGGGCGGCGTTCCTGCTCTTCTCGTGGACGGCAGCCTCGATCGTCTCGGGCGCCCTCATCGAGCGCATCCGCTCGGGTGCATTCTGGATCCTTGCCGTCGTGATCGGCTCCTTCACCTGGATCATCGACGCCGCCTGGGGCTGGAGCTCCCAGGGTTGGATGGTCAAGCTGCTCGGCTACCACGACGCCTATGCGTCGGGCGTGATCCACGCCATTGCCGGCGGCTTTGCGCTGGGCGTTCTGATCGTGCTCGGCCCGCGCATCGGCAAGTTCCGGGCCGACGGCACGGCGCGGGACATCCCGCCGCGCAACCCCTGGCTGGTCACCATCGGCCTGTTCCTGATCTATACCGGCTTCTGGGGCTTCTACGCGGCCTGCAACGTACCGCTGATCAACCCAGCCGCCATTGCCGGCCAGATCACCGGCGAGACGTGGACCGCAACCAACATCTACCTCACGCCGACAACCCTGAGCGCGATCACCTTCAACTTCCTGATGTCGCTCTCGGGCGGGCTTATGACGGCTTACATCATCTCCAAAGGTGATCCGTTCTGGACCTACTCGGGCGGCCTCGCCGGCATCATCTGCGCATCCGCCGGCAACGACCTCTATCATCCCATCCAGGCCATGTTCCTCGGCGTGATCGGCGCATTGGTGGCGTATAAGATGCACTACTTCGCCGAGCGCCGCTTCAAGCTCGACGACGCAGTGGGCGCTGTGGCCGTGCACGGCTACGCCGGCTTTGTCGGTGTCGTTCTTGCTGGTTTCATGCTGTGGGGACAGCCGTCCTCGCCGTATGAGGGCTTTGCCGCCATCAACCCGCTCGGCAATTTCATCGGCGCGTTGATCATGTTCTTCGTGCTGGGCTTCTTCCCGGGTCTCATCGTCGCCGTGATCCTGAACATGTTCGGGCTTCTGCGTGTGCCGCGCGACGTCGAGCTGATGGGCCTCGACTTCTCGACCGAGGAAGCTCGCCGGGCGGCGATGCTGGAGGTGCAGGCCGCCGAGAAGGCTGCGTATAACGGCAACGGACGCTGACGAGAGACCCCGCAGGCGGGGGCGTCATAGGTCCCCGCCTGCCGAGCAGCAGATCAAGCCTCACGAGGAGACAAGGACATGTCGACCAACGGAATCACGAGCTGGGCAGTCGATCTCAAGGATGTCGGTGCGATCTACCCGTTTCAGGGCACGGAGGTGATCCTGGTGATCGCCGGCGTCGCGTTCTGGATTCTGTGGCACATCGTGCAGATGCGCCAGGAAGGGGCGGACCTCCGCTACGACGAGCAGCACGCCAACAAGAAGCAGCTCATCGAGCAGGCCATCGACGAATACTGACGGCCGCGGTCGTCGCGGAGACGGAAGGCGCGGCTTAGCTGCCGCGCCTTTTTCGTCACGGATCTTGCATTCCAAACCGAGCACGCTGGCTGGCCGCGGCCGAGCGGTCCGCACGACGGATCAGCGCGGCGATGGCCCTTCGCGAGGTCATTCCGCATCCGCCCCGCGCTATCCTCTCAGGAAAACTTTATTCGTGACAGTTGAACTATGGCAGGGCTGCTGCTAAGGTCTTGTCCACAACGGGTGAGGGAATAAGGACGCAAGACCATGTGTGGAATTGTGGGACTGTTCATCAAGGACAAGGCCCTGGAGCCGCGGCTGGGCGAGCTGACGGCCGGCATGCTGGCGACAATGTGTGAGCGCGGTCCGGATTCGGCGGGTTTCGCCGTCTACGGCGCGCCCAAGTCCGGCAAGGCCAAGATCACGCTGCAGTCCCCCAACCCCGAAAAGGATTTCGCGAGCCTTGCCAAGGCCGTCGAGCACGAGATCGACGGCAAGGCGAAGCTCGACGTCAAGTCCACGCACGCAGTCCTGACATGCCCGGCCGACAAGGCCGAGGCCGCGCGCCAGGCGATCCGCACGGGCTTCCCCGGCGTGCGCATCATGGGCTCGGGCGAGGCCATCGAGATCTACAAGGAGGTCGGCCGGCCGACTGACGTCGCCAAGCAGTTCGACCTCGCCAAGATGAAGGGCACGCACGCCATCGGCCACACGCGCATGGCGACCGAGAGCGCGGTCACCACGCTCGGCGCGCATCCATTCTCGACCGGCACCGACCAGTGCCTCGTGCACAATGGCTCGCTGTCGAACCACAACAACCTGCGCCGCGAGCTGAAGCACGACGGCATGACCTTCGAGACCGAGAACGATAGCGAGGTCGCCGCCGCCTATCTCACGTGGCGCATGAACCAGGGGCTCAACCTGGGCCAGGCGCTCGAGAAGGGCCTCGAGGACCTGGACGGTTTCTTCACCTTCGTCGTTGGCACCAAGAACGGCTTCGGCGTCGTGCGCGATCCCATCGCCTGCAAGCCGGCCGTGCTCGCCGAGACCGACCAGTACGTCGCCTTCGGTTCCGAGTATCGCGCCCTTGCCGGCCTCCCCGGCATCGAGAAGGCCAAGGTCTGGGAGCCCGAGCCCGCCACCGTCTACTTCTGGGAGCGTTGATGGCATGAGATCGATCGATCTTGAGAAGACACCGCTCCGCGAACTGAACGAGAGCCTGCACCAGCTCAAGGATGGCACCAACGAGACCGAATGGGAGGTGCTCAATCCGCGCGGCCAGCACGCCGTCGCGGTCGGCATCGACGCCCCCGTGACGGTCACCATCCGCGGTCCCGTCGGTTACTACTGCGCCGGCATGAATAAGCAGGCGACGGTCGTCGTGCACGGCTCGGCCGGCCCCGGCACGGCCGAGAACATGATGTCGGGCAAGGTCATCGTGAAGGGCGACGCCAGCCAATACGCCGGCGCCACCGGTCGCGGGGGGCTGCTGCTGATCGAGGGCAACGCGTCCTCGCGCTGCGGCATCTCGATGAAGGGCATCGACATCGTGGTCAAGGGCAACATCGGCCACATGTCGGCCTTCATGGCGCAGACCGGCAACCTCGTCGTGCTCGGCGATGCGGGCGACGCGCTCGGCGACTCGATCTACGAGGCCCGCCTCTTCGTGCGCGGCTCGGTGAAGAGCCTCGGCGCCGACTGCATCGAGAAGGAGATGCGCACCGAGCATCACGACGCCCTGTCGGCGCTTCTGAAAAAGGCCGGCGTCAACGGCGTCAAGACATCGGAGTTCAAGCGCTACGGCTCCGCGCGCAAGCTCTATAACTTCAACATCGACAACGCGGACGCCTACTGATGAGCTACCAGAATCCGCCGACAACGCCCCGCAAGTCCTCGACCTTCGATGACTACACCCTGTCCGAGATCCGCCGCGCTGCGCAGACCGGCATCTACGACATCCGCGGCGGCGGCGCCAAGCGCAAGGTCCCGCACTTCGACGACTTGCTCTTCCTCGGCGCCTCCATGTCGCGCTATCCGCTCGAGGGCTACCGCGAGCGCTGCTCGACGGCCGTCACGCTCGGCACGCGCTACGCCAAGAAGCCGATCGAGCTCAAGATCCCGATCACTATCGCCGGCATGAGCTTCGGCTCGCTCTCCGCCAACGCCAAGGAGGCGCTGGGGCGCGGCGCGACGCTGGCCGGCACCTCGACCACCACCGGCGACGGCGGCATGACGCCCGAGGAGCGCGGCCAGTCGAAGACGCTGGTCTACCAGTACCTGCCGTCGCGCTACGGCATGAACCCCGACGATCTCAGAAAGGCCGACGCCATCGAGGTCGTGGTCGGTCAGGGGGCCAAGCCCGGCGGCGGCGGCATGCTGCTCGGCCAGAAGATCTCCGACCGCGTCGCCGAGATGCGCACGCTGCCCAAGGGCATCGACCAGCGCTCGGCCTGCCGCCATCCCGACTGGACCGGCCCCGACGACCTCGAGATCAAGATCCTCGAGCTGCGCGAGATCACCGACTGGGAGAAGCCGATCTACATCAAGGTCGGCGGCGCACGTCCCTACTATGACGTCGCCCTCGCCGTGAAGGCCGGCGCCGACGTCGTCGTTGTCGACGGCATGCAGGGCGGCACGGCGGCGACGCAGGAGGTGTTTATCGAGCACATCGGCCAGCCGACGCTGGCCTGCATCCGTCCCGCCGTGCAGGCATTGCAGGACCTCGGCATGCACCGGAAGGTGCAGCTCATCGTCTCGGGCGGCATCAGGAACGGCGCCGACTGCGCCAAGGCGCTGGCGCTCGGCGCCGACGCGGTCTCAATCGGCACCGCGGCGCTCATCGCTCTCGGCGACAACGATCCCGCATTAGAAGGCGAGTACCAGAAGCTCAACACCACGGCCGGCGCCTACGACGACTGGCACGAGGGACGCGATCCGGCCGGCATCACCACGCAGGACCCGGATTTGTCCGAGCGCCTCGATCCGGTGCGTGCCGGCCGCCGCCTCGCCAACTATCTCAAGGTCATGACTCTCGAGCTGCAGACCATCGCGCGCGCGGCAGGGCACAACCACATCCACAACCTCGAGCCGGAGGATCTCTGCGCGCTCACTATCGAGGCCGCCGCCATGGCGCGCGTGCCGCTGGCAGGAACGAGCTGGATACCCGGGCAGGACAAACTTTAGACCGTCTTCCTCCCGGGCCGCTCTCGGCCCGGGGAAACTCAATTCTTCGATCTCAGAAAAAATAAAGAGAGAAGAATTTCTAGGGGAAACGTCAACCCGAGCGTGGGGAAAGAATAGGTATGTCCAACGACCTGGCTCAAGTCGCGAAAGAGCGCGGCATCCGCTACTTCATGATTTCATTTACGGACCTCTTCGGCTTTCAGCGGGCCAAGCTGGTGCCGGCGGCGGCCATCGGCGAGATCCAGAAAGACGGTGCGGGCTTCGCGGGCTTTGCGACCTGGCTCGACATGACCCCGGCGCATCCCGACATGCTCGGCATGGCCGATCCCTCGGGCCTGATCCAGCTCCCCTGGAAGCCCGAGGTGGCCTGGGTGCCCGCCGATTGCGTGATGGAGGACAAGCACGTCGAGCAGTCGCCGCGCGTTGTCCTGAAGAAAGTCATCGCCAAGGCGGCCGAGCGGGGCTTGCGCATCAAGACCGGCGTCGAGTGCGAGTTCTTCCTCATCAACGCCGACGGCACGGCCATCTCGGATGCCCAGGATCAGGCATCGAAGCCCTGCTACGACCAGCAGGCGCTGATGCGCCGCTACGACGTCATCGCCGAGATCTGCGACTACATGCTGGAGCTCGGTTGGGGTCCCTACCAGAACGATCACGAGGATGCCAACGGCCAGTTCGAGATGAACTGGGCCTTCGACGACGCGCTCATCACCGCCGACCGCCACTCGTTCTTCAAGTTCATGGTGAAGTCGGTCGCCGAGAAGCATGGCCTGCGCGCGACCTTCATGCCGAAGCCCTTCTCGAACCTCACCGGCAACGGCTGCCATGCGCACATCTCCGTCTGGGATGCGGCCGGCAAGACGAACAAGTTCTACGACGAGACCGACGAGATGGGCCTCTCCAAGGAGGGCTACAATTTCCTCGGCGGCATCATGCAGCACGCCGAGGCATTGGCTGCCATCACCAACCCGACGGTCAACTCCTACAAGCGCATCAACGCGCCGCGCACGCTCTCCGGCGCCACCTGGTCCCCGAACAGCGTCACCTGGACCGGCAACAACCGCACCCACATGGTGCGCGTGCCGGGCAAAGGCCGCTTCGAGCTGCGCCTCCCCGACGGCTCGGCCAACCCCTACCTGCTGCAGGCCGTCATCATCGCCGCGGGCGTCGACGGCATCGAGCGCAACGCGCACCCCGGCAAGCGCCTCGACATCGACATGTACCAGGACGGGCACACCGTGAAGGATGCCCCCAAGCTGCCGCTGAACCTGCTCGACGCCATCCGCAGCTTCGACAAGGACGCGACATTGAAGCAAACCCTGGGCGAGGAGTTCGCGCAGGCCTACGTCAAGCTCAAGACCAACGAGTGGAACAGCTACGCCACCCACTTCACGCAGTGGGAGCGCGAGCACACGCTGGACATCTGAGAGATCGGCAGCGGGCACCAGAACGCCGGCAGCAGGGCACATGTTCCGCTGCCGGCTCGTTTCCGTCCTTTGCTGCCCGTTGCCTGCCGCCCGCTGCCTGTCTATAGCCATGCCGGAGCGATGCGGCAGGCAACAGGGACATCATGAACGGCGGCGCACGGCGTCTCGCAATACTGGCCGGAGGCGGCGGCCTGCCGCGTGAGATCGCCGACAGCGCCGCGTCGCGCGGGCTGCCGGTCTCCGTCGTCGCCCTCGACGGCGAGGCGGACGCCGATTTCGGCCCGCACGCCGTGACCGTCGTCAACTGGGGCCAGATCGGCGCCATGATCCGCGCGCTGAAGGCGGCCCGCGCCACCGACCTCGTCATCGTCGGCCGCGTGCATCGCCCCGAGCTCAAGGGGCTGAAGCCCGACCTGGGGCTCTTCCGCTACCTGCCCAAGATCATACGCATCGTGGCCGCGGGCGGCGACGACAGCGTGCTGCGCCGCGTGGTGCGCTTCTTCGAGCAGCAGGGGTTGAAGGTCATCGGACCCGGCGAGGCGGCACCCGAGCTGGTCATCGGCAAGGGGCCGATGGGCGCCGCGCGCTCCGGCACCGCCGAGCACAGCGACATCGCCAAGGGGCTCGCGCTGATCC
The DNA here is from genome assembly GCF_020852195.1 of Hyphomicrobium sp. GTDB lineage: Bacteria > Pseudomonadota > Alphaproteobacteria > Rhizobiales > Hyphomicrobiaceae > Hyphomicrobium_C. The sequence goes on along the minus strand of NZ_JADZBI010000068.1, from coordinate 2,548 downwards.
GCGCGCTCGGTCCCTACGACATCGGCCAGAGCGTCATCGTCGCCGACGGTCGCATCGTCGCCGTGGAAGGCGCGGAAGGAACCGACCGCATGATTGCGCGCGCCGCTGCCGCACGCGCCAAGGAGAGCAGCACCGCACGCGGCGTTCTGGTCAAGCGCTCGAAGCCGAGCCAGGATCTGCGCGTCGACATGCCGGCCATCGGTCCCGCTACCGTCGACGGCGCGCGCACGGCGGGGCTCGCCGGCATCGCCGTCGAGGCGGGAAAGGTGTTGGTCGCAGATCGCGCGCAGACGCTCGCCCGCGCCGATCAGGCACAGATCTTCGTCGAGGGCGTCGAGGATAGCGAGACGCACGGCGCGCCGCGCCGCTTCGATCCGCGCACCGTCACCATGCCGTTCCGCACGCTCGGCCGCGTCGCGCCGGAGACGCATGCCACCCGCGACGCCATCAAGGCCGTGACCGCGCTCGACGCGCTGACGCCGTTCGCCATCGGACGCGCGGCCGTCGTCGTGCGCAACCACGTGCTGGCGGTGGAGTCCGGCGACGAGGGCGTCGATGCAACCCTTGCGCGCGCCGCCGGTCTGCGCCAGTGGGCGAGCCTGACGCACCGCCGTCGCGGCGTCGCGGCGCTGAGGACGCCGGACGATCTGACGCCCGCTGTCATAACGCATGTCGCATCTGCGGGTTATGCTGGCATCGCCATCGCCGATGCGCCCACGGAGCCCGAAGGCAGCATGAAGGACAGCATCGCGGCTGCCGACAAGGCAGGTCTCTTCGTCCTGCTGCGTGTCGGCAACGGAAGAGGCGGTCCATGAGCGCTGAGCCCACCGACACCGACGAGGTACGCCTGTTCCTCGTCGCCGGCGAGCACTCGGGCGACGCGCTTGGCGCCAAGCTGATTGCCGCCCTGCGCCGCCGCCTCGGGAGCCGACTCCGCCTCGCCGGCGTCGGCGGCGCCGGCATGGAGGCTCAGGACGGGTTCGTCTCGGACTTCCCCATGTCCGAGATCGCGGTCATGGGGCCCCTGTCGATCCTTCGCCATTTGCCGCGCATCGTGCGCCGCGTCTATGCAACGGTCGACAGGGCCATCGCCTTCGACCCGCACGCGGTGGTCATCATCGACAGCCCCGAGTTCACGCACCCGATTGCCAAGCGCATCCGGAAGCGCCGTCCCGACATCCCGATCATCGACTATGTGAGTCCCAGCGTGTGGGCCTGGAGGCCGGGCCGCGCGCGCAAGATGCACCCCTACGTCGATCATATCCTCGGCATCCTGCCGTTCGAGCCCGAGGCGCACGTCCGCCTCGGCGGGCCTCCGTGCAGCTACGTCGGCCACGCGCTGGCCGAGCGCCTGGGCTGGCTGAACGCACTCGACCCCGAGCCGCTGCGCACGCGGCTCGGCCTCGATCCCGCGCGCCCTGTCGTCGTCGTGCTGCCGGGCAGCCGGTCGTCGGAAGTCGGCCGCCTGATGGAGCCCTTCGGCGACACGCTGCGCGTCCTCGTGGAGCGCAGGATGGAGCCTGAGGTCGTCGTGCCGTGCGTGTCGCATGTGCGTGCCTTGATCGAGCGCGGCCGGCGTACATGGCCGTTGCCAGCCCATATCGTCGAGGGTGAGGAGGATAAGTTCCGCGCCTTCAAGCTCGCGCGGGCGGCGCTTGCCGCGTCGGGGACGGTGACGCTCGAGCTGGCGATGGCCGGCACGCCGATGGTGGTCGCCTACCGCGTCGATCCGCTGGCGGCCCCGTTCCTGCGCCGCATGATCAAGGCGCCGACGACGGTGCTCGCGAACCTCGTGCTCGGCGAAAACGCCTTTCCGGAGTTCCACCAGGAGAAGAGCACGCCGGAGAGCCTGGCCAATGCGCTGCAGCCGCTTCTGACGGACACGCCTGAGCGCCGTGCGCAATGCGCGGCGCTCGCGCGCGTTCCGGATCTCATGCATTTCGAAGGCGGGAGCCCCAGCGAGGCCGCCGCCGACATCGTGCTCGACTATGCCTTGAGGCGCAGGGTGCGAGGGGGTTGACGTCGCGTCGGTGGCGTGGCGCAACCTCTCCCCGTTGGGAAAAGGTCGGAAGCAATCGCCAGATTGCTTCCGGGTAGGGGCGGACACGTGGCGAACGTGGAGCTCCTTCACCCCCCCGGCTTCGGGAACGAACGGCGCGCGGGCCCGATGTAGAGCTGGCGCGGGCGGCCGATGCGCTGCTCGGGATCCTCGATCATCTCCTTCCACTGGGCGATCCAGCCCACGGTGCGAGCCACGGCAAACAGCACCGTGAACATGGAGACCGGGAAGCCCATCGCGCGCAGCGTGATGCCCGAATAGAAGTCGATGTTGGGATAGAGCTTCTTCTCGACGAAGTAGTCGTCCTGCAGCGCGATGCGCTCGAGCTCCATGGCCACGGCGAGCAGCGGCTCGTTGCGCTTGTCGAGCTCGTCGAGCACCTGGTGCGCGGTCTTCTGCATCACCTTGGCGCGCGGATCGTAGTTCTTGTACACGCGGTGGCCGAAGCCCATCAGTCGGAACCCGCTCGTCTTGTCCTTGGCCTTCTTG
>NZ_JADZBI010000067.1 GCF_020852195.1 Hyphomicrobium sp. | reverse complement strand
TCAGATCGCTTCCGGGTGAGGGGGCGGGCCACTCACGTGCGCGCCCTCGATATTCTGTCGCCCTACCTAGGGAATTCCTGGTAAGAAACGGCGCCAATCACGTGCGGGAGAACGAGATGGTTGCGGACGTTACACCGGCGGAGAGCACGGCCCCTCTGATCCTGCCCAGGCCGGATCTGCACCACATCGTCGTGGTCGGCGGCGGTGCGGGTGGGCTCGAGCTTGCGACGCGGCTCGGCAACAAGCTTGGCAAGGACGGGTGGTTCCGGAAGCGCCAGGCGGCGATCACGCTCGTTGACCGATCGCGCACGCACATCTGGAAGCCGCTGCTGCACGAGATCGCGGCCGGCAGCATGGATGTGGACCGGCACGAGGTCGAATACCAGGCGCATGCCCACTGGCACGGCGTGAAGTTCCGCTATGGCGAGATGATCGGCCTCGACCGCGCGAAGAAGCTCGTGCATCTCGGGCGGACCCTCGACGAGGACGGGCGCGAGGTCACGCCGGACCGCTGGGTGCCGTACGATACGCTGGTCATTGCGATCGGCAGCGTGTCCAACGACTTCGGCGTTCCGGGCGTCAAGGAGCACGCCTTGATGCTCGATACGCCGGAGCAGGCCGAGCGCTTCAACCGGCGACTTCTCAATGCGTGCGTGCGCGCGAACACGCAGCCGGGACCGATCCGGCCGGAGCAGCTGCACGTCACCATCATCGGCGCGGGCGCGACGGGGACGGAGCTTTCGGCCGAGCTGCACGGCACGGCCCGCGGCGTAGTGGCCTTCGGGCTGGACAAGATCGATCCCGAGAAGGACATCAAGATCACGCTGATCGAGGCTGCCGACCGCATCGTGCCGGCGCTGCCGCCGCGCATCTCCGAGGCGACGACGGAGATCCTGCAGGACCTCAATGTCGATATTCGTACCAGCGCGCGCGTGACCGAGGTCACGGCCGGCGGCGTCAAGCTCGCGGACGGCAGCTTCATCGCCTCCGAGCTCGTCGTGTGGGCGGCCGGCGTCAAGGGGCCGGACGTGCTTGCCAATCTCGACGGGCTCGAGGTCAGCCGCTCCAATCAGCTCGTCGTCAAGCCGACGCTGGAGACGACGCGTGATGCCAACGTCTTCGCGTTCGGCGATTGCGCGTATCTGGTGCCGCCGGGCGAGACACACCCGATTCCGCCGCGGGCGCAGGCGGCGCATCAGCAGGCGTCGTTTCTGGTCAAGCAGTTTCAGGCGCGGATTCGGGGCGAGCCGCTGCGCTTGTTCAAGTACCGCGACTTTGGCTCGCTGGTGTCGCTCGGCCACTACTCGACCGTGGGCAGCCTGATGGGCTTCGTGACGGGCCGCAAGATGATCATCGAGGGCTTCGTCGCCAAGCTGATGTATCGCTCGCTCTACAAGATGCACGAGACGGCGTTGCACGGGTATTGGAAGGTGACGCTCGATTCCATCTCGCGGCTCTTGACGCGGCGCACGGAGCCGCACGTCAAGCTGCACTGAGGGAAAGGGGCGGCCGATAGCAGGCAGCAGGCAGCAGGGAAGGCGGCGATGGTGCGGGAGGTGAATGCGACCGGAGGATGTCTCTGTGGGGCCGTGCGCTTTACGGTGAAAGGGACGCCGCTCCGCATGGCGCAATGCCATTGTCTCGACTGTCAGCGCGCCACGGGCACGGGGCACATGTCGAATGCGACATTCAATGCGGCAGATGTCGAGATCAGCGGCGCGACGTCGAGCTACGCAAGCGCGTCCGACAGCGGCAATACGCTGACGCGGCACTTCTGTCCGACGTGTGGGGCGCGCCTGTTTCTCACCAGCGAGAAACGGCCGGGGCTGATCACCATGGCCGCAGGCGCGTTCGACGACAGCAACTGGTTCGAGCCGGAGCTCGTGCTGTTCACGAAGAGACGGCCTCCGTGGGATATCACGACCGACAAAGTGCCAAACTTCGAGGCCGGTCCGACGCGCTCGCCCAAGCCGAAGCCGGAGTAGGGGCGATTCAACACTTCGACGTCGCGCAAGTGGAAACTTGCGTGGGTCCCGGCCTTCGCCGGGATGACGTCGAGAGGAGGCTGACGGCGTCCACACTTCGTTAACGGGTACCCCGAAAGCCTCGTCTCCAGCATGGTGGCGCGAGAGCGCAACATACTCCGGTGGCGGAGGTGAAGGCGCCGTTTGTCCGAATGCGTCGAATTTTAGGGAACCCCTCAACTCGGGATTGACGCGGCTTTGGTAGCGTTCATGCGCTGGTCCAGGTGGGCCGGCGGAGGTTGCATGCCGTGTGCGTTATTTTCACATTCGTGCTCGCGCACATCGTCGCGTGGTCGGCGCTCGGCGGCGGCTGGCGCGGTGCGGGACGGGCGCCTTTCGTCGTGTTCGTGCCGGCGCTGGCGCTGATCCTGCTCGATGCAGTGCTGAACGATTCCTATGCCGCTCTCGGCGTGAGGGTCGCCACGCTTGCGAGCTGGGAGCTGCTCTACTTCTTCCTCTACGTGTGCCTCAGGCTTGCCGTGCGGCCCGGGCCGGGCGGTCAGGCTTTGCCGCGCAGATAGCCGATGCGGCCGGCCGAGACCTCCCGCAGGCGCTCGAGATGGGCCAGCATCTCGCGCGGATGCAGGGGCAGGCCCGTCATCCGCACGTTATCATCATCGAGCGCGGCGAGGGCCGGGATTACTTCCTCGGCAGACTTGTGCAGCATGACGATCGTGGCCACGCAGGAGCGGCTCATGTTGCGCGGCACTTTCGGGAAGACGCTCGAAAGCAGGTTCTTGGCGCGCTCCGACAGGTAGCTCGAAAGGCGGCCGAAGACGGCGATGACGCGGATGAAGAACGTCTCCTCGAAATGGTAGCCCCGCTTCTCCATCCACTCGAAGAATTTCGTCATGATCATATCCTGACGGCGCAGCAGGGGCGTCAGCCGGTAATCCTGCCATTCCGCCACGAGATCGAAGCGGGTATCGAGATCGATGTCGCCGGGCGCGAAGCTCTCCTTTGCCTTGACGCCGATAGCCTTGAGGAACTGCTTGTTGTTGCGGTGGTCGAACCGCGTCTTGTAGGCTGGGAGCTGGATCTCGCCGTTGCTCGCGTCGGCGTAGGCCTGGGCGACGAGCTTGGCGCAGAACAGTTTGCGGCGGCCCGTGAGGCGCATCGAGAAATCGTAGGGAATGTGCGGCGCGAACCCGGTCTTGCTGGCGAGGACGCGCTCGTAGGCGAGCTTGGCGGCGCGCGCTGCGAGGGCGGCGTCTGGGTGGCGATAGAGCACGGCGCGTCCGAGGCCGTGGTCCAGCACGTACTCGAGCGGGTTGATGACTGAGCCGTCCTCGATCAACGCCTCGACGATCCAGTGCTTGCCGTCGGGATCGACGTAAACCATGGCGATGTGGCTGAACTGGGTGTCCACGTCGCCGATGCGGGCGATGGCGGCGCTGTTGTGGGCGCTGCCGCGCATCAGGATGAGATCGCCCGAGCGGAACGGAATATTGTAGCCGGTGTCGTAGGCGGGATGGACGAGCGTGTTCCAGCCCGTGCCGGTGAAGCCGCGCTTGCTCTTCTCGCCGGGAGCAAGGCGGCGGTTGTCGGACGCGATCTCGCCCAGCATGTCGATGGCGTAGCGCGCGATGCGGAAGACGTCGCGCAGGGCGTTCTGTGCGGTGCGCGTGAAGATTCCCTGCGCCTGCCAGGCCGGGATGCGGTCGCGTAGACGCATGCGGGCCACGAAGAGAGCGTGCAGAAGGAGGGGTGCTACGCCAGCGACCTCGCGGCGATCCGCCTCGTCAATCTCGGTGTCGTAGAGGAGATGATAGAGCTGCCGCAGCGATGCCTCGAGCTCGTGGTGCGACGTCATCTGCCGCTCTGCGACGGCGGCCATGTGCGCGAGGCGATCCTCGAGACCCTTCACGACTGATCGCTGCACGGCGTTTCCTCCCTACCCGTTCCCGTCGTGCTTTGTCTGCGTCGGCCCCCTCCGACAAAATATGCTCGGGGCCGCAGTATTGCTGCGGTCCCGGCCGTCGTCGGGGCCTGGCCGAGCGCCCCCGCGCCGTCGGCCAGCCGCCATGATGGGCCGTTCGTGTCAGATTGATAGGGTCTGACGCGCGGATGGTAAAGGCTGGATACGGCGGGCGCTCAGCCGCGGCGCAAGGCGGAGAGAAGCTCAGGGGTCGGATAGGAGTCGGCCGGCAGCTTGAACTTCAACTGCATGGCCTTAATGGCCTGCCGGCTCTTGAGGCCGATCAGGCCGTCGATCTCACCCACGTCGTAGCCGCGCGCGGTGAGAAGGCGCTGCAACTCCTTGGCTTCGTCGATGCTCAAGAACGGGATACCCTCGCGGCCGCGGCGCATCGCAGGTGCTCCGTCGATCCTCGTCGCGAGATAGGCCGCGGTGGTGGCGTAGTTCAGCGACTGGTTCCATTGCAGGTAGACGTCGAAGTTCGGGTAGGCCAGGAAGGCGGGGCCGAAGCGGCCCATGGGCAGCAGCAGCGAGGCGGCCAGCGCGTCGTTGTCGAGCGGCTCGCCGTCCCGCTTCGTCACGCCCCAAGCCGCCCACTGCGAGCGCGGGTGCTTGATGGTGAGGTCGGACTGGTCCCAGGGCATCTCGGCGGGCACGCGGACCTCCTCGATCCACGGTTCGTTGGCGCGCCAGCCAAGGTGCACCATGTAGTTGGCCGTGGTGCCTATGATATCGGTGGGGTTGGCGAAGAGGTCCGGACGGCCGTCGCCGTCATAGTCGATGGCGTGCTCGAGATAGCGGGTCGGCAGGAACTGGGTCTGGCCGATCTCGCCGGCCCAGGAGCCGATCATGGTTGAAGGCGTCATGTCACCGCGCTCGATGATACGCAGCGCCGCTTTGAGCTCGTCGCGGAACCTGGGGCCGCGACGGCAGTCGTAGGCGAGCGTTAGCAGCGAGCGCATGATGGGCAGCTTGCCCATGCCGGCGCCGAAATCGCTCTCGAGCGCCCAGAAGCCGGTGATGACGGCCGGATGAACGCCGAACTCCTTGACGGCGCGGTCGAATGTGGCGCGGTTCTGCTCGATCTGGGCGCGGCCGTTCTGGACGCGGTTCGGGGTCGCGAGCTTGGCGGAGAAGTCGAGGAAGCTCTGGGCGAAGAAGCCCTGGCGCCGATCGCGCGAGATTACGCTCTGGTCGGGCGTCATGCCCGCGAGCGTGGCGTTGATGACGCGCGGGCTGATGCCCTCGGCAGCCGCCTCCTGCTTGAAGTCGCGCAGCCAGGATTCGTACGTCCAGGTGGTCTTGCAGTTGCGGGGCGCGGGCGGCGGGGGGATGCCCTTGGTCGAGACGCGTCCGGCGCCGGAGGCCTGCGGCACCGCCGGGGTCTGAACGGCCGCCGGGGTGGCTGCGGATGGCGGGGCCTCCGGGGGCGGTGCGGCTGCGGGCGGCACGGTGGCCGCGGTCTCGGCTTCCGGCGTGTCGCCAGGGAGCGGTGCCGGTGCCGTCTGGACGGCGGGCGCCTTCTTTTTCTGCGGCTTGACCTTGGGGGCGTCGTGAACGGGGCCGAACTCGATTCCGCCTGCCGCGGCCGGCGTGGCCTCCGCGAGGATGGGAGCGAGGAGGGCGGCTGCGGCGAGGAGGGGTGCGAAGCGCATTCGGTTCATCCGGATCTCGATTTTTCGCCGCCACTCATGCCGAGCCATGTGGCGCCGTCAAGACTGCGGTCGGCCAAAGGTCCCTGTGTTTGCCGGCCCTTACCGACAGCTACCGAGGCATGTCATTGTTTCTTAGAGCGATTCCAAATTATTCGGGCTGCGGGTCCGGCAACGCGGTCGATGGCCGCTGAGGACGCGCCCGGAACGCCCTTTTGCCCCGGCAGACGAGGTGATAAGCACGCGCGCATGACCGATATCTCCCTGATCCGCAACTTCTCCATCATCGCGCACATCGACCACGGCAAG
>NZ_JADZBI010000066.1 GCF_020852195.1 Hyphomicrobium sp. | reverse complement strand
TCTCCGACGACAACACGCTGGAGGAGGCGCAGCAAAACAAGCTGCGGCTCATCGCCTCGAAGCTCGACCTCAAGCCCGGCCAGAAGGTGCTCGACATCGGCTCCGGCTGGGGCGACATGGTGCTCTATCTCGCGCGCATGGCCGACATCAAGGCGGTCGGCGTCACGCTCTCCAAGGAGCAGTGCAAGCTCGCCAACGAGAAGGCCAAGCAGCTCGGCGTCGCAGACCGCGTCCGCTTCGAGCTGCGCGACTACCGCGACTTGACCGAGCGCTTCGACCGCATCGTCTCGGTCGGCATGTTCGAGCATGTGGGCGTGCACCACTACAACGAGTTCTTCGCCAAGGTGAACGACCTCCTCACCGACGACGGCGTCATGCTGCTGCACTCGATCGGTCACATGAGTCCGCCCGGCACCGCGAGCCCGTGGCTTCGGAAATACATCTTCCCGGGCGCCTACTCGCCGGCGCTGTCGGAGGTGTTCACGGCCGTGGAGCAGAACAGCCTCTGGGTCACTGATCTCGAGTTCCTGCGCCTGCACTACGCCAAGACGCTGGCGCACTGGGAGAGCCGCTTCCAGGCTAACCGCGCCAAGGTCGCCGAGATGTATGACGAGCGCTTCTGCCGCATGTGGGAGTTCTACCTGGTGAGCGCCGAGATGATGTTCCGCACCGGCAGCCAGCTCGTCTTCCACATGCAGCTTGCCAAGAAGCGCGACGCGGTTCCCATCGCGCGCGACTACATCACCGACACCCAGCGCGCCTACCGGAAGCTCGAATCCGAGCGCGGCATCGGCTCGTAGTCCCTTCTCCCCGTTCTTACGGGGAGACGGTTAGGATGAGGGGCAGGCACTTACCCACCCCTGGGTAGGGGCCTACTCCTTCGGCAGCGGCGGCGCGGGCGGCACCCCGTCGCGCTCGCAGTGGTACTGCGGCTTCGCCACCTTGCTCCACACCTCGGACGAGCCGAACAGCGGCAGGAACACGTAGCCGCGCACATCGATCTGTGTCGGGCTCAGCACCGTCGCATAGCCTTTGAAGCTCATGCCGAGATCGGGAACGTAGACATCACCGCCACCCCAGGTGCCGTCGGGCTGCTTTGTGAACCCTTCTATGACGCGCAGCCCACACACCTGGCGGTTCTGCAGCGCGGCATCCGGGTTGCGGTAGTCCTTGAGCGGCTTGCGGTCCGGACCGTAGGGCAGCCGCAGCCAGACCACCTTCGCGCACATCGCCGCGCCGCACGACTCGACCTCGAGCACCACCTCGCCGTGCGAGTCCATCCAGAAGCCGTCGAGCTCGGTGGCGCGCACCGCCCCCGCACCGGCGCAAATTCCCGCACCCATGAGAAGGAGCGATACTGCGAAGCGAAGCATGAGAACCGTCCCCGCAAGTGACCGGCCCGCCCCCGGGCCTTCCGAGAGAGCGGGTATCGGCCACGAGCGCGGTATTGTAAAGGCGGCGCGGCAAGGCCCCTCTCATTCGGAGTGACGGCGTGCTAAGCCCGCCACGATGACCCACACGGCCGACCCGAAATCCCTACGGGCATTCGCGCCCGCGCGGCCCATCGACGACGTGCTCGCGCCCCTCGCCGCGGCACTCGCGAAGAGGCCGGCGGCCGTGCTCGTCGCGCCGCCCGGCGCCGGTAAGACGACTCGCGTGCCGCTCGCCCTCCTGGACGCACCTTGGCGCAGAGACGGCAAGATCCTGCTGCTGGAGCCGCGCCGCCTCGCCGCCCGTGGCGCAGCGAGACGCATGGCAGCGACCCTCGGCGAGGAGGTCGGCGAGACCGTCGGCCTGCGCGCCCGACTTGAGACCCGTGTGTCGCGGAAGACCCGCATCGAGGTGCTGACCGAAGGCGTTTTCACGCGCATGATCCTCGACGATCCGACGCTCGACGGCATTGCCGCCGTGCTGTTCGACGAGTTCCACGAGCGCTCTCTCGACGCCGACCTCGGACTCGCGCTCGCGCTCGACGCCCAGCGCAGCCTGCGCCATGACCTCCGCCTGCTCGTGATGTCGGCGACGCTGGCCGGCGACAAGGTCGCGGATATTCTCGGCGGCGCACCGGTGATCGCAAGCGAAGGAAAAAGCTTCCCCGTCGAGACTCGCTACCTCGGCCGCAGCCCCACGGCCCGCATCGAAGACCAGATGGCCGACGCCATCCAGAGCGCGCTGCGCGCCGAGCCGGGCTCGATCCTGGCGTTCCTGCCGGGCCAGGGCGAGATCCGCCGCACCGAGGAACGCCTGCACGAGCGTCTCGATCCCAAGGCCGCCATCATCGCCCCACTCTATGGCGCCCTCGACCGGCGCGAACAGGATCGCGCCATCGAACCCGCGCCGCCCGGCGAGCGAAAGGTCGTGCTCGCGACCTCCATTGCCGAGACCTCGCTGACCATCGAGGGCGTACGCGTCGTCATCGATTGCGGCGTCGCCCGCGTGCCGCGCTTCGATCCGGACGTCGGCGTCACCCGCCTCGCCACCGTCCGCGTCTCCCGCGCCTCCGCCAACCAGCGCCGCGGCCGTGCTGGCCGCACCGAGCCCGGCGTCTGCTATCGCCTCTGGGACGAGGTCGAGACGGCGAGCCTCCCGGCCTTCGGCGAGCCCGAGATCCGCTCGGCCGATCTCGCGCCGCTTGTGCTCGATTGCGCCGAATGGGGCGTGACCGATCCTCGCGCGCTCACCTGGCTCGATCCCCCGACACCCGCGGCCCTCGATGCGGCACGTGGGGAGCTGGACGCGCTCGGCGCACTCGACGCCGCCGGCCGCCTGACCGAGACCGGCCGCCGCCTGCGTGCGCTTCCGCTGCCGCCGCGCCTCGCCGCCATGCTGATCAGGGCGGCGGAGATCGGAGCCCAGTCCGCAGCGGCCGAGATCGCCGCCGTGCTCGTGGAGCGTGGCCTCGGCGGCAACGACACGTCGCTCGATCATCGCCTGGACGCCTTCCGCCGCGACCGCTCCCGCCGCGCCACCGACATGCGCCGCCTCGCCGAGGGCTGGGCAAAGTCAGCCTCCCTCTCCCCGTCCTTGCGGGGAGAAGGGCAGCAACAGCCCGCAGCGCGAGCTTCCGCCCCTCACCTAAGCCCCCTCTCCGCAAAAGCGGGGAGAGGGGACGCGACGACCGCCGCCCTCCTCGCCCTCGCCTATCCTGAGCGCATCGCCAAGACCCGCGGCGCAGGCGGCCAGTACCTTCTCGCCAACGGCCGCGGCGCCAGCCTCGATGCGACCGACGCGCTCGCCCGAGCGCCGTTCCTCGTCGTGGCGGAGATGCAGGGCACGACCGCCGCGACGCGCATCGTGCTCGCCGCCGCGACCAGCGAGGCCGAGGTCATCCGCATCGCCGGCGACCGCATCGTTGCCACCGACGAGATCTCCTTCGACCGGGAAGCGGCGGCCGTCCGCGCCCGCCGCGTGCGTCGCCTCGGAGCCATCGCGCTCACGAGCGAGCCTCGTCCGGCTGACCCCGATCATCCCGAGACCGAAACCGCTCTCGCCGCGGGCCTCGCAGCGCTCGGCGCTGCGCGGCTGCCCTGGAGCAAGGCCCAGCTCCAGCTTCGCGACCGGGTAGCGTTCCTGCGTGATGCCGGCGGCAATGGCGACTGGCCGGACCTGTCCGACGACGCTCTCACCGCAACGTTGTCGGATTGGCTCGGCCCCTATCTCACCGGGAAGACGCGCCTTGCCGACGTCTCCGCTGACGACCTCGGCCAGGCGCTCGACACGCTGATTCCCTGGCCGATGAAGCGCCGGCTCGACGAGGAAGCGCCGACCCATTTCGAGGCCCCGACGGGCAACCGCCATGCCATCGATTACGAAGGGGCCGGTGCGCCGGCACTCCACATCCGCGTGCAGGAGCTGTTCGGTCTCAAGACGCACCCTGCCATCGCAGGAGGCCGGCTGCCGCTCACGTTGCATCTGCTGTCACCGGCCCACCGCCCGATTCAGATCACACGCGACCTGCCGGGCTTCTGGCGCGGATCATGGGCGGCCGTGAAAGCCGAGATGAAGGGCCGCTATCCGCGCCACCCCTGGCCGGACGACCCGGCGAGCGCGGCGCCCACCGCGCGCGCCAAGCCGCGCGGCACATAGTCGAACCTTATCGGGAACGGACAACGCGACAGCGATACATGAAACGGATCGCGCTTCCTTGCGCCGCACTATTTTCCGGCGGCCGCGGCTGCGGCGGCCGCCCGGCGCTGCGCGACCTCGGCAGCAGAAACCTCGCCTTCCGCGACCAGCGCATTGACACAGCTCGGGGTGAGCTTGGCACCGGCCTTCCGCATGCACGCCCTGAGCTCCGGCGTACCCAACCTGTGCAAATGGCAATGGTCGAAATAGTCGTTGGCGCAGAACTTCCTGACCTTCGGACCGTAGGCCATTGCGCTCGCGGGTGCGAGAAGCCAGGCGGCAAGAACGATGGCAACCGGGCACACACGTAGCATGGCAATCTCCTCACTTGCAGCCGGTGCTCTAGGATCCGTTGGCACCCGGCCGAAAATCACGGGCCGAACCTTTGTTTTAGGGCCGCCTGCCCTCTTTCCAACTGTTCTAGAAAACCATGGATAACGCGGTGATTCCAAGGGACAAAACAGCGCTCCCTGGAAAGGGTTCCAACATTGGACCGTGGACACGTCGCGACTGTGGCCGCGAAGCCCAAGCCACGGCCGGCGTCGGCTGCTATAAGCCCGGATGCGTCGGGCGAATCGCGCCTTGCCAGGCATGCCGATGAACCCGCATCGACGTCGAGGCCTTGAGGGGAGAACGACCATGGCACTGAAAGCACCCGGCATCCTGACCTACATGCTGTCGGTCATCCTTACGGTGCTCGCACTGGTCACATATTTCTTCGGCGCCTCAATTCCTTACATCACAGGTCAAGAATTCTGGGTGCTCGTCGTGGCCCAGTTCGTTCTCGTCTTCGGCTGCATCATGCGCGGGCTTTGAGGACATGCGGAAGCGGCCCGCGACCGGGCTTCCACGGCGCTCTCGCTACGCCGGAGATTCCGGCTTGATTAAGGTCGCCGCAGTGCACTGTGCCTATCTGTCGCGCGGCGTTCGAGGCTCTGGATACGGCGCGCTGGATTGCGCACATTGGCGCCCATGATGATACGCAAATTGCAGTCTGGCCCCTTCGCCGAGCGCGCGCGCCGATCGGTCCGTGAGATTATGCTTGCCGTTGCGTTGACCCTTGCGGCCCTGGTGTTCGTTGTCGCTGCCATTCACGGCCGCGTACCGGAAACGGCCTCCATCTCGACGTCGCAAACCAGCGTCGAAAATCGCGCAAACTAACCGTTGCGCCGCGGGCGTTCCTTTGCCGCCCGCCGATCCTGACCAAGATCAGGACAATGGCTTGACCGGCTCGGCTTTAACCAGCCCCCTCACCGAATTTCCGAGAAACACCGCATCTGCGCTAGCGAGGTCATCTAGTGTCAGCACGGCCTCGTGCGCCTTGCCGCTGGCGATCAACGTACTACGCAACACGCCCGGCAGGAGCCCGCTCGAAAGCGGCGGCGTAACGAGCCTCCCGTCCCGCTCCAAGAATACGTTGGTCCGGCTTCCCTCCGCCAGCTCGCCGCGCTCATTGAGATAGAGCACCTCGTCCGCCTTGAGCGTCTCGGCATAGTGTTGCCACTCACGGTCATAGAGCTCGCGTCGCGTCGTCTTGTGGAACAGGAACGCATTGCTGCTATCGAGCCGCGTGTCCGAGATCACATAGCGCATGACCGATTCCGGCGCCTGGGCCGGCTGCTCGGCGACCGTGATCGTGAGCGCCCCGTCCTCCGCCAGCGTGAGGCGTATGCGGAGCCGCTGGCCCGCTCGCTCCGCCACCGCGCTGTCGAGCGCCGCCCGTACCTTGGCCTCGTCATAGGCATAGCCGAAGTAAGCCGCCGACGCCGCGAGCCGCTGGAGATGACCCGCGAGCAGCCAATAGCCCGACCCCGGCTCATAGAGCAGCGTCTCGATCAGCTCGAAGCTCTTCGGCGGGTCGGTGAGGAACTTCATCTTGAGCAGGCACTCGGCATATTCCTTGGCGCCGACGGAGTCGTAGACCACGCCGGACCCGATCCCCATCTCGCCCTGCCCGCCGCGGAAGATGACGGGAGTCCGTATGGCCACGTTGAACAGCGCCTCGCCCGTGGGCGTGATGTGTCCGATGCCACCACAATAGACGCCGCGCGGCTCCGTCTCGTAGTCGCGGATCAGCTCCATGGCACGGATCTTCGGCGCCCCGATCACTGACCCCGGCGGGAAGATGGCGCGGATGAGATCGGCGAGCCCGACGCCTTCCTTGAGCGTCGCGCGCACCCCCGACGTCATCTGGTGCAACGTGCGGAACGTCTCGACGGTGAAAAGGTCCGTGACCTCGACGCTGCCGACATCCGCGATACGCCCGAGATCGTTGCGCATCAGATCGACGATCATGAGGTTCTCGGCCCGCTGCTTCACGTCGCTCGAGAGCACGCGGCGGGCGTCCGCATCCGCCTCTGGCGTGCCGGCTCGCGGCGCCGTGCCCTTCATCGGCCGCGTGGAGACGACGCGGTCGTTCTTCTCGATGAACAGCTCCGGGCTGGCCGACAGCACGGTCACCTCGCCCGTGTCGACGATGCCGGCATAGGCCACGCGCTGACGCTGGCGCATGTCGCGGTAGAACGTGAGCGGCGAGCCTTCGAGGCGGAAGCGCGCCTTGAACGTGAGGTTGAGCTGATAGATGTCGCCGGCGCGGATCTTGTCCTGCACGGCGGAGAAGCGGGCCTCGTACTCGGCCTGGCTCCAGGCGCAGGTGACCGACGTGAACTGGTACGACCCGCTGCGAGTGTGCGTCGCGAGCCAATGGTCAACCTCGCGCTCGCTCATCTCGCGCGGCGCGCGGTAGAGCCCGAACCACAGCAGCGGCACACTGCGTCCCTCCGGCAGCAGGTCGCGGATCTTGGGCTCGAGCACGTAGCCGAGCTCATAGGCGAGAAAGCCAGCCGCGTGATGCCCCGCCGCCGTGCCGGCCTCGAGCCGTGCCAGGGCAGCCGGCACCTCGTCCGGCGTGACCGCCGATATGATCTCCAGGGGCTCCGAGAAGAGGAGGGACGGTGCCCCGCGCCCTGAGCTGTTGTCGAGAAGAACGAACGTTTCCTCGAGGCCCGCCCCCGTGCACTTCGCCTGGGCGCGGTTGGCTCGTTTGGGGTCGGCGGCGGTCATGCGTGCGGGATCTCGTCTTGAGCGCTTCCAGTGAGCATATACGAAAGTAACTAGGCCATAGTGCAAGGCGCGCCCGCAAAAAAAAGCCGCGGATGACATTGCCCGTGGGTAATCCGCGGGTTCGCCGCAGGGACGCTCCCGGGTGGGGTTCACAAACCCGAAAATCGTGCTATAGACCTCGCCGAGCCGCCCAGCCGGCGGCTCCTTCGAACGGGCCGGTCCATGTCAAGGACAAGGCGGCCCTGATCAGCCCCAACACCAGACGGTGGCCGGATCGTTCGAACGACGTGACAGGCTTCCCCATTGGATGCCGGTCAGGTCGGAATTATGTGTCGGTATCGCGGGGTGGAGCAGCCCGGTAGCTCGTCAGGCTCATAACCTGAAGGTCATAGGTTCAAATCCTATCCCCGCAACCAACCCTTTAACCCCCTCTATTTCGAGCCGTTGCCGCCCTGAGCGCCGTCTGCCTTGACGAGGCCGATCGACGTGATTAGCCGCGTCAGCTCGGCTTGCCGGCTCGTGCCCGTCTTGGCGAACACCTTGCGCAGGTGCGTCTTGACCGTATTCGGCGACAGGTTGAGGGAGCCGGCCATCTCCGGGATGGAGCCGCCCGAGGCGGCCGCAAGGGCAACGCGGGCCTCGCCCGGCGTCAGACCATAGGCATCCGAGATCCACGCGACCGGGATGCCGGCGCGATTGGCGGGGTCCACGATAAGCAGCAGCACAGCAGCATCGCGCATTTCGATGTCGGCGAACCGACCGACATCGCGCCCGCGCACCGACGACACGATGAGCGTGACGAGATGCCCGTCCTGTGGCCGCGGAACGCTCATCGCCCCGGCCGCCGCCCCCCGCATCGCCGCGCCGATCATTGCGGCCAGTTGCTGCGAATGCGTGGGCGACCACGTCGAGATGGCGTCGTTGCGCAGGCGCAGCGCCCCGCCGTTCGCACCCTGGGCGCGGGCCGCCGCGTTGGCATAGACGACCCGCTCGTTGCGATCGAGAAGGACGATGCCCTCGGAAAGCCGATCCAGAACCTGCGCTTCGGCATTCTGCAGCGCGCGATAGGCCTCGACGCGAAACCCAAGCCGGATCGAGCGGCACAAATGCGGCACCAGCCACGCAAGGATCTTGCGCTCCTCCTCTCCGAACGGCCCCTGGCTCGCGCTCCGGCAGATGTTGAAGGCCGCGCGGAAGTCGTCCTTGGCCGCAAGCGGGATCATCGCGTTATGGTGCGAGTCTTGCGGCAGCAGCACCTCATCGAAAAAGGATGTCCGGCGCAGATCCTTGAGGTCGTAGATCTCGTCCGAGAAGACGACCTTGCCGACCGGCTTGTCCCACATCAGCAGCGACCACGGATTGCGCATGTGCCGCGCGCCGTAGATCTCGTTGTAGAGAGGGTCGCAGCGTCCGTTGTAGGCGAAGTGGAGGTCTTCGCCCTTGCCCAGGGACTGGCCGAACAGCACGCCGCACTGGCTGCCGGTCACGTCGGCGATCTCGCCGAGCACGGTGTGCCACAGCTCGCGCTCGGCGGCGGCATCGTAGATGAGATCCAGAAGCCTGTCGGCGCGCTTGCCCGAGAAACCCTTCCCCGAGTAACCCATGCCCCGAACCTCGTGCTCGTCGGCAGCCGCGCGTAACGCCTTCCGCAGCGCACTCACGCTTCATCAGCCTAATGATGCAATGCGACAGACGCAATAATCCGTCTCACCCGAGTGGGTGACGCGGCGCATGTGGGCCGATGGTATGCTGCCTGAATATCACAGGCGGCTGCACACCTTAGAAACTCAGCGAGCATTTCCGCCCGAGCCCCGGGCCGTTGCTGCTTGTGCGAATGGCCGGGCCCCGCCCGGACTTGTCCCGCTCGACAGGGAGCACGAGGTTCATGAGGGCAGTTGCCGCGGCACGCGCCGCCTTGTTTTGTCTCGCCACTTTCTTGATTGTCACCGACGCCAACGCCGATGCCGTCACGGATTGCAGCTCGTCACCCGATCCTGACCAGCGCATCAAGGGCTGCACCTCCCTGATCAACGGTAAGAAGCTCGCCAAGAAGGGGCTTGCCGTCGCCTACGCGCAGCGAGCCATCGCCTACTACGAGAAGAAGGACAACGAAAAGGCGTTGGCCGACGCAACCAAGTGCACGGAGCTCGATCCCAAGTTTGCGCTGTGCTGGCTGACAAGAGCCGGCCTGCTCGACCAAAACTTCAAGTTCGACGACGCGCTCGCGGCATACGCTCAGTACTTGAAGTTGATACCGCTCGATGCGAAGCGCTGCGACGCGCTCATGGAAAAGGCGAACGCCCACTTCAGAAAAATCTTCTGGGGTCAAGTCTTCGACAACGTCAAGGAACTCGGCGGAAAAGAGGTACCCAAGGACGCCCCCATCCCGGACATGACGCCGGAACAGAAGAAGCAGCGCGAGAAGGAGCTGGGAGAGGCGGTCCTCAACTTGAGCGAGTGCATTCTCCTGGACCCCAAGCGCGACGACGCCTACTTGCAGCGGGGCCAGTATCTCAATCAGCTAGGCCGGCACGACGAGGGCTATGCGGACTACGCCCAAGCCTATGCGATCAATCCGAACAACACCGACGCATTGAGCTACCTGGCAACGGGCGCGTTCAATCGCGGCGAGCACACCCGCGCCCTAGAGCTCACGGAAAAGTTGATGAAGCTCGATCCCGACGCCCTGGGCACTCAGGAGATGTACGCTCTCACATTGGAGAAGCTCGGCCGCAAGGACGAAGCGGACAAGCTAAAGAAGCTCGTCGACGCGAAGCGAACCTGCAGCAAAGCCGGCGACAAATCCGAACTCCAGGCGAGTGACTACGACGCTACGGCCGCCGGTTGCACGATCATCATCGAAACACCGGACGCCGAGACGAAGTGGCATCGCGCCGCCTACGAGCTGCGGGCGACGATCCGCACCAAGCAGCGCAAATACGCCGAAGCCGTCCAGGACTACACGCGCTGCATCGAGCTCGCGGACAACGACAAGTCCAAGGCGTTCTATCACCAGGAGCGCGGCGCCAATCTGTGGCTGCAGGGACAGCCGCAGGAGGCCATCAAGGATCTCGACGAGGCGCTGCGAGTTACCCCGGGAGAGGCGCGCGCCATCGAGCTACGCGGGTATGCGCATTATAAGGCCGGCAACATGGCCAAGGCCGAGGAGGATCTGAAGCAGGCCGTCCTCGTGAATCCGAACAACCACGCCGCCTACGCATACCTGGGCGACCTCGAATACAACCGCAGCAACTTCGACGCGGCGGCCAAATACTATTCCAAAGCCATCGAGATCAATCCGAAGTTCGCTGCCGCTATCCAGGCGCGCGGATCGTGCTACGAAAAGCTCGGCAGCAAGGACGAGGCCATGGCGGACTATCGCAAGGCCCTCGAGCTGGATTCCACGCTCGCCGTAAGCATCGCCGGATTGAAGCGGCTCGAGGAAGCGACGCTGCCGCCAGCGGTATCCGAGGCCAAGGCACAGTGCGATGCCGCCCTGACGGCCCTGGACCAGGGCCAGCAGGTGGACTTCGACCAGGGCATCAAGAGCTGCACGGCCGTCATCGACTCGGGGAGCGCAAGTCCGGCGATCCTCGCCTCCGTCCACGAGGCGCGGGGCGAGTTCCATACGCGGAAGCAGAACTTTGAGGCGGCCATCGCCGACTTCACGCGCTGCCTTGAGCTCGCGGGCAATAGTGATAGGAGCGACTACTTCTACCAGCAGCGCGCCTACAGTCTTATAAGTCTCGGCCAATACGACCGCGGCATCGCCGACCTGGAGCTGGTTCTGAAGAAGAAGCCGGATGACGCGCGCAGTATCGAGATGCGTGGATTCGCCTATTTTCAGCTCAACCAGCTCGACAACGCGAAAGCTGATTTCACCCGGGTCGTTCAGCTCGAACCGAGCAACAGCAACGCTCACATGGGACTTGGAGATGCGGAACGTCTTGGCAAGAAGTGCGATGCCGCGCTCCCGCACTACAACAAGGCGATCGAGCTCGCCCCCGGCGGCATGAGCGGATATTTCATCCGCGCCCTGTGCCTCGAGGAGCTCGGGCGCAAGGACGAGGCGGTCGCCGACCATCGCAAGGCACTTGAGCTAAACCCGGGACTGCCCGAAAGCACGGAAGCGCTAAAGCGGCTCGGAGCGACGGCTCAGGCACCTTAACGTACCTGCCGAAATTCGGAGGCACGCTATCCCGCCAGCACGGCACTGCCGCAGCGGATCCCGTTGACCCGCACGTCCACCTCTCCGAGGCCGAGACCGACAGCCTTGAGCACGCCGCCGACGATGGGATCCAGCAGCGCCGCCACGGGCGTCAAAATCCCCTTGAGCAGCGTCTTAATCGCCGGCGGCGTGAGACCGAGCCCGAGGCCCAAGACCTGCACGTCCAGGCTGAGCGAGTCGACGAGGCTCGTGACCAGAGACGCCGTATAGTCGCGCACCTGTGCGGTCTTGACGACATGCTGATCCACGTCGCTCTGCGTGAAACTGAGGTCGCTCGACGCGGCATTGCTCATCTCCGTGTACGCGCTCGCCGTCGCCTTGAGCAGCAGCGGCACCTGCACAAGCGTCGCCGCCGACACGTGAGGGCTCGAGCCGAAGAGCGAAAGCCCGCCTGGCGCGACATCACCGACCCACGCCCGCACGGCAGCAGGCCGCGCCTCGATGACGGCCTCGGTGCTCCCGCCCTGCGCGATCCCGCACGCGAGATCCTTGAGCCTCGCTTCCGCGCTCGCAACCTCGATGTAGAGAGGCAGCCGCACGCGCACGCCGGCGAGGAGTCCGCTTCCACCGACCTCGGCCACGAGGCGCAGCCGGGTCTGCGCGGTGCGCACGCTCGCACCGGGCTGTCCGACCGACACCCAGCCGGACGACTGCGCTCCCTCGCCGATGGCGAGATCGAGCTTCACGCTGAGCAGACCCGGCAACGCCACTCCGAGATCGACCGCAACCTGACTGCCCCCGTTGGCTAGGGAGGCCGCGGCCGTGATGAGCGACATCAGGCCAAGATCGGCATCGAGCCCCGCATGCGGCTGGCCGATCGCAACGTTGGCGAGCGGTCCGAGGTCGACGAGCTGGCTGAGCGGCAGCGTAGCCGTCGCCGAAACCTGGGACAGTAGCTTCCCCACGACCTGTGCCGCCTGCGCATCACCCCCGGATGCCGCCGCCTGCGCCGCAGCGCTCAGCACCGTTCCCACGGTGACGTCGGCGTTGAGCACGTCCCTGTACGTGCCGGCCGTCAGCCCCACATCCATCGCCAGCGCCGAGAGAAAGTCGAGGAGCAACACGTTCGCGTTGGCGAGCGCGTTGTAGTCCATCAGGCTGAGATTGACGTTGCCGCCGAGCAGCGATCCGAGCAGCGCGTTGACGACCCCGCCGTTGAGAGACGCCAGCCGGCTGCCGATGGAGAACATGGCCAGCGCATCCGCCGTGCCGAGGGCCGAAACGGAGATTTCGGGCTCCGCCATGAACGATTTCGCGAAATAGAGCTGGCTCCCCGTCGCCACATGGAGGCGCACCGCGTTGAAGGGCTCCTGGCCGGCCGCGAACCGCGCGCCGGGCAGCACTTCGGGATCGGGCTCGTAGCGCCCCTTGATCACGGAGAGCGCGCGGACGTCGCCGAATCCGTTGGCCGCGAGTGTCGCGCGCGCCGCCGCCTCGGCGCGATCGAGATCCCGCGCTGCCGCGATCGCGGCGAGATCCGCCGCCCCCTGCACCGTGCGTCGCTCGAGATAGAGCGAGCCCATATCGATCGCGAGGGCGCAGAGACTCACGGCGATGGTGAGAAACAGCGTCAGCACAACACCCATGGAGCCGTCCCGCGAGCGGAACGCGCGCACCGCAAAGGAGCTGCAGCTCGTCGGCAAACCTGCTGGAAAGAACGGAAGCATTTAGTAGCCCCCGCGTTTGATGACTGCGACGCGCTCAATGGTTTTCGCGGGCAGCGGCACCAGCCCCGAGAGAATCCAGATCGGCAGATCCTCGGAGTTGAACGAAACCCTCACCTCGAACTGCGAAGGATCCACCGCAAGCGCCTGCGCCGCGACCGAAAGGCGATCGGCACGCAGAAGGGGATAGCTGCCGCCGCCGGCCGCGACATGGCTCTGGACGATGGAGGCGCGCTCCGCGTCGTTGATGCCGCCAACCGAGGCGCGGGCAGCATCCGCAGCGAGCTGCTGCACGGAATGGGCAGCTCCGAAGTACATGCCATAGGCGAGCAAACCACAAAGGAAGACGAGCGCCACAGGAAAGATGAGCGCAAACTCCACAGCCGACGCGCCGTCGCTCGCCGTCATGCTGCGCACCACTCTTCCGCCGACACGTCTCATCGCCGAGCCCTCCGTGGACATGGGGCACAGCCTAGGCAGCGGATCGTCAATTCGGCGTAAGAGACAGCCCAACCGCGCACGCACTTTCAGAAATGGGTGAGCGCGCCGCTAAAAACAAATAAGTCGTCATTCAGAGGAAACGGCTTTGTCATGCATTTCACATCGTATGGAGAATAGAGGCCGCAAACACACGGCGCTCGCCCATCGAATCGAAATGCTTCACGAAACAACCGTTCAGTTGAATCGCACGAGATACCGCTCGTTGCGCATGAAGCAGAGTGCGACTCGCCATTCGAGCGGATCCTCGTGGTCCGAGAAGATGACGCGATCGAGCCGCAGGAGCGGCGTCCCTTCCGCGACACCGAGGTCGCTGGCACTTTGCGCGGTCGCGAGCGCGATATCGACCCGCTCGTCGGCGCGCCCCACCAGGATGGAATTGAGCTGGGCCAACGCCGACAGGCGGTAGCTGCCGAAGTCCTCCGGAAGCCGTGTGAAGAACTTCGCCGGCAGCAGGCACACTTCGGTCATGAATGTCTGGTCCAGGTGATCGCGCAGCCGCTCGACGCGGATCAGCTCGTCCCCGCGGCGCACGCCTAGCCGCGCGGCCTCCTCGACGCTCGCCTGCACGCGCGAGATCGATCGCCCGCGCTTGTGGCCGGAGATGCGCTGGCCTTCGGAGTCGTGGAACATGGAGAATGGGAACGTGGTCTCGGCGGACGCATAGTCATTGACGAACGTGCCGCGCCCTTGCCGGCGCGTGACGATGCGCTCGACCTCCATCAGATCGAGCGCCTTGCGCACGGTGCCGATGCTGATACCGAGCTGCTGTGCGAGCTGTGTCTCGTTCGGGAGCGTCGCCCCTGGCTTCCAGTGACCGACGATAATCCGCTGCACCAGCACGTCGCGGACCTGCAAATAGAGCGGCCGCGCCGCGAGACGAGTCTCCAGATCTGGCATGCGATGTCCCCCGAGCCTTGATGACGAGATCCGCACGAGACTGGGTCGCGAGTTCGAAGCAACGCAGAACGCAGCGAGCGACCCTCGCGCTCGTCGCAAAAGTTCTACGGGTGAGAAAACTTTTATGCAACCATAAATTGCATATCTACGCTGCAGCCCTATAAGCAATTGGGGAAATTGCTCAAAACACTGATTGATAGCGAACAGTTGATAGCGATCTGCAGGATAGGGTTTGCGCGATGGAGGAATGCGCGATGCGGCACACAGAGAGATGCCGCGCGCGGCATGCGGCCCTCGTATCAAGAGCGCGCGGGCTCTAGATGCGCACCTTCACGGACTGAATGCTGGAGAGCAGATCCTGGCCGATGCCAAGCCCCTCCTGTCCGAGCAGTAGCGAGGGGATCGAGGTCGTCGACTGCGGATTCTGGATGTCGTAGAGCGCCGCGAACCGGGCCAGGAACTTCTCCACCTTGGCCGGGTCCTTGAAATCCTCGAGGTTGATGCGGCTCGAGATCATCTTGGCGAGCACGTCCACGTCGGCCTGCGCCGCCGTATCCGGCAACCCGAGCGACGTCATCACCACCTCGAGCAGCGCCTTGTCGGCCAGGATGCTGTAGGCCGACTGGATGCTCGACGCCTTGCGCTGGAAGTAGAGGGCAAGGCGCACGCCAGCATTCTGATCGCCGGCCGTCTGCTCCATGGTCTGACGTATATAGAGATCCTGCGTGTTCGCGAGCACATTTGGATCCTGGACCTGACCGACCGCTATGCGTTTCGCCGTGCCGTCGGTCGCGAAGTTGAAGGCGCCCGCAAGCTCGCGGAACCGCGAGTTGCTTGCCAGATTGACGAAGCTTTTCGGGTCGTCGACATCGCTGGTCAGAATCTGCCGCCACATGCCGTCCGAGATGGTCTCCTTCTCGAACCCGAAGGCTTTCTTGATGTAGGCCACGAGCCGTTTGTCAGCGAGCAGTTGGTCGACGGTCTCGATGTTGTCGATCGCCTCGCTGTAGTAGTCGCTTTCGACCTCGCCCGCCTCCTTCTGGTAGTCGTATGTCCCAAGGGTGGCGGTATAGCGGTCGATCGTTTCCGTTTTCACTGACGAGAACTGGGCGCGCAGCGGTCCCTGCGGCAGCCCATCGGATCCAAAGTTGAAAGCGGACGCCAGGGTGACATAGCGCTCGTCGCGCAGCCGCCGGACAAAGCCGAATGGATCGTTCGGATCGCTGGTCAGCACCTGCCGGATCTTGCTCTTCGATTCCTCGTTGGGGTCGAGTCCGAACGCTCGCATCACGTAGGTGTAGGCCCGCTGGTCGTTGAGCAGGTCGTCGACGGTGAAGATGAGCCCGATCGAGCGCTTATAGTCGCTCGTGTGCAGAGTCTCGGAGTCGAGCGCCTTCGCTTGGTAGTTGGCATGATAGTCGTCGACCAGACCATTGAGCTGCGCGGTGGTCTGGGCGGGAACCCCGGCGTCGAGTGAGCCGTCGGTGTTGAAGTTGAACATCGCCGCGAGCTTCGCATACTCCGGCTTGGTGTTCGCATAGCTCGCGGGATCGTTGAGATCGCTGGTCAGGATATCGCGCACCATCTGCTTCGAGATCACGACCGGATCGATGCCGGCCGCGATCACCGCGTAGTCGCGCAAGAGATCGTTGTCGACGAGCTCGTCGACGGACGTGAGACTAGGCACCAGGCCCTTGTAGATGCCGGTGTTGAAAGCAGCGGCAGAGGCCGATGCACTGGCCCCGTTGACATCATAGTTGAGGTAGATGGTCTGCAGCATCTGCGATGCCGTTTGTGCTTCCCCGCCGGAGGCGACCGTGCCGTCGGCCTGAAACGAGAAGGCCGCCGCGAGCTTCTCGTACTTGGCGTAGTGGGGCGAGCCCGTGACGACGGAGAGATCGCCCGAGATCACGGACTTGATCGCCGCCTCGGAGGCGATGCTTGCGTCGATGCCGTAGGCCGTCAGCGCGAAATTGAATAGCCGCTCGTCGGCGACGAACTGGTCGGCCGACGTGATCGTCGCCATGCGCGCTTGGTAGTACTGAACCTCGGTCGCCACCGCCATGCCCTTGCGCAGGCGTTGCTCGGAATAGAGGCCGAGCACCTCGTCGAGGTCCGACTGATCCTGGACGACGGTCGTGCCGGCCGAGACGCCGCCCTCCGGCGTGAAGTTGAACGCCCGCGCGAATTCGAGGTAGCGCGAATCCACGAGCTTGCGCACGAAACTGTTCTCGTCGCTGAGATCGCTCTCGAGCACCTTGCGCATGAAGGCTTTGGCGTAGGTCATGTCCTCGAGCCCATACGCCTTCATGGCATAGGCGTAGAGGCGCTGATTGTTGAGGAAGTCGTCGACGGACGTGACCTTGCCGATGTTCTCCCGGTAGTAGCTCTGCTCGCGCGCGACCTGCGCATTGGCGAGCGTCCGCTGCACCGACTTGGCGATGTCGGCCGTGAACATGCGGTAGGAGAGGAACGTGGAAATCATCGCCGGCTTCCGATCGCGATCAGCCCTGCCCCACCTGCGGCGGCCGCGGCAGGAAAAGCCGCGAATCACGCCGACGGCTGCCCCGAGTGTTGCCGGCGCGACCTTATGTGAGCCTGCCCGCGCAACGCCCCCCCGATGGACACGGACGGAGCATGCGCCGTGGCCCCGCCGAGAGCGTGCACGGACGTGTTGCTGATGATCTTAGGAGCGAGGAGTAACGGGATGATTAATAAAAGGTAGAATAGGCCGGCGCGAGGCCGGCCTACGGAACCTACTTCCGCGCTTCGGCCTCGACGAAATGGCCGTTGCTGACCGGGCCGGCCGCAGGCGCGGCAGCACCGACGATCAAGCCGAGATTAACGAGGAACTCGTCCACGCGCTTGCCGTTGAGCGAGGACAGGAGCCGCTCCTCGATACGGCGCACGATGGGCGTCACGGTCTTGAACAGCCGCACGCCTTCTTCCGTGATCTTGACCTCGTAGGCCCGCGCGTCGTCCTTGTCGCGCTTGCGCTGGATGATGCCTTTCTTGAGCATCCGCCGCACGATATCGGCCATCGTCGAGCGGTCGATCCCCGTCGCATCGACGAGCTTGCTCTGGCTCATGCCCTCGGAATGGGCGAGCGCGAACAGCACCGCGTACTGGCGGGCCGTAAGATCGTAGCTCGACATCTCGGCCTGATAAATTTCCGTCACCACCTGGACGGCCCTATGGAAGAGATGCAGAGGCGACTGCCCCAGATCCGCTTCCGTTGAATTTCGCGTCATGGCTGCCCTGCCCCATCCTTTGCTCGCGAGGGTAGTTACCGAGGCACGGACTTCGCAGGTTTCCCAAACGGCCGAAAATCATCCGTCGACTCCTCAGTGGAGAAATTGTATTGAAATAGCAAAGGGCAACGCGGCGCTTGCACCACACGGCTCCAACTCTCGACTGACCGGGCACTTGCGCCGAAGACTGGCCAACGCATGATTTACTCGACCGAGGATGTCCACCCGAGGGAGCGGCTGAGCTACTGGCTCGAGGTCGCGACCCGGGGCTACGTCGAGCACGAGTTTCGCGCGGAGGATGCCAACACCTTCAGCGGTACCGTGGAAATTTCCGCCCTTCCCGGGGTAAGCCTGGCAACGTTCGACGCCGCGCCCGCTCACGTCCGCCGGTCCGAGCGCAGCGCGGCGCGCGCCGATAGCGGCGACGTCCTGATCGCCATGCAGCAGACAGGCGAAAGCCTGGTCTCCCAGGACGGCCACGATTCCGTGCTGCGCGGCCGCGGCATGTTTCTTGTCGACCCCCTGCGCCCGTTCAACATCGATCTCAAGACCTATTGCACGAGCATCGTCATTCGGGTGCCACGCACAACGCTGGAAGCGCGGCTAGGCAACTTCGCCGGCCTGACGGCCCGGCCCATCACGGCGGCCACCGGCGTCAGTGCACTGGCCATGGGGTTCCTCGAGCTGTTGCCGGACCAGGCCGGGAGGCTCGACGACGTCGCCGGTCTCAAGGTTGCAGAGCAGATGCTGGATCTCCTCGCGCTCGCCTTCACGGAGAGCCGGGGCGCCGCGCTTTCCTCGCCGCGAGCCGTCGCCCTGCTGCGGCTCAAGGGAACCGTGGAGCGCCTCCTGATCGAACCCGGCCTGAAACCCGAGCGGGTCGCGGCCGAGGCTGGCATTTCCGTGCGTTACGCCAATGCCCTGCTCGCCGAGGAGCACACATCGATCGAGCGCTACATCGCCGAGCGGCGGCTCGAGCGTTGCCGCGGCGCGCTGGACGACGTAGGCCACGCGCATCGCAGCATTAGCGAGATCGCGTTCAAATGGGGCTTCTCGGATCTGTCCCACTTCGGTCGTAGGTTCAAGGCGCGCTATGGCCTGACGCCGACCGAATACAAGCGCCGGGTCGGGCAGAGGATGGCCGAGCAGCCCCTCGTCCGGACGGACGGCGCCATCGAAGGCTTGACGCACGATACCCTCGTCGCGAGCGAGCACGCCTGATCAGCCCTCGGAGATCGGCCCTTTCGACAGTGTGACAACGCATGCCCGGCGTGCTTAGTTCTCCGGCGTTGAGTCCCAGCTCCAAGAACCCGAAATGTCGAAGAAAATAGCCGGCCCCGAGATCGAGCGGCTTGTTCAGCTCCTGGCGCGCCTTCCCGGTCTCGGCCCGCGCTCCGCCCGCAAGGCCGCGTTGGCCCTGCTCAAGAGGCGTGAGGATCTGCTCGTCCCGCTGTCGGAGGCTTTGGGCGTCGCTGTCCGCACTATCGTCGAATGCCCGACCTGCGGCAGTCTCGACACGGTCTCGCCGTGCACGATCTGCCGCGACGACCGCCGCGACCGCTCGACCATCGTCGTCGTCGAGGAGATGGGCGACCTCTGGGCGCTCGAGCGCGCGGCCGTGATCAACGCGCCCTATCACGTGCTCGGCGGCCATCTCTCGCCACTCGACGACATCGGGCCGGACCGCCTCAACCTCGCCAAGCTCATCGAGCGCGCCGCCGCAGGCGAGGTGAAGGAGGTCATTCTCGCCCTTAACGCCACGGTTGAAGGCCAATCGACTGCCCACTATCTGACGGAGCAGCTTGCCCCGACCGGCGTCGTCGTATCGCGCCTCGCCCAGGGCGTTCCCATCGGCGGCGAGCTGGACTACCTGGACGAAGGCACGCTGGCCGCCGCCATCAAGGCCCGCAAACGCATCTAGACCATGATCGCTTCGGACCCTATCAGTCCGAAGCGTGAATCATCGGTCTCATCAAATGGCTAGAGCGCGATCCCGGTTCAAACAAAGCTGATCGCGCTCTAGCTTCCCCCGCCGCCCGACAGCGGCCAACGAGGACCTCCATGGACGCCCGACCGGACGCGGCAGCGCTCTCTCACGCGCCACCGAAATTCGTGGTCGGCTCCCTGCTGCGCCACATCCTGGTCATGAGCGGCGCCGGCGGCGTCGGCCTCGGCGCGATCTTCCTGAGCGATCTCGCCAACATCGTCTTCCTGTCGTGGCTGAAGGATCAGGCCGTTCTGGCCGCCGTCGGCTACGCGAGCTCGATCCTGTTCTTCACCACCTCGATCGGCATCGGCCTCGCCATCGCCTCGAGCGCGCTCGTCTCTCGCGCGCTTGGCGCCCGGCGCCGGTTGCGCGCCTGCCGGCTCTCGGTCAACGCCCACCTCGCCAACCTCGTCGTCGGCGCGGTGACGGCGGTGGTCGTCCTCATCGCCATCCCGTGGCTCCTGACGCTGCTCGGCGCGACGGGGCGCACGCACGACCTTGCCGCGCGCTATCTCTACATCCTGACGCCCTCGATGCCCGCCCTCACGCTGGCCATGACGTCCGCGGCGGTGTTGCGCGCGGCGGGAGACGCACGCCGCGCCATGAACGTCACGCTCTACGGCGCGGTGGTGAACACCATCCTGGACCCGATCTTCATCATCCTCCTCGGCCTCGGCATCGACGGCGCAGCGTGGGCGACCGTCGCCGCCCGCCTCGCGTTCATGGCCGTTGGCCTCTACGGCGTGATCCGCGTGCACCGCCTGATCGCCCGCCCGCGCCTGCCGGCATTCGTGGCGGACGTGCCGGCCTTCACCGCCATCGCCGTGCCGGCGATCCTGACCAACGTCGCAACCCCGGTCTCGAACGCCTATGTCACGGCGGCCATCGCCACACACGGTGATGACGCGGTGGCCGGCTGGGCCATCATCGGCCGCATCCTGCCCGTGGCCTTCGGCGCCATCTACGCCCTCTCGTCCTCGATCGGTCCGATCATCGGACAGAACTACGGTGCCAACGAAAGCGCCCGCATGCGCGAAGCGTTCAGGCTCGCCCTCGGCGTCAACGTGGCCTTCACGGCCGCCGCCTGGATTCTGCTCGCGCTTCTGTCGCCGAGCCTGATCCGCGCCTTCGGCGCCACCGGCGAGGCCGCGACCCTGATCCACCTGTTCAACGTCTGGCTGGCGCCGCTGTTCGCCTTCATGGGCGCGCTGTTCGTCGTCAACGCCGTTTTCAACACGCTGGACTTCCCGCACTATGCGACGCTGCTCAACTGGGGCCGCGCCACCGTCGGCACCATCCCCCTCGTGCACCTCGGAAGCTGGCTCGCGGGCGCCGAGGGCGTGCTGACGGCGCACATGGCCGGCGGCATTCTGTTCGGCATCCTCGCGGTCTGGCTCTGCCTGCGCCTTTTCGACCGCCTCCTGGCGGAGGAGGAGCGCGCACTCTGAACCTGTGCATCCCATGCACCGCACAGGGCCCGCGTCCTTGTTGCCACCCGCGCGCCTGCGATAGGCTCCCGGCACGAATCGGCAGATCGGCCTCGCGCAGTGACTCACCCAGTCTCGGAACGGATCGCCCTTGTCGCGCCATCGGCGGAGGCGGCGGCCGTCCTGCGTCATGACCTCATCGAATGGCTGACGCACCAGGGCCACCGCGTGCTGTGCCTGACGCCGCCGGGACCGGGCCGATACGTGCTCGCCTTGCGCGGCATCGGTGCCCAGCACCGCGTCATCGACCCACCCCGCGCACGCTTTCGCATCCTCGACGACTGGCAGGAGATCGCGCACCTCGTCTCCCAGCTCAACGACTGGCAGCCCAACGTTGTGCTCACCTTCGGCCTGCGCACGCTGACGCTTGCTACCGTCGCCGCGCGCCGCGCCGGCGTTCGGCGTGTGGTAAGCCTCGTCAACGGACTGCCGAGCGACGGCATCGAAAGCGTCGGCCGCCGCCGCTTCGCCCACGCCATCCGCGCCAGCGACGCCGTGGTGTTCCACAACCGCGACAACCTCGCGACACTGACGCGGCTCGGCCTCGTGCCCGCGAACCTGGAGACGCTCGTCGTGCCGGGCAGCGGCGTCGACCTCAAGGCCTTTCCTTTCAAGCCTCTGCCACCGCTCGATGACGGACCGGTCTTCCTGATGCTGAGCCGTCTCGAGCGCCGCCGCGGCGTGCTGGAGTACAAGGCGGCAGCCGAGCGGCTGAAGGTGCTTTGGCCCAACGCGACGTTCCTCTTGGCCGGCCCCACGAGCAGCGAGCCCGATGCCGTTGCGCCCGAGGCCCTTTCCGCGAGCGGCGCCGTCGAATACCTCGGCCCCCTCGAGGACGTGCGCCCCGCGCTCGCCGCATGCCACGTCTTCGTCTATCCGTCCTATGGCGAAGGCATGCCGCGCGCTGCCCTCGAGGCGCTCGCGACGGGACGGCCGGTGGTGACCACGACCACGCCGGGCTGCGCCGATATCGTGGACGAGAAGGTCTCGGGCTGCCTCGTGCCAGCCGCCGACGCGGCATCCCTTGCCGTCGCCATGGAAAGCTACATCAACAATCCGGAGCAGCTCGCCGCGGGCTCACGCGCCGCGCGCCTCAAGGCCGAGCGCCGCTTCGACGTGAAGACCGTCAACGCCGCCCTCGCCCGCGTCCTCGGAGTCGCCTGACATCCCACGGATCTGGATGCCAGCCCGCGCCGGCAGGACGGAAATCGGTGGCAACCGATACGCCTATCTCAACGTCCCCCCGGCGCAGGCCGGGGTTGAGATCCGTCTCAAGGAAAGTTGCGAAAAATCCTCGGCGCGACCGGAGATGCTCTCAAGCCGACGCCCGATAGCGGCGTGTGCTGAGCTTCGGCAGCAGGAACGAGCGCGCGGGATCCACGAGCATGCCGGGCCGGATCGCCTGCCGCCCGAGCAGCATGCGGTGCGCCAGCCCCTCCCGGTTCGTAAGCCCGAGCTCGATTGGCCACGCGCGCCCGCCGACGCGGAGCGTTGTCGAGATAATGCACCGGCATTCCCGCTCGCCGCTCGAGCAGGTCACGTCCCGCGCGCCGACCAGATCGGCTTCGCACCACACGGCGAGCTCCGGTTCCTCCAGCAGCGGACGCACGAGGAACCGCGCCCGCGGCGCCGAGTCCGGGCCGAAGGTCTCGATGGACTCGGCATGGAGCGCCGACGTGCGCGCGCCCGTATCCACCTTCGCCTTGATGGCGAAAAGCCCAAGATCCGGCAGCGCCACCCATTCGCGGCGGCCGAGGATCAGAGGGTTGAGGTCATGCTTCATGCGCCGGTCTCTTGGAGCAGGCTCCGCAATATTACAGGATGTTACAATAGAGTTGACGGTGAATGCAGCGTGTTTCTAGGGGATTGGTAATAGTACGTAGTGTATTGCCGGAGGCCGCGCCGGCACGCGCCGCAGATTGACCCATGCGCCCGTCTTGCCTATTTCATGATCATGTCCGCCCTTCCGATCATCACGCTTCCTGACCCTCTGCTGCGCAAGGTTTCCAAGCCCGTGGAAACGGTCGACGCCGAGCTGTTGAAGCTCGCCGACGACATGCTGGAGACCATGTACGACGCGCCGGGCATCGGGCTTGCCGCCGTGCAGGTCGGCGTGCCGAAGCGCCTCATCGTGCTCGACGTTTCCGAGGACGACGACACGCCACGGCCCATGACGCTCATCAATCCCGAGGTCCTCAAGATCGACGGCGAGAGAACGCGCATGCACGAGGAAGGCTGCCTCTCGATCCCCGACTTTCGCCTCGAGATCGAGCGCCCGGCGAGCATCGTCGTGGGCTACCTCGACCGCGAGGGGAAGCCCCAGGAGCTCCCCGCCGAAGGGCTGCTCGCCACCGCGCTGCAGCACGAGATCGACCACTTGAACGGCAAGCTGATCATCGATTTCCTCTCCCGCCTGAAGCGCGATATCGTCGTGCGCAAGTTCAAGAAGATGGCGCGCGAAGCCTCAGCCTGACGTCGCGCCGCACGCATCACATAACGCCCGACGCGCCGAAAGGCTGCCATGTCCCTTAAGATCGTATTCATGGGAACACCGGACTTCTCGGTGCCGGCGCTGGAGGCGATTCACGCTGCGGGTCATGATGTTGCGGCCGTCTACGCCCAGCCGCCCCGCCCGGCCGGACGCGGCATGGCCCCGCGGCCCTCACCCGTCCACGCGAGGGCCGAGGCCCTCGGCATCCCCGTGCACACGCCGAAGTCTCTCAAGGATCCCGAGCAGCAGACCCTCTTCGCGGACCTGCGCGCCGATGCGGCCGTTGTCATCGCCTACGGCCTGATCCTGCCCTCGCCGGTCCTCGCCGCTCCGCGCCTCGGCTGCTTCAACGTGCATGCCTCCGCGCTGCCGCGCTGGCGCGGTGCAGCCCCGATCCAGCGCGCTATCATGGCCGGCGACACCGAGACCGCCGTCATGGTCATGCGCATGGAGGAAGGGCTGGACACCGGCCCCGTGGGGCTCGCCAAGCGGGTGCCCATCGGCCCCGACATGACCGCCGGAGAGCTGCATGACATCCTCGCGCGCCGCGGCGCGGAGCTCATCGTCGCCGCCCTGGCCGAGCTCGAGAACGGCACCTTCGATGCCGTGCCCCAGCCGGAGGACGGCGTCACCTACGCCGCGAAGATCGACAAGAAAGAAGCCGAGATCGACTTCGCTCGGCCCGCAGCCGAGGTCCACAACCACATCCGCGGCCTCTCGCCTTTTCCGGGCGCCTGGTTCGAAGCCGCGCCACCCGGCGGCAAGCCGGAGCGCATCAAGGTGCTGCACTCGACCCTAGGCGAAGGTCGCGGACTTCCTGGCGAGGTGCTCGACGACAGGCTCACCGTCGCCTGCGGCGAGGGCGCTGTCCGCCTGGTCGAGGTCCAGCGCGCCGGCAAGCGGGCCATGACGGCGGACGAGTTCCTGCGCGGATTCACCATGCCACGCGGCACGCGCATCGGGCAGCAAAACACCTATTAAGCATCGC
Organism: Hyphomicrobium sp.; assembly: GCF_020852195.1. Lineage (GTDB taxonomy): Bacteria > Pseudomonadota > Alphaproteobacteria > Rhizobiales > Hyphomicrobiaceae > Hyphomicrobium_C. Next base: position 18,926 of record NZ_JADZBI010000066.1, on the reverse strand, counting down.
GAGCGAACCGCGCTTCCGGAATGCACGTTGTCTCCTAAGGTCGGGGCCAAAGACCGTCCTGGAGATGCCCCATGATCCGCTCTCTCACAGCCTGCGCCGCAGCGCTTTGCCTCGCCGGCGCATCCGCTCACGCCGGCGACGCCACGACGACGCGCATCGTGCCCTACAACGCCTATGGCGCCACCGTCACCGTCGAGCACGGGGTGCGCGTCTTCCGCCCGCTTCCCCCTGAAGGCCACGTGATCGTCAATCCGGGCAACCGCACGCCCCTGAGCCTCAACGTGTATGAGCCCGGCGTGCCGGTGATCCGCGAGCGCCGCTGACGGCGCCGCATTGCGCCTTGAGCAACCGCACGGGGCGAGCTAGGCAGGGGCCTCGCAGGAACGCGTCTCGAGCCCATGCCCCGCTATCGTCTGACCATCGAATACGACGGCACGCCGTTCGTCGGCTGGCAGGTCCAGCCCGACGGCGTCTCCGTGCAGGGCGCCCTCGAGGCCGCAATCGTGAGCCTCACCGGCGAAACCGCGGGCGTACGCGGCGCCGGCCGTACCGATGCCGGCGTGCATGCCCGCAGGCAGGTCGCCCACTTCGACCTCGGCAAGGACTGGCCGGTGGACAAGATCCGCGACGGCCTGAACTTCTACCTGAAGCCGCAGCCTGTCGTCGTGCTGGCCGCCGCCGAGGTACCGGCCGACTTCGACGCCCGCTTCAGCGCCACGGCGCGCCACTATCTCTACCGCATCCTGGCACGCCGCTCGCCGCCAGCCCTCGACCGCAATCGCGTCTGGTGGCTTCCCCGCGCCATCGACGCCGAGGCCATGGCCGACGCCGCCTCGGTCCTCGTCGGGCGCCACGACTTCACGACCTTCCGCGCCGTCCAATGCCAGGCGAAATCGCCCATTCGCACGCTGGACCGGCTGGACGTCACGCATGACGGAGATGAGATCCGCATCACCGCGTCCGCCCGCTCGTTCCTGCACAACCAGGTGCGCTCGATGGTTGGCAGCCTGAAGCTCGTAGGGGAAGGAAAATGGACGCGTGACGACCTGCGCACCGCGCTGGAAGCCCGCGACCGCACCGCCTGCGGCCCCGTCGCCCCCGCCGCCGGCCTCTATCTCATGAGCGTGGACTACTAGAAGCGCCGCCAATAGCTGATACGCCTATCGCGCGACGGTCACGGCGCAGTGCGCGCGCTGAACCACATCGCGCGAGACCGACCCCAGCACCATGCGGAACGCGAGGCCCTTGCCTCCGCTGCCGACCACGATGTGGTCGAAGCCGTTCGTCTCCGCGAACTGCGTGATCGCCACCGCCGGATCGCGGCTGTTGACCGACGCCGTAGCAACCTGCGTTGCACCGGCCTTGCGAGCTTCCTCTGCTGCCGCATCGAGGACGCGCTGAGCTTCGACGCCGGTCCAAAGCAGCTTCGAGGCATCGGCGCTGGAGTAGCCGCCGATCATCTGGTTGACCGCGAGCAGCGTAAGCTCTGCACCGAGCGCGCCGGCAAGCTTCGCGGCCAGCCGCGCGGCCGGCAAGCTGTGCTCCGTGTCGTCGATCGCGCAAAGAACCTTGATCATGCATCACCCGTTGTTTTGAACGAATGATCGGTTGCGGCCCAAGCCGCAACATTGAGCTTCATCAACCCTAGGTAATGCGGCCGCGCGCGATCACCAGGCGTTGAAGATGCGCCGGATGAGCCGCACGTAGAGATGCCCCGGCACCCAGCCGCGCCCCCACACCGTGAAGGTCGCGTTCGGCTGATAGCGCAGCCGCGGCCAGATGCTGGTCGAGGCGCGCCAGATGCTGCGCGCGACCACGATCGGCTCCGCACCCGCGTCCTCCCAGGCCTTGATGTTCGGCATCACGGTCTCGACGAACGTGTCATAGGCGGTAAGCCCCTCCTTCGTCGCGACCTCGCGCGAACGCTCGAAGAAATCGGTCTTGATCATCCCCGGCTCGATGATCTTGACCTTGATGTTGTGCTGGCGCAGCTCGAACCAGAGCCCTTCCGAAAAACCTTCCAGCGCCCACTTCGTCGCGCTGTACATCGAGTAAAGCGGCATGGTCATGCGCCCCGCCGCCGAGCCTACGTTGACGATACGGCCCTGCTTCCTCTCGCGCATGTGCGGCAGCACCGCGCGCGTCACGTTGAGCACGCCGAACAGGTTGCATTCGAACTGCCGCCGGATCTGTGCGTCCGTCTGCGCCTCGAACGGCCCCATCAAACCGTAGCCCGCGTTGTTGACCACCACGTCGATGGCACCGAACGCGGCGATCACCTCCGCCACCGCCCGATCGACGGACGCCTGGTCCGTCACGTCGAGCTTGAACAGCTTGATGCGGTCCGAGACGCTTCCGAGATCGCTCGTCTCGGGCGTGCGCATGGTGGCCGCGACATTCCAGCCGTTTGCGGCAAACAGCTCGGCCGTGGCCCGGCCGATTCCGCTCGAGGAACCTGTGATCAGAACAGTCTTTCCGACACTCAACGCAATACTCCAGAAATGAAGCCGCCGGGACGAGGCCCGGCGGGTTGATTGAAAAATCTTACGGGATCAATCGATCATCGACAGAAACTCCTGCCGCGTGATGGCGCTGTCGCGGAAGATGCCGAGCATGCGGCTCGTCACCATGTCCGTTCCGGGCTTGTGGATGCCGCGCGTCGTCATGCAGTGATGCTCGGCCTTGAGCACCACGGCCACGCCCTGCGGCGCCAGCGCGCTCTCGATGGCATTGGCGATCTGCGCCGTCATCTTCTCCTGGATCTGCAGCCGCTTCGCATAGGCCTCCACCACGCGTGCAAGCTTCGAGATGCCGACCACGCGTCCGTTCGGGATGTAGCCGACCCACGCGCGCCCGATGATCGGCGCCAGATGGTGCTCGCAATGGCTCTCGAAGCGGATGCCGCGCAGCACGATCATCTCGTCGTAGCCCTCAGTCTCCTCGAAGGTCTTCTGCAGGATTGCCTCGGGATCGTCCTTGTAGCCGCGGAAATACTCCTCGAATGCCTTCGCCACGCGCTCGGGCGTCTCGAGAAGCCCGTCGCGCTCCGGGTTGTCGCCGGCCCAGCGCAGCAGCGTACGCACGGCGGCCTCGGCCTCCTCGCGCGTCGGAGCCGACACCTCGGGGGCGGTTACCTTGATCAGCTTGTTCTTCATGGGTGGGGGCGACTGCCTCATCGCGTGGAACCTTCAAGTAACTGCGCGGACGATACGGGCTCGGCACCGCCCCGGATCAGCCATATCGGGAGAGACCCCTTAACATAGTGCCCGCGAGACGAAAGAGAAGAAACACGCGACCGGCACTTAGGGGCAGGAATCGCCGCCCATGATTAATCGAGCGCGTTGCGACCCCGCCGTGCCCTTGTGCGGCGCAAGATCGAAGGCCATATGCGCCGGGAACCAGAGAGGGAGAAAAATCGATGCAACGGCGACGCGGCGCGCTTTTCGCGGTGGCGATAGTCCTCATCGCCGGCGGCAGCGCCCACGCCGACGGCATGCTGACGGATTTTTCCTATCCCCATCCCATGAAGCAGCACGCCTTCACCTCTCAGGGCCAGGCGCTGGTCATGGCCTACATGGACGTGCCGCCATCCGCGACCGCCAACGGCAAGACCGCCATCCTCTTCCACGGCAAGAACTTCTGCGGGGCCACCTGGGAAGGCGTCATCACGCCGCTCGCTGCCGCCGGCTATCGGGTCGTGGTCCCGGACCAGATCGGTTTCTGCAAATCCACGAAGCCCGCCACCTATCAGATGAGCTTCCATCAGCTCGCCGCCAACACGCGCGCGCTGCTCGCGAGCCTCGGCGTCACGCGCCCGATCCTGATCGGCCATTCCATGGGCGGCATGCTCGCCACGCGCTATGCGCTGAGCTTCCCGGATGACAAAGCCGCGCTCGTCCTCGTCAACCCGATCGGCCTCGAAGACTGGAGCGCCAAGGGCGTTCCCGGCCGCACCGTCGACGAGCTGCTCGAAGCCGAGCGCAAGACCGATGCGGCGCGCATCAAGGCCTACCAGCAGAAGACCTACTACGACGGCCGCTGGCGTCCCGAGTTCGACCGCTGGGTCGAGATGCTGGCCTCCACCTACCGCGGGACAGACAGCGAGCTCGCGATCCTCTCGCAGGCGCGCGCCTCCGACATGATCTTCACCCAGCCGGTGGTGCACGAGTTCACCCGCCTCGCGGTTCCCGTCGTGCTGCTGATCGGCGAGCGCGACACCACCGCTATCGGCAAGGACCGCGCACCGCCGGAAGTCGCCGCGAAGCTCGGCCACTACGCCGAACTTGCCCGCGAAGCCGAAAGCCGCATTCCGAACGCTCGTTTGGTCACGTTCCCCGAGCTGGGCCACGCTCCGCACATCGAGGAGCCGGACGCCTTCAACACCGTGCTCCTCGAGACCCTGGCCGGCCTCAGCACGCCTTGAATGGACTCGGCCGAAAGTTTGCATCGAGCCCATCACCCTAAAGAAGAACGCATGTCCGACCGCATCCCGCCGCCCGACGCCCTCATATACGCCATGGTCACGGTCTCGGCCGCCGACCGCACGATCACGACCGCGGAGCTGGACCGCATCAGCTCCATCGTGCGTGAGCTGCCGCCGTTCCATGCCTTCACGCGTGACTGGCTGGCCGATACCGCGCAGCAGTGCGGCAAGCTGCTGAGAAAGCCCGACGGCGTGGACGCGGTGATCGCCGTGATCAAGCAAAGTCTCCCGCCCCGGCTTTACGAGACCGCCTATGTGCTCTGCGCCGAGGTGGCGGCCTCCGACCTCTCCATTCACGCCAACGAGACGCACTTCATGGAGCTGCTGGCCGCAGCGCTTGGATTGGAAAAGCCGGTCTGCGACGCCCTCGAGCGCGGCGCTCGCGCCCGCCATCAACGCACGTAAGCATCCTGCGCAGTTGAGCCTTTCCACGGCGTGGAACCCGAACTGCCGGTCGCCGACGTATCTGACATCGGGGCGGAGGCTGGAGGCATCTGCTGCGCATGCCAGAGCCCCAGGCCTGCCGCGTCGGCAGTCTTATTTGCTTCAATCTAAGGCAATAGGCAGCACGAGCTTGTGGCCGTGGTGCCGCGCCAATGTCCGCACGAGGACGGACGACGGCCTCATAACCTTGCGCAGAACGGTGCAAAGGCTTTATCGAGGCAATGCAACCCGATTGTTGCAGCGCCTCTCCCGCTCGAGCTCCCTCCGGACATAAGGCATTCCCATGGCGACTGAAACAACGATAGCCGGCCTCGCCCCCGCCGTGGCCCTGCTGACGGCAAGCGTGGTTGCGGTCCCTCTGTTCCGGAAGCTCGGGCTCGGCTCGGTTCTCGGTTATCTGACCGCCGGTCTCGTCATCGGGCCGTTCGGCTTCGGTCTCATCACCGATCCGGTGGCGATCCTGCACGTCGCCGAGCTCGGCGTCGTCATGTTCCTGTTCATCATCGGGCTCGAGATGCGCCCGGCGAAGCTCTGGGCGTTGCGCAAGGACATCTTCGGCCTCGGCCTCGTGCAGGTGCTGACGTGCGGAGCGCTGTTGTCGGCGGTCGGCGTCTATCTCGGCGGGCTCTCCATCCCGGTGGCGGTGATCGGCGCCATGGGCTTCGTGCTGTCGTCCACCGCGGTCATCGTCAAGATGCTGGACGAGCGCGGCGAGACGGCGACGCCGGCCGGGCAGCGCGCGGTTTCCATCCTGCTGCTCGAGGATCTCGCCATCGTCCCGCTGCTGGCGCTCGTCGCGCTGTTCGCGGCCTTCAACGGCGGCAGCCTCACCGACGGCGATCAGCCGGTTTGGATGAGCGTTGCCATCGGCGCCGCCGCGATCCTTGCGGTCGTCGCGGCCGGGAAGTGGCTGCTCAATCCGCTGTTCGGGCTCGTGGCCACGCTCGGAGGCCGCGAGATCATGCTCGCGGCCTCGCTGATGGTCGTGCTCGGCGCGGCGCTCTTCATGCAGTGGGGCGGCCTCTCCATGGCCATGGGCGCGTTCCTGGCCGGCGTGCTGCTCTCGGAATCGACCTTCCGCAACCAGCTCGAGGCGGACATCGATCCCTTCAAGGGGCTCCTGCTCGGCCTCTTCTTCCTCAGCGTCGGCATGTCGCTCGATCTGGCGCTCGTCGCCAGGGAATGGGTGCTCATCGTCGTCGGCGTGATCGCGTTCATGGTGGCCAAGGCGATCGGCATCTTCGTCATCGCGCTTCTGTTCCGAGCCGACTGGAAGGAGGCCCTGTTGCGATCCGCCCTGTTCGCGCAGGGCGGCGAGTTCGCCTTCGTGCTCTATGCGGCGGCGCTCTCCCACGGCGTGTTCGACCAGCGCGTGGCGGCGATCATGAGCGCCATCGTCATCCTGTCGATGGCGCTGACACCGCTGATTGTGCTGCTGCACGACCGCTACGCACCCGCGACCAAGGTCTCCTTCGACGGCGTCGAGGCCGCGAAGGACCTCCAGAACCGCGTGCTGATCATCGGCTTCGGCCGCTTCGGGCAGCTCGTCAGCCAGCCGCTGCTCGCGCGCGGCGTCGACGTTTCGCTGATCGAGATCGACGTCGACATGATCCGCGCCGCCGGCAATTTCGGGTTCAAGGTCTACTACGGCGACGGAACGCGGCTCGACGTGCTGCGCGCCTCGGGCGCGGCGACGGCCGAGGCCATTCTCGTCTGCGTCGACAAGCCCGAGACCGCCGACCGCATCGTCGAGCTCGTCAAGGCCGAGTTCCCGGTGGCCAAGCTGTTCGTGCGCGCCTACGACCGCGGTCACGCGCTGCGCCTGATCGAAACGCGCGTCGACTATTACATCCGCGAGATGTTCGAATCGGCGCTCGTCTTCGGAAAGCACGTGCTGATCGGGCTCGGCTTCGATCCGGCGGTCGCCGAGGAGACGGCCCGCGACGTCCGCAAGCGGGACGAGGAGCGGCTGGCCCTGCAGGTGGTCGGCGGGTTCACGGCCGGGCGCCAGCTACTCCGCGGCAACATGACGACGCCCGAGCCGACCCCGCTCACGCAGCCGAAGAAGAAGGGCACGGCGCTGAGCCCATCGACGGCCGAGGTGCTGGAAAAGGAGGCCGAGCCGCCAAAACCGTCCGCGCCACCCGGCTGACGCCCCCGCGAGCGCGAGTCCGGCCTCGACAGGGGCCTCCAATTCGGCTATAGCGCGGCCAACAAATTTCCCATCAAGGGTCCGCTCCACAAGGAGCCGCATGAGCCGTGCACGCGGACGACTGTCCCGGCGCCGCTCCTCTGCATTGATGTACAAGCAAAAAGGAATGAAAATGAACATCATTCAACAGCTCGAGCGCGAGCAGATGGATGCCGTGCTCAAGACCCGGACGGTGCCGGAGTTCGGCCCCGGCGACACCGTAAAGGTGATGGTGAAGGTCTTCGAAGGCGACGGCAAAGGCCAGTCGGTCCGCCTGCAGGCTTACGAGGGCGTGGTCATCGCCCGCTCCGGCGGCGGCCTCAACGAGAGCTTCACGGTCCGCAAGATCTCCTACGGCGAGGGCGTGGAGCGCGTGTTCCCGATCTACTCGCCTTACATCGCGGAGATCGAGGTTCTGCGCCGCGGCAAGGTCCGGCGCGCGAAGCTCTACTACCTGCGCGGCCGCCGTGGCCGTGCCGCCCGCATCTTCGAGCGCACCGACGTGCGCGCCCGCCGTCTCAACGCGGCGTGGAAGGGCTTCAAGAAGCCCAAAGGCGAGGCCGATGATCTGACGCGCATCAAGGGCATCGACGCCGATCTCGCGGCGCGGCTCAAGACGCTCAACTGCTACAAGTTCGAGCAGGTCGCCAACTTCTCCGACGAGGACATCGCCAACGTCGACGAGGCGCTGAAGCTCAACGGTCAGGTCGAGCGCGACGACTGGGTCGGCGAGGCGCAGAAGCTCGTCGCCGAAGCCGCTGCCGCCGAGGTTCCGGCCGAGGAAGCCAAGGAGTAACGGCCGACCAATCCGGCCACACGGCTATAACGGAGACGGCGGCGCCCTTGGCAGCCGCCGTTTTTCATGAATGGACGGCCTACGTCGGCCCGCCGAGCGTTGCGCGGCGAAGGATTTGGACTACATTCCTTTTCTGTTCCCGCTGACGTCGACTAGGATCGGCGCTCTCGGTCCCGCTTGAGAGAAGGCACGCATTACACCCATGTCCAACGTCGAAGTCAGCCGCGCCCAGTTGCGTGAGACGGGCGCCATCAAGCGGCATGGGCCGGAGGCCTTCGCTGCCATGCGCAAGGCTGGGCAGCTCGCCGCCGCCGCGCTCGACATGATCGCCCCCTACGTCGAGCCGGGCGTGACCACCGAGGAGCTCGACGACCGCGTGCTCGAGTTCGCGCTCGACAACGGAGCCGTGCCGGCGCCGCTCAACTACCGCGGCTTTCCGAAGTCCATCTGCACGTCCATCAACCACGTGGTCTGCCACGGCATCCCCGGACCCAAGCCGCTGCGCGAGGGCGACATCATCAACATCGACGTGACGCTGATCGTCGACGGATGGCATGGCGACACGAGCCGCATGTTCTCGGTCGGCGCTATCAGCCGCCGCGCCGAGCGGCTGATCGAGGTGACCTACGAGGCCCTGAACCGCGGCATCGCGCAGGTGAAGCCCGGCAACACGCTGGGCCACATCGGCGCCGCCATCCAGTCGTTCGCGGAGGGCGAGCGCTGCAGCGTGGTCAAGGACTTCTGCGGCCACGGGCTCGGGCGGCTGTTCCACGACCGGCCGAACATCCTCCACTACGGTGAGGCCGGCGAGGGCGCCGTCATGGAGCCCGGCATGCTGTTCACCATCGAGCCGATGATCAACCTCGGCAAGCCGCACGTGAAGGTGCTCTCCGACGGCTGGACGGCGGTGACGCGGGATCGCGAGCTGTCGGCGCAGTTCGAGCACACGGTCGGCGTGACGGAGACCGGCGTCGAGGTGTTCACGCATTCGCCAGCCGGTCTCGAGTGGCCCTCCCGCCAGAGCTGATCCGCGGATAGACCGATGCAGGACCCCGGCGCGCGAGATCCGAAAGCTCAAGAGCCGGACTCGCCTGCACCGGAGCGGTCGCAACAGGAGACGAGCGCACAGGGCTCGTTCCTCGAAGGTCCGCAGCCGCTCTACACCGGGCATCGCCAAAGGCTGCGCGAGCGCTTCCGCAAGGCGGGGGCGGAGGCGCTTCCCGACTATGAGCTGCTTGAGATGGTGCTGTTCCGCGCCATCCCGCGCCGGGACACGAAGGATCTCGCCAAGCGGCTCTTGGCGCGCTTCGGATCGTTCGCCGAGGTGGTCAATGCACCCGACACCCGACTGAGAGAGATCACCGGCGTCGGTGACGCCGTCGTCACCGAGATCAAGCTGATCCGCGCCGCGGCGCTGCGCCTGATGCAGGGAGAGATCACATCCGGCCCGCTGCTCTCGTCGTGGAACCAGGTGCTCGACTATCTGCGGGCGGCCCAGGGCTTCGCACACCGGGAGCAGTTCCGCATCCTGTTCCTCGACAAGAAAAACCGCCTGATCGCCGACGAGGTGCAGGGCGAGGGGACCGTCGACCACACGCCTGTCTACGTGCGCGAGGTGGTGAAGCGGGCGCTGGAACTCTCGGCGACGGCGATCATTCTCGTCCATAATCACCCGTCGGGCGATCCGACGCCGTCGCGCGCCGACATCGACATGACGAGGATGATCGTCGATGCAGGTCGGCCGCTCGGCGTCACCGTCCACGACCACATCATCGTCGGCCGCGGCGGGCATGCGAGCTTCAGAGCCATGCGGCTGATCTGATGACGATGGCGCCCTATCGGGTTGCTGCCTCGCGGGCCTGCTTGAGCGCCACTGTCCACCATACGAGGTCATCCAGCATCGGCACGGCCGACTGCTCGAGATGCGGGTAGTCGGTCATCTGCTTGCCTTCGCGCAACATGCCGATCATCTCGACCATACCGATGTGGACTGCATGCTTGAGCGTGGCAACGTGCAGCTCGGCCAGAATATTGCGCAGATGCTCAATTGCTCTCGCAGCGCCGGTTCCGCCATATCCGACGAATGTCGCCGGCTTGCGCTGAGGCTCCTCGTAGAGGTGATCGAGCGCGTTCTTCAGCACACCCGTGATGCTGTGGTTGTATTCGGCGGTGACGAATATGTAGCCGTCGAAGCTTGCCATCTTGGCTGCCCATTGCCTGGCGACGTCGTTCTCGACGGGCGCGTAGATGAGCGGAATCTTCTGCTCGAAGAACGGCATCGGATAGTCGCGCAGATCGACGACCTCGAAGGTGGCGTCGCCGCGACGGCTCGCGATGTCGGCAATCCACGCGGTCGGAGTGTCGCCGAAGCGGCCTTGGCGCGTGGTGCTGACGACAATGGCGATGTGGGGTCTCGAAGTCATGAAAGGTCCCTCGGCTGATGCAATCGCGAGGGACCTAGGCGTGCCGTACCCACACCACAAGACGGCACTTTTTCGGTCGTTACTTACCGTTCGATAAGTGTCGGGAGCTATCGTTCTCCTGCGCCTTCTGGTCGAATTGTCGACGAGAGGCTTCGATGCTCTGCTGATTTGCGGATACCCAGGCGCCGACCGGCGCAAGGGCATCCTTGAGAGAGCGGCCGAGATCGGACAGCTCATACTCCACGCGCGGCGGTATGGTCGGATAGACCGTCCTGATCAGCAATCCGTCGCGCTCGAGGCTGCGTACCGTTACGGTCAGCATACGTTGTGAGATGCCGTCGATGGCTCTGTGCAACTCGCCAAAGCGCATACGTCTGTCGCCCAACGCGGCGAGCAGCAGCACGGTCCACCTGTCGCCGACGAGCGAGAGGATCTCGCCGATCGGCTTGCACGTTTCCGGACGGTGCTCATCGACGGTTTTCATGACGTGTCCTCTATCACGGGAGTCCCTTGGCGATCCAATCCGTTTCTCGAACGTGCTGGCGGACTTCGATTTTCGCGCGGCGTGTGAGCCTGTATAGGGAGACCGGCGGTCGATGACCCTGTTCTTCGATCGGAGATTGAGAACGCGGCCCGTTCGTCTCGACCATCTGCCGCCGGCGCTGGCCGGCGATCTCGCCTACCGGCGCTTCTGCCTGCCGAAGCTCTCCACGCGGCGCAGCGCGGATCACGTTCTGCTCGCCGAGCGCGCACGGTTCCACCTGCGCAATGCGCTCTGGGTGCGCATGCCGACCACCGAAGGCGAGGTGCAGGCCTACGTGTTCGAGCCCGAAGGAGACGGCCCGCATGCCGGCGTGCTTATCGCCCACGGCTGGACCAGCGAAGCCTCTTTCATGGCCGTGTTCGCCGAGCAGTTGCGCCGGGCCGGCTTCCGCGTCGTCGCATTCGATCAGCCCGGCCACGGCAAGAGCGCGCAGGAACGCGCCAGCCTGATCGATTGCGCGCGGGCCCTGCTGCACGTCGCCGAGACGCTCGGCCCGTTCAAGTTCGCGGTCACGCATTCCATGGGCGGCCTCGCCGCGCTGCTCGTGGGCGAAGGCGGCCCGCCGATGGCGCGCGCCTACCCGTTCGAGCGCTACGTGCTCCTCTCCTCGCCGAACAGCTTCTCGACCATCACACGGGAGTTCGCCGACGAGCTTCACCTCGGGCCGGCGGCAACGCGCAACTTCGAGCGACACCTCGAGCGCGTCGCGCACCGACCGATGGCGACCTTCACGGCTGCCAATCTGCTGGCCGCAACCGGCCGCCCGGCGCTCGTGATCCATGCCCGCGACGATACGGAGGTGGTGTTCCGGCATGCCGAGGAGATCGCGGCGGCGTGCCCCAAGGCGACGCTGCTGGCGTTCGACGGATTGGGACACCGGAATATTTTGTTTGCCCCGCCCGTGATTCGCGCCGCGCTGTCCTATCTATCGGACGGTTGATAGGTGCCGACTTGCGCTTGGCAGGGCTCGCGCTGGCCCCGGTCCTTGATTATATGAGGGCTGCCGCCCGCACCGGAGGGGTGCCGCGCGGCAGAGCCCCGAAAATGCGGGCCGGAAGGGTCGGTCATGAGCAAAGCCAAGCACGCACGCGTCGTCATCCTGGGCTCGGGCCCGGCGGGCTACACCGCCGCCATCTACGCGGCTCGCGCCATGCTGCAGCCCGTCCTCATCCAGGGCAATCAGCCGGGCGGACAGCTGACCATCACGACCGACGTCGAGAACTATCCGGGTTTCGCCGACGTGATCCAGGGGCCGTGGCTCATGGAGCAGATGAAGGCGCAGGCCGAGCACGTCGGCACCGAGATCATCATGGACTACATCGTGAAGGTGGACCTCGGCGTGAGGCCGTTCCGCCTCGAGGGCGATTCCGGCGACCGCTACACGTGCGACGCGCTGATCATCGCCACCGGCGCCCAGGCGCGCTGGCTCGGCATCCCGAGCGAAGAGACGTTTAAAGGCTACGGCGTCTCGGCGTGCGCAACGTGCGACGGATTTTTCTACAAGGGCAAGGAAGTGGTCGTGATCGGCGGCGGCAACACCGCCGTCGAGGAGGCGATCTTCCTCACCAACTTCGCCAAGAAGGTGATCGTCGTGCACCGGCGCGACCATTTCCGCGCCGAGAAGATCCTGCAGGACCGGCTGTTCAAGAACAACAAGATCGAGGTGATCTGGGACAGCGCGGTCGAGGAGATCGTGGGCGAGGCCGAGCCGCGCACGGTGACGGCCGTCAAGCTCAGGAACGTCAAGACGGGCAAGATCACCAAGCGCAAGGTGGACGGCGTGTTCGTCGCCATCGGGCACGCGCCGGCGACAGAGTTGTTCAGAGGCCAGCTCGAGACGAAGCCGTCGGGCTACCTCGTCACCGCACCGGATTCGACGGCCACGTCGATACCGGGCGTGTTCGCGGCCGGCGATGTGAAGGACGACGTGTATCGCCAGGCGGTAACGGCCGCCGGCATGGGCTGCATGGCCGCGCTCGAGGCGGAGCGATTCCTGGCGCATGCAGGGGCGACAGCCGCGGCAGCAGAGTAAATCTCGCCCCCCTCACCCGCGCCGCTTCCGCGGCGCGACCTCTCTCCAAGGGCGCTCCCGCCCGCGTCAGAACTTATAGGCGACCACCTTGCCGTCGACCATCAGCGGGATGATGGCGGTGCGCGTGCTCGGGTTGTAGTTGAGGTCAGCCGTGCCCTGGCCGAGAGACAGCACCACCTTGGCCTCACCCGAGCGCGAAACCTGGAACACCTTGCCGGCCACCCAGTCGGTCACGAGATAGTTGTCGGCGTCGAACGGCTCAAGGCCGTCGAGGTTGCCGACAGGGGTGCCGTTGCCGAGGTCGGCGACGGTCTTGTCGGCGAGGCTGACCGTCAGAAGGTTGCCGGGCGTCTCGGTGGAGAAGTCAGCCTTCAGACCGCTGCCCCAGGGGGCAATCACGAGCCTGTCGCTTTCGACGAGGAGCCCGTTCGGGGTCTTGAGCGCGTCGCTCTCGAGCCACTTCTCGAAAGTGCCGTCGGCGAGCCGCCAGATGGCGTTGCCTGCCCAGTCCGGCACGTAGATGCGGCCCTCGCTGTCGACGGCGGGATCGTTCAGGCTCTTGGCGCCCGCGGCCTGATGGCGGGTGACGGTTCCGGTCGCAACGTCGATCTCGACGAGATGGTCGACGTCGCCGACGTACAGCTTGCCATTGGACAGCGCCAGGCCCTTCGGTGCGTCGAGGCCGGTGACCCACTTCGCCTCCGTCACCTTGCCGTCGAGCCTAAGCTTCGAGATGAAGCCGTCGCCGTCCTTCTCGTCGGGCTTGCCGCCACCCATGTTGCTGACGTAGATCACGCCGGCGTCGGTGTCCGGAAGCGCCGATTCAGGCGCACTGAAGCCCGTAGCTTCCCACACTTTCGTCGGCTCGTCGGAGCCACCGCAGGCGCTCAGGGAGGCGGCAAGGGCGAGAGCAGCTACACGCAGGAACCTCATGTCGACACACCTTTGCTCTTGGGTCGGCGGCTAAGAAACGGCCGGCAGGGGTTGGGGATTGGCTGGCGGCAGGCGCGCCGCAGCCCGTCGTATACGCGCAGATATAACCACAGCTTGGTTCGCTGCCAATGCCGGCTTTACCTGTGGTGCAGGGTCGCCGCTATGCATTTTTCGATGGCCACCCTAATTCTGATATCAAATAATCGCAATGCTTAGGCAGACGATGCGTGTCCGTGCGGATGCACCGTTCGCCCGAGCGATCGGAATCGCTTGGTCGCCGGCCGATTGCTCGTTTGCGGGGTATCTCGATGGATTGGGACAAGCTCAGGATCGTCCATGCGGCCGCCGCGGCGGGCAGCTTCACGCACGCGGGCGACGCGCTGCACATGAGCCAGTCGGCTGTCAGCCGGCAGGTGTCGGCACTGGAGCGCGACCTCAAGGTCTCGCTGTTCCACCGCCATGCACGCGGCCTCGTGCTGACCGAGCAGGGCGAGTTGCTCTACGCCACCGTGGCCGAGGTCATGAGCAAGCTGCAGACGGCAGAAACGCTACTCGCCGATACCACCACCAAGCCGTCCGGACTGCTCTCGGTAGCGGCGCCGGTGGGGCTCGGCACGGTCTGGGTGTCGCAGCGGCTTCGCGAGTTCATGGAGCTTTATCCGGAGATCCGCATCGAGCTTCTGCTCGACGACGATCAGATCGACATCGCCATGCGCGCCGCGGATGTCGCTATCTGGACGCGCGAGCCGGAGCAGGCGGACCTCATCCGCCGGCCACTGTTCACGGCCAGCGTGCGGCCGATGGCCTCGACGAAATACACGCGCCGCTTCGGCGTTCCGGAGACATTCGCCGACCTCGACAACGGCAGCCACCGCGTGCTGTCCTACAGCGGCATGCCGCCGCAACTGCTGCCTGCGATCAGTTGGCTGGAGACGGCAGGGCGCCCGGAAGGCGAGCCGCGCGAGCCGGTGCTCCGGACCAACAGCGTGGTGGCGATCAAGCAGGCCGTGCTGGCCGGCATCGGCATCGGCATGATCCCCGACTACATGACGGAGCAGGACAGCGACCTGGTGCCCGTGCTCACCAAGTGCGACGCGGAAAAGCCGAGCCTGCCGGTGCTGTTCGTCTATCCCGAAGAGCTCAAGAGCTCGAAGAAGGTGCAAGTGCTGCGCGACTTCCTGGTCGCCAAGGCGCGCCACTGGCGGGAGTAGGCTGTACTTTGGCCTGGCGCGTAAAACCGCAGAGGGGTCCGGCCGTATCTCAGGCATCCGGTGCGGCGCTGAGCCGAGGGTTAATTGCCACCGCCCAAGGCGAGCTTCCGTGCTGGCCACCTCAGGCCGGGCCGCCGATCGGGGTCCGGCCCTTTTGCTGGCTGGCGTCGCCCGAGCGGGCACCGCACGTTGGGCGCAAACATCGCCGATTTTCACCTTATCGGGGCGGCAAGGGCGGCTGATTTGCAACCCGGCCGCCGAAACGCTATCTGATGGGAAAATTCCCCCTTTACCGAGCCCGAACCATGGCCAAGACGCTCTACGATAAGATTTTCGACGACCACGTGGTCGACCGGCAACCGGACGGCACCTGCCTGCTCTACATCGACCGCCATCTCGTGCACGAGGTGACGAGCCCGCAGGCGTTCGAGGGGCTCCGGATGAGCGGACGCAAGGTACGGGCCCCCGAGAAGACGCTGGCCGTCGTCGACCACAACGTTCCGACCACGGACCGCACCCGCGGCATCGCCGACGAGGACAGCCGGGTGCAGGTCGAGACGCTGGCCACCAATGCGCGCGACTTCGGCGTCGAGTACTACAACGAGCTCGACAAGCGGCAGGGCATCGTGCACGTCGTCGGCCCCGAGCAGGGCTTCACGCTGCCCGGCACCACCATCGTCTGCGGCGACAGCCATACCTCGACGCACGGCGCGTTCGGAGCCTTGGCGCACGGCATCGGCACGAGCGAGGTCGAGCACGTGCTCGCCACCCAGACGCTGGTGCAGAAGAAGGCCAAGAACATGCGCGTCTCCGTGGACGGCAAGCTGCCGGCCCACGTGACGGCGAAGGACATCATCCTGGCCATCATCGGCGAGATCGGCACCGCCGGCGGCACGGGCTCCGTGATCGAGTACGCGGGCGAGGCGATCCGCGACCTCTCCATGGAAGGCCGCATGACGGTCTGCAACATGTCGATCGAGGGTGGCGCGCGGGCCGGCATGATCGCGCCCGACGAGAAGACCTATGCCTTCATCAAGGGCCGTCCCAAGGCGCCGAAGGGCCAGGCCTGGGACATGGCGTTGAAGTACTGGGACACGCTCTACTCCGACGAAGGCGCGCATTTCGACCGCGAGGTGCGCCTCGACGCGGCCAAGCTGCCGCCGATCGTCTCCTGGGGCACGAGCCCCGAGGATGTGGTCTCGGTTGCCGGCCTCGTGCCGAACCCGGACGAGGTGGCGGACGAGAACAAGCGTGCCTCGATGAAGCGGGCGCTCGAGTACATGGGACTCGCACCCGGCACGAGGATGACGGACATCCCGCTCGACGTGGTATGGATCGGCTCCTGCACCAACGGGCGCATGGAGGACCTGCGCGAAGTTGCCAAAATCGTCGAGGGCAAGAAGATCTCCGAGCGGCTCGCCTACGCGATGATCGTGCCGGGATCGGGTCTCGTGAAGCAGCAGGCGGAGGCCGAGGGTCTCGACAAGATCTTCAAGGCCGCCGGCTTCGAGTGGCGCGAGCCCGGCTGCTCCATGTGCCTCGGCATGAATCCCGACCAGCTCAAGCCCGAGCAGCGTTGCGCGTCGACGTCGAACCGCAACTTCGAGGGCCGTCAGGGCTACAAGGGGCGGACGCACCTCGTGTCGCCGGCGATGGCGGCCGCAGCCGCGCTCGAGGGCCATTTCGTCGACATTC
This sequence comes from Hyphomicrobium sp., assembly GCF_020852195.1. Taxonomy (GTDB): domain Bacteria; phylum Pseudomonadota; class Alphaproteobacteria; order Rhizobiales; family Hyphomicrobiaceae; genus Hyphomicrobium_C. The sequence goes on along the minus strand of NZ_JADZBI010000066.1, from coordinate 2,174 downwards.
GCACCTGGCAGGCCTAGAACGCCTGCCGGATGCGCCGCCACCCCTTGAAGGGGTGGGCCCGAAGCGCCTATCTCTGCCCTTCGAAAATCAGAAACGGCGGGAGAGCAGGGCATGGCGGGCGCGGTGGACTGGAAATCGGCGACGCCGCCCACCCTGGCCGATTTCGAGATCATTGCGGCGGCGGCGTGGGAGCGCATCGAGCCAGAGTTCCGCGAGGTATGCGGCGATCTCGTGATCCGCATCGAGGATTTCGCTCTCGACGAGGTGCTCGACGAGCTCGACATCGAAAGCCCGTTCGACCTGATGGGACTCTACCAGGGGCTTTCGCTCGACAAGAAGAGCGTGCTCGACGCGCCGCGCGAGCCCGACATGGTGTTCCTCTACCGGCGGGCGATCCTCGACTACTGGACAGAGAGCGGCGAGCCCCTAGGCGAGATCATCACGCACGTGCTCGTGCACGAGATCGGCCATCATTTCGGCTTCTCCGACGACGATATGGAGGAGATCGAGGAGCAGGCGGCGCAGTGACTGGCCCGCCAGGAAAAAGTCCTGTTTCTATAGAACGACGAAAATTGCCGAGCGCTGCAATTTCGCCACAGCGCGCGGGGTGTTCTGCACAAGCTCGGCACGCCTGAGCGAATGTTAACTTTTGCAGGCGATGTTGAAGCTGCTAAGGATTTCTTCGGGGCGCGTGCGGGTGTCGCGTAGAGGTGCTCATTTGACGACGGTTCTCCGTCCGACCTTCCACTCCCTCTGCCGATCTCTCCTGGGCGCGAGCCTTGCGGCTTTTGCACTCGGAGTGCAGCCGGTCTCAGCCGACGATGTGCCCACGCCACAGGAGTATGTCGACCACGTCGGCGGCGATGCGCACGTCCTGCCGCCGGGTGAGCTCAAGCTCGACGGCAAAAAGCAAATCTGCGGGCAGCGCCCGACCGTAATCGACAGCCAGCTCGACGACTACGGCGCGGCCTATCCGGGCTTCCTGATCCTCAATCCGCGGCTCCTCGCCAAGGTCTCGACGCCGGTCAAGCTCTGGATCTTCGCGCACGAGTGCGGGCATCAGTTCCGCGGGCCCGACGAGGAGACCGCCGACTGCTTCGCCGTGCAGCGTGGACGGCGGCAGGGCTGGCTCGACGAGAACGGGCTCGAGGAGATCTGTGCCTTCATCTCTCCCGCCAAGGGCGACAGCATGCATTTCGCGGGCTCGCACCGCTGCGAGTACATGCGCAAGTGCTTCGCCGACCCCTCGATCCGGTAGAGGCCTTCCGTTACTGACAGAACGAGCCGACTCGGCTGCCACGAACTTGACGTCACTCCGGCGAAGGCCGGAGTCCAGACACGTCGAGGATCAACACCCAAGCCGTGCCACGTTCGGGCCAAATGGCATTAGCCTCTAGGTTTATCCCCGGCCGCAGGACCTGATTTACGATCGGGGGCTTAACCGCCTGTCCCGGTCGGCCGTCGCCATGCACGTTCTCGAGTTTCCGAAGCGGCTGCTTTCGATCGCCGAGACGGTCGGGACCTGGGCCGGCGCGCTCACGGCGCTGGACCGGTCGCGGCGCGCCAAGGTGGCCCGCTATGCCGACGCCATCGCCGAGACGCTGGGCCGGGCGGCCCGCCACTCGGCACGGCTCGCGACAGCCCCCAACGACAGGGTGGCGCAGCGTGGGGTGATCCGTGAATTCGGCCGGATCACGGGCTATCTGGAGACCCTGGTCGGCGTGCTGCAACACCATCTTGACGGACGAAAGCTTGCTGGCGTTAAAAGGCGGCTGGAGCAGCTCGGCGCGCACCGGACGACGGTCGGGCCTGCGGCGTCGGCGGCCGCCATCCGGGTCGACCGCCTGCTCGCCGCCGAAGGCTATTTCCGGGCGCTGGCAGACAGCCTGCGCGTTTGAAGGTTCAGGACACACCAAGAGATGCAGAAGTTTACCAAGCTAACGGGCGTCGCCGCTCCCTTTCCGCTCCGGAATGTGGACACGGACATGATCATCCCGAAGCAGTTCCTGAAGACGATCAAGCGCACGGGGCTCGGCCGCGCGCTGTTCTACGAGCTGCGCTACGACCAGAGCGGCAAGGAGAATCCCGACTTCGTGCTCAATAAGCCCGCGTACCGGAGCGCGGAAATCCTGGTTGCGGGCGAGAATTTCGGCTGCGGCTCCTCGCGCGAGCAC
>NZ_JADZBI010000065.1 GCF_020852195.1 Hyphomicrobium sp. | reverse complement strand
CGTCTGGTTCCCGCTCTAGGAGGCCTCGGTGTCCCCCTCTACCGATCGCCGCATCGGCTCCGATGCGCACGTCGCGGTCTGGGCCGCGATCCAGCAGTACGTCGTCGCCTGCGGCGGCGACCCGAACCAGGTCACCGACGGTCGCATGGACGCGGCCGCGGCGATCGAGCGGGCGGTCGATCGCCGCGCGGCTGAACTGGCCGGAGCTGCCGCTGTCGGAGGGCGCCTCCTCGATCTGCTGCCGCAGGTCACACCGCAGCGAGCGGCGACGTGGACGCGGCAGGATGGAATGGCCTGCCGCGTCGAGGTGGAGGGTGAGCGTCTCTGCGTCTACGGTCGAGACTTTCGTCGTGGATGTATGCGTTGGCACATCGATGAGTTGATGGTGACCGATCTCGGCTGCCCGGCGCAGCTCGAGGCTGCCATCCAGACGCCTCCCGCCGCACTCGACAATCACGAGCGCATGCGCTCTGAGTCTTCTGAAAAGGAGATATGGGACGAGGCCGTCCGAGAGGCCTCACGCGCAGGGGGAGGCTCATGATCTGGATCCTCGGGTTGGCGGTGCTGGTGTTCGCGCTCTGGCCGCGCTCCACGCCACGGGTCTACGTCGAGATCCTCGCTCCGCATCGCCTGGCGCGCGTTGCGCTGCCTTCGCATCCGCTACCTCAACGCCATCGCCCGATGATGATCTACAACCCAGCGCACAGGTGCTGGAGGTGCCCGTGCGGCGGCGTCGAGACGGAGCATGCGCGAGCGGCGCGGCCGCCCGTCGAACACGCGTGCCCGCTCGAGACGTGGAGCTAGATCTCGCCAGGCAGCGTCAGCTGCGCGCCCGTGCGCTTGTGCGCCCAGAGGCCGAGGCCGGTGAGCCCGACCAGCGCGAGCCCGCCGAGCGCCCACGGCACCCAGCGGCGCGGCGCCGGGTCGACCGCGGGGAGCTGGAGGTCGAGCGTCGTGACGGGCTCGGCGATGCCCGGCACCATGACGGGCGTGAAGGACGGCGCGGCCGCGGCCTGCAGCTTGCCGGTGACCTCGGCGAGGTACTTGGCCAGCGCCTGGCGCTCGTCCTGCTTGAAGGACGTCTCGGCGAGCACGGCCTCGGCACCGCGGATGCTCTCGAGCAGCGGCCCCGTCCAGGAGATCGGCACGGGCGCCGCGCCGATCGCCCGGAGCGCCTCGAGCCGGACGTACGGGCTCGGATCGCTGCGGAGCGTCTGCGCCAGCGCCGTCCGCAGGCGATCCGGCTGCCCTGTCCACGACAGCAGGCTCTTCGACTCGGCCGCGGCGTTGAGCAGCTGCCAGCGCAACAGGCTCTTCGCGAGCGCGCCCGGGAAGCTCTTGGTCGTCACCGGCTCGAGCAGCAGCGCGCTCAGCAGCAACTCCTGCGCTGCAAACGCGCCCCGCAGGATCAGCGCCGAGGGCCATCGGCGCGCCAGCTCGAGGAGCGGCCGTAGCTGGGTGCTGCTGAAGATCGTGTACCAGTCGCGGAGGTTGCCGCCGGCGGCGGCGCCTTGCCAGAGGCTCGTCGCGCCGCGCTTCAGCGTCGCGATCGCCGCTAGCTGCGCGGTCAACGGCTGCTTGGCGATCGACGTGTTGTCGTACCAGCAGTCGCGGCACTCGAAGAGGTAGGGCATGCCCTCGACGTTACCACGCCGCCCCGGCCCTCCCGGCGCCCCTCGTCCGGTGCGCACCACGGTCCGCCTGTCGAGGCACCGCTGCGCCCAGATCACCGTCGAGGGGCGCCGGTCAACGTCGAGCTGGGGGAGGATCGCAGCTCGAACCACTCGGCTACGAGGTTGTTCGGCGCGTCCTTAGCGCGCGCCATTCGACTTCCGGATCCTGCCGCCTGGTGTGCCCGGCTTGACGATGGCGCGCCGCGCTCTGGCGTTCCCCTTCGCAGGGGCTACCGTGCCGCCCGCCGTCCCACGAGCCGCCTTCGCGAACTCCGGCGACACATCGAACCCGATGGCGCGGCGGCCGTTCTGTACGGCAACCGCAAGTGCGCGCCCTGTACCGCAGAAGGGGTCAAGGACCAGCCCACCGGGTGGGCATGAGCTGAGGATTCGGGGGCGGATAAGGTCGGCGGGGAACGTCGCCGAGTGCCCGTCCTGGCCAGCGCGCACGGGAACTTCGATCACGTCATGCGCACGAGGCTCAACGGCGGCCAGATCGTAGTGGTACTTCGCGCGCCCCTCCTTGGGCCTGAGCACGAAGTGGAAGAAGTGCTCGTGCGACAAGCGCAGGCGATCCGCTTCGGGCCGCGGTGGCACGTTCGGCTTGAACCAGATCACATCGTTCCTCAAGATCCAGCGGCGCGCCTGCATCGCGATCGCAAATCGTGCCGGAATCATGAGGAGCTGCTTCTCCTGTCGGTAATCACCCATCGGGGTCCTGCGACGCACCCGCGCGTTGTCACCGAGGCCCTGGCGGCCCGACTCGCGGATGCTCGACCATCGCGCGAAGTAGGTGTCACCGACGTTCACCCAGACGCTTGCTGTTCCTTTCAGACGGGGCCGCGCTCGCTCGAAGATCTCGACCAAGTGCGCGACGTACCAATCCGGGAATGGCTCAAGCCCGAGGACGCCGCCAGCCTTCCGGTACCACTCGTAGGGCGGCGGCGTTTCAACGGTGCCGCCCGCGCGTTGCCATTCCTCGTGGATCTTCCAGTTGTGTTCCCGTCCGTAGCTCCGGTGCCCCCAGTACGGTGGGCTCGTGATCAACAGGTCGACGCTTGAGGAGTCAAGCGACTCCATGAGGTCGTAGGCGTCCCCCAGGCGCACCGCGGCGGCTTCACCGAGGACGGTGGGGGCTTGGACTTGTGGTGGCATCGGCAGTTGGAACGTTCCGTCAGCGTCGGTCATGGATACCTCCCGTGAACGTGGCGCGCTGCCGTAGATCCTCGGAAGCTCGCCGGACGTTACGAGGGTAAGGGTGGCTTGCGCGGTTCGTCTCGACGCCGCCGTAGCCGAGCAGCGCGCACGTCAGCCGCGCCTCGCCAGGTAGCGCCGCACATTGAGGATCATCGAGCCACTGCTGCAGGTGCAGCGCGCCCTTGCGGTAGTTGGCGGACGTGTCCGCAGCCTCCCGTGCGCAGGCCTTCCAGCTCGGCGCATGGATCTGCATCACGCCGCAGAAGTAGGGGCCCTCCATCAGCGGCACCGGATGGCGCAACGGGCCTGTGACCCGGACACATCGACCAGCCAGGCAGGCCCGCCGCGAGACCGAGAAGGGATCCCAGCTCGACTCACGGAAGGCCATGCCGAGCAGCAGCTCGACCTCGACCTCGGTGTCGGCGGTTGCGGCGCGTGCCCACGCGACGTGCTTGGCGGCCAGCGCCGGCGACATCCGCGGCTTGACCTGGCGGAGCGCTGCGGCAAGCGCCGCGTCATCGAGATCGTCGGCCGCAGCGCGAGCGGCACCTTCGAGCAGCGTCGCGCCGAGTAGGAGCACCAAGTGCCACCGACTCATCCCTTGACCGCCTCGTCGAAGGCCTTGGAGCCGAAGGTGGGTGTCGACATGGGCGGCCTCACTTCTTGTAGAGGTGATCGAAGATCTCGACGACGTTGAGCGGATCCCCGTCGGCGGTGCAGGCGTGCTGCGCGTAGGCCTCGTCGGAGATCGACGCGGCGACGTACGGCTGTTGCTCGAGCCAGGCGGTCGGCAGATCGCGCTCGTGCGTCGGTTCGAGGCTCGCCTGATCCGACACGGTGATCGTGCCGGCCTTGATGCCGTCGAGGACGGTCGCGAACGCCTCCTCCTTGGGCTGGTCGTCGCCGACCAACACGACGGCGGTGAACTGCATGATGACGGTCTGGAGCTTCATCGGGCCTCGGGCGGGATGGGAGTGGACGCACGCGGCAGCGCGTAAATGAGGCGGTAGTGCCGACGCTGCCAGAGATCGGTGAAGGCACGGCGGATCGGATCGACGCCGTCGTTCTGCAGCATCGTCCGGGTGCCGATCGCGTCGAGCGCGCGCGCCTCGCGGATCGACGAGTCGAAGGCCTCCTCGTGGAGGTCACCCGATCCTTCGAGGCGGCGCAGGAGATCGTTGTAGGCGAAGCCGCCGCCATCCGAGCGCGCGACGTAGAGCTGGACGGCCCGCCCAAACGCGATCGCCACGTCGCGGTGGCGGATCTGGTGGGCGAGGCCGATGACGTCGCCGGCGCGGGTGTACAGCTCGATGGGGCGGATCGATCCGCACCAGCCATGAACTCCGGCCGCCCGGACGGCCTCCCAGTGCCGGGTGATGAGCCCGACGAGGTGGATCTCCTCGGGCGCCGGCTCGTACGGCGCGACGTGGAGCGCCTTGAAGTAATCGGCGATGCCCCACGCCGCGTTCAGACCCGCACGCCAGGGCGCCTCGAAGCGCATCCCACCTTGGGGCGGCGTCTCGAAGAGCAAGCGCAGGACGCTCGAGGGGAGATCCAGATCCAGGTTCGCGGCGCGGCTCACGGCTCTAGCAGTAGCACGATGGGGTGACACGCCATGGTACGCTCGAGGCATGCTGACCTTGACCCTCCGTGGGGGCGGTGAGACCGTCCCGTCCTACCCGAGCAAGCTGCTCACGGCCTGGGCCGGTCCCCAGTACATGACGCAGGAGAACGATGGCGGGCCGGCAGTGGCATTGCCTGGGCCGCGCCCGTCGACGTCGGTGCCGGGGCCCGTGCCCATCCCGCACCCGACCTTCGATCCACCCGTCTCGTCGGTGCCGCCGCCGATCAAGGTCTCGATGCCGCCGTTCCCGCCGCCGCCGGCGCAGGTGCCCTACCAGATCCCGGTACCGCACGCCGATCCGGCGCAGCCCCAGGCGCCGGTGCCCGCGGTGACGCCCCAGGAGGGCAAGCCCGTGCCGACGAGCATGGTGGAACTGCCTGCGCCGTCGAGCCCGGCGCTGCCTGGCGTCGAGCCCGTGCAGGACATGCCGACGTGGCTGAAGTGGACCGCCGGCGTCGTCGGGGTGACGGTCATCGGCGGGCTGATCGGCATCGCGATCAGCCGCTAGTTGTCGGAGGGCTCCGACGACGTCAACGCGGGCGGCGTGACCGCCGCAGCCAGGCGCTGACGGACGTGATCGTCGAAGGCCACGCGCGCGTTGGCCTGCCAGTCTTCGTTGGGCGGGCTGATGCAGAGGAACTGCATCGCCGGCGGCTGGCCGAGGTAGTCGGCGACCTGCCCGTGGCGGTTGATCACGTAGGGACGGATCTCCTGGCGCAGCGCCGGCGGGGTGCCATCCGTCACCTCGATCGTCACCCAGAGCGCGACCGGCAGCCCGATGATCATCGGGTCGGCGGCCTCCTGCAGGATCACGTACGAGGCCATCCAGCCGGGAACGGCGGCCGTCGACTGGAGCATGCGCAGCGCAGAGGTGGTCATCGATCAGACGCTACCACGATCGGGTGACAGCCTCGGGCGATCCTCAGCGGTGCGCCAGCAGCTGGCGGCCCCGCGTCGAGAGCTTGCACTGCGCGTAGGAGCGCCCGCGCTTGCGCTGCGGCG
>NZ_JADZBI010000064.1 GCF_020852195.1 Hyphomicrobium sp. | reverse complement strand
GCCCCCAGCACTTGAAGTTCTTGCGGTTGATCACACCCTTGGCGCCAAGCTGCAGCACGAAGTCGCGCTTGTCGTCCTCGCTGACGACGCCGATGGCGTTGGCGCCCGAGGTGGCGCAGAGCTGCACCGCGAACGAGCCGAGGCCGCCCGAGGCGCCCCACACGAGCACGTTATGGCCCGGACGCAGCACGTGCGGGCGATGGCCGAACAGCATGCGGTAGGCGGTGGCGAGCGTCAGCGTGTAGCAGGCTGCCTCCTCCCACGTGAGATGCCTCGGCCGCTCGAGAAGCTGGCGGTCCTGCACGCGGCAGAACTGCGCGAAGCTGCCGTCCGGCGTCTCGTAGCCCCAGATGCGCTGGCTGGGCGAGAACATCGGATCGCCGCCGTTACACTCCTCGTCGTCGCCGTCGTCCTGGTTGCAGTGGATGACGACCTCGTCGCCGACCTTCCACCGCTTCACCTTGGAGCCGACCGCCCACACGATGCCCGACGCGTCTGAGCCCGCCACATGGTAGGGGTTCTTGTGCACATCGTTGATCGGTGAGATCGGCGTGCCGAGCGAGGCCCAGACGCCGTTGTAGTTGACGCCCGCCGCCATAACGAGAACGAGCACGTCGTGGCTGTCGAGCTCCCACGTGGGCAGCACCTCCACCTGCATCGCCTTGTCCGGCTCGCCATGGCGCTCCGCGCGGATGGCCCAGGCATACATGTTCTTCGGCACGTGGCCGAGCGGCGGAATCTCGCCGATTTCGTAGAGATCTTTCTTGGCCTCGACCACGGAAGGCGCAGTAGGTGCTGCGGTGCTGCCTTTGGTTGCGGCGCTCTGGCTCGACATGCTCTCGTCTCTCCCTGACGCGAAGTAAGGCTCCCCCAAGGCCGGCTGATGCTGCCCGGGGCGCCCCTCCGTACCTTTCGGCCTCCGTTTCAAGCACTTTTTCGCGCCGCAATCAAGAGTTTGTCGCGGGGATGTCGAGGCGCGCTCGGAGAGTGCTTTCCGAACGGGCACTCATCCGACCGGAACGGGGGCTTGGCGCACGAATCCTCGCCAAAACAAAGAGCTAGATTTTACCCCGGTTCCGTCGAGGCCCTGGAAGGCCGGCGCGCCTGCGCCGCGGCGCAAGAAAATCGGGCAGCGTCGGGATGTCTCTGCCACCGACGGCGGTCGAACGAAGAGTTAATGAACACGCGATAGGACTTTCCGCCCGACGACGTCTCGAACCGCAGCCGGAGAGGATCATGAGCCACGAGGACGTTTTCAAGGTCCTGCGCGACATCGCGGCTGCGGACGCCATGAGCTATTGGATCGTCGGCGCGTTGACGCTGGTGGTGTTCGTCGTCATGCGCGCCATGCTTCCGGTGAAGAGCCTTGCCAACGTCTTTGCCCCGGCCGTTTTCTGCGGGGGCCTTGCGGGGATATACACGGCGGCCACGTGGGGTCTCGTCGCCAGCACGGAAAAGACGGTCAACGTTACCGTCTGGGCGACGCTCGGCATGATGGTGGCGCTGCTCGCGATGATCGCGCTCGTGCGCCTCGTCGATGCCGTGACGCGCATCCGCACGCCGCTCACCAACGCCGCGCCACGCTGACCCGGAACGCCCTCTCCCCCGTGACGATTAGACTTTTGCCTTGCGCCCGGCGGCCGGTACGCTATGGGACGTGGGAGTGCGGGTGAGGATTTAAGGATGTCGGATAAGAAGGTCGCAGGAACGTCAGGCAAAGGCCCGGAGCGGGACAAGCCCTGGCTGTTCCGCACCTATGCCGGCCATTCTACGGCGGCCAAGTCGAACGAGCTTTATCGGAAAAACCTGGCCAAGGGTCAGACGGGCCTTTCCATCGCCTTCGACCTTCCGACGCAGACCGGCTACGACTCCGACCACGAGCTGGCCAAGGGCGAGGTGGGCAAGGTCGGCGTGCCGGTCTCGCACCTGGGCGACATGCGCCGCCTGCTCGAGGGCATCCCCCTCGACCAGATGAACACGTCCATGACCATCAACGCCACTGCCGCGTGGCTGTTGTCGCTCTACATCGCCACCGCCGACGAGACGGACGCTTCGCGCACGAAGCTGACGGGCACGATTCAGAACGACATCATCAAGGAATATCTGTCGCGCGGCACCTACGTGTTCCCGCCGGAGCCCTCGCTGCGCCTGATCAAGGATACGATCGTCTTCTCCTATCGCGAGGTTCCCAAGTGGAACCCGACCAACGTCTGCTCCTACCATCTGCAGGAGGCGGGTGCGACTCCGGTGCAGGAGCTCTCCTACGCGCTGGCCACCGCCCTTGCCGTGCTCGACACAGTCAAGGCCTCGGGCGAGGTGCCCGAGGCCGAGTTCGGCACCGTGGTCGGCCGCGTATCCTTCTTCGTCAATGCCGGCATGCGCTTCATCACCGAGATCTGCAAGATGCGCGCATTCGGCGAGCTGTGGGACGAGATCACGCGCGAGCGCTATGGCGTGACCGACCCCAAGAACCGCATGTTCCGGTACGGCGTGCAGGTGAATAGCCTCGGCCTCACCGAGCCGCAGCCGGAGAACAACGTCTATCGCATCCTGCTCGAGATGATGGCGGTCACGTTGTCCAAGAACGCCCGCGCCCGCGCCGTGCAGCTTCCGGCATGGAACGAGGCGCTCGGGCTTCCGCGCCCGTGGGACCAGCAGTGGTCGCTGCGCATGCAGCAGATCGTGGCCTACGAGACCGACCTGCTCGAGTACGGCGATATTTTCGACGGCTCCGCCGAGATCACGCGCAAGGTCGAGCAGCTCAAGGAGCAGGCGAAGGCCGAGCTCGCCACCATCGAGCGCATGGGCGGCGCCATCGCCGCCATCGACTACATGAAGCGCCGGCTGGTCGAGAGCAACTCGGCGCGCCTGCGCCAGATCGAGACCGGCGAGCTGGTGGTGGTCGGCGTCAACCGCTGGACGGAGACGGAGCCGTCGCCGCTCACCGCTGGCGAGGGCGCGATCATGGTCGTCGACCCCGCCGTCGAGGCCGAGCAGGTGGAGCGTCTCAAGGCGTGGCGCGCCGCGCGCGATGCCAAGGCCGTGGCCAAGACGCTTGCCGATCTCGAGGCGGCCGCCAAGGAAGGCCGCAACATCATGGAAAGCTCGATCGCCTGCGCCAAGGCGGGTGTCACCACCGGCGAGTGGGGCACGACGCTGAGGCGCGTGTTCGGCGAGTACCGCGCGCCCACCGGTGTCGCCCAGGCCGCGCCGGAGCGCGCCGGTACGGAGCTTGACGGCGTGCGCGCCGCGGTCGACGCGGTCTCCGCGAAGCTCGGCCGGCGCATCAAGTTCCTGGTCGGCAAGCCCGGCCTCGACGGCCATTCGAACGGCGCCGAGCAGATCGCCGTCCGCGCCCGCGACGTCGGCATGGAGGTCGTCTACGAAGGCATCCGGCTCACGCCGACGCAGATTGTCCGCGCTGCGGTCGACGAAAGCGTTCACGTCGTCGGCCTCTCCATCCTCTCGGGCTCGCACCTGCCGCTCGTGGGCGAGGTCATGGAGCGCATGCGCAAGGAAGGGCTCAACGACGTGCCGGTCGTTGTCGGCGGCATCATCCCGCCCGAGGATGAGGTGAAGCTCAAGGGCTTCGGCGTGGCCGCTGTCTATACACCCAAGGACTTCCAGCTCAACGACATCATGGCCGACATTGTCCGCCTGGTCGAAGGGCAGGAGAAGGCCGCCTGAGCGCTTGCACGTCCGCCGGACAAGCGAGCGCCACGGCGCGGCCAGACTTTGGCCAAGAATCGGGCACATGTTTGTGGCGTCGGGGGGCGACTCCAAGGAAGAGCAACCTGCTCTGGGGAGGGGGGCATGCGGGAAACGCGTGCACGGCTCGATCGCCGGCAATGGCTAGGGCTCACCGGCTGGACACCCGCGCTCATAGCGATGGGGGTCTTGGTCGCGGGCTTTTTCATCTATCACCGGTCGGCTCGGGACGAGCGGCAGGTCGCCGGCACCGTGGAAAGCGCGGACTGGCGTCTCAATGACGAGACGGGCCATGTTTATCCATTCATCGAGGTCAAGCTCGACAGCGGCGCCTCGGTCCGCATCGGAGACGCGCCCGTGCTCCCGGCGGTGGGCGACCGCATCACGCTCCGCCAGCGCGCCATGCTGTTCGACTACATGACCGTCTATGAATGGGATGGCCCAGGCTCCGGGCTCCGCTCCCCGCCGGCCCCGACCCGCGTCTCGCATCCTTGATCCTCTTCGCATTCCGCCCGCGTGGGTCTATACAGGCGCCCGAACGCACGGGGCGGGCGCCGCCTCGACGATTTTGACCATGATCGCTTCGGACCTTATCAGTCCGAAGCGTGAATCATCGGTCTCACCAGAACCCCGGCGGAGCAGCACCCGACATGCGCGATGAGACGAGACGACGGCTTGAGCAACAGCTTTGGTGGCAGCGGGCCAAGCTGGCTGCTGCCGGCGTCGGCGTTCTGGCCTGCATTGCGGGTGGCCTGTGGGCGACCGGCCTCGACGCCACCGTCGAGACGCGCCATGTGCCGGGCGTGGTCACGGCCGTCGGTCCCGTCGTCGGCGGCTCGACGCGAGCCATCGAGGAAGGTCTTGCCGTCGACGTGAAGCTCGACGACGGACGCATGGTTCATGTCCTCGCGCTCAAGAAGACTGATCCCCACGTCGGCGATCACGTTCAGGTCGCCGAGCATGTCCACGGCACCGGCCGCGTCACCTATTCGTGGAAATAGCCCGCGCCTAGCGCCACCGTATCAAAACGTTCACTGTCACGCTGGGCTGCATGTTGTTGTGGGGCTGGTTTCCGCCCGTCGCGTGCGTCTCGCGCTCCTGCGGATGATAAGTACCGTACTCGTCAGGCGAGTAGTCCACATGCTTCGGCGTGTTGTGATGCGACGTGTCGTGGAAGGCGAAGCGATGGGTGTGCGCGGGCAGCTCGGCGACGCTGAGCTGGTGCGTTTCCGCACCGAGGTATGCGCCGAGCTTGTAGCTCCCCTTGAGCCCGAATCCCTGGCCGGCTCCGATCGCGGCCCGCCCGCGAAAGTCTGGGAGACGAAACATTCCGGGGCGCGTCGGCAGGCCTGGATAGCCATACGCATCCTTCAGCACCGACCACAGCTTCGAATACCGCGCCTGCTCGACTTCGCGTCCGTCGCAGTAGAGGAAGCCCTGCTTCTCCAGCGCCGCCACGGCGTCGTTGATCGGACCGCACCAGTAGACGAGCGCTCCGATGAGGCTCACGGGCTTTTCGGACGGCGCCGTGAGCTCCTGGATCATGGCTTCGACTTGTTCTGTATCCGGCATGGAAGCCTCCCTGGTTATACACGCATAGATTGCAATCATGGTATCAATAGATTCAATCTAAGATTGTATAACGGGAGGTCTTGCGACGAGCCCGTGCGGGGCTTGCCGCACACGGAGCCCCTCGTCGTTCCTTTGGAGACTTGCTGCCGGCGTGCAATACGAGCCTTGCAACGGCGGGAGGCCACAGGTAGACGCTAATCGCTCACAGCCCCTGTGGCGGAATCGGTAGACGCGGCAGACTCAAAATCTGTTGTCAGCAATGACGTGCCCGTTCGAGTCGGGCCAGGGGCACCATTCGTTCGACGCCGACCTTTGAGGAGGATCCGTCCGCGTGACCATCCGTCCCGGACCGCGCAACCTCATCACCGATGTTGGCGGCATAGCCGTTGGCAACGTGGACTCGCGGGCGGTGCGCAGCGGCGTGACCGTCGTGCTGCCGGATCAGCGCACGGTCGCCGCCTGCGACGTGCGCGGCGGCGCACCCGGCACGCGCGAGACGGACGCGCTCGATCCGACCTGCCTCGTCGATGCCGTCGAGGGCATCGTGCTCTCCGGCGGATCGGTCTACGGCCTCGAGGCCATGTCCGGCGCCGTCGCGTGGCTCGGCGCGCGCGATCGCGGATTTCGACTGACGGGCGACACCACGCGCGTGTCCCCCGTTGTGCCGGGCGCCATTCTGTTCGACCTTCCCAACGGCGGCGACAAGGACTGGGGCGAGACGCCGCCCTATCGCGAATGGGGCATGCGCGCCTGTGAGAGTGCCGCGCGCGATTTCGCTCTCGGCAATGTCGGTGCCGGCATGGGCGCCATGGCCGGCAACCTCAAGGGCGGGCTGGGCTCCGCAAGCGCCATCGACGGAGACGTCGAGATCGGCGCTCTCATCGCGGTCAACGCGTTCGGCTCGGCCGTCATTCCCGGAACCGGGCACTTCTGGGCTGCCCCTTACGAGCTCGACGGCGAGTTCGGCGGCCGCGGATGGCCGAGCCCACTGCCGCCCGTCTCCGCGGCCGAGCCGTTTGCCGCGAGCCGCCTCGACGTGGCGCCTCCCGCTGCGGGCGGCAACACGACCATCGGCGTCGTCGCGACCAACGCGGCACTGACCAAGGCCGAGGCACGCCGCATCGCCATCATGGCCCAGGACGGGCTCGCCCGTTCGCTCCGCCCGATCCATTCGCATGTCGACGGCGACGTGATATTCGTGCTCGCGACCGGCAAGGCGGAGCTCTCGACGAGCCCGCTCGACCGCCTGATGCAGCTCATGCGCATCGGCTCGGTCGCGGCCGACTGCGTCGCGCGCGCCGTCGCGCGGGGCGTCTACGCGGCGGACAATCTCGGTGACGCCGTAAGCTATCGGTCCAAATTTCCGTTCGAGGGCGCAGGCACGTGAGCAGACAGTCCAGCCGGGCGATGAGGATGAAGGAGCAGCCGTGCCAAGCACGTCGGCGCAGCGCCCCGAAGCGCCGCCCCGCGGACGAGGGCGACTCCGGCGCCGACCCCGCGGTGTGGGCCGCGGACGGCGAGGAGAAGCCCTTCTGGGAGACCAAGCGGCTGAAGGACATGTCGCCTGACGAATGGGATTCGCTGTGCGACGGCTGCGGGCAATGCTGCCTCGTCAAGATCGAGGACGAGGACACCGGCAACGTCTTCCTGACGCGCCTCGCCTGCAGCCTGCTCGATATCGGATCCTGCCGCTGCAAGGACTACGCGAACCGGTTTGCGCGCATGTCCGATTGCCTCTCGATCGACATGAAGGCCGTGCGCAAGCTCAAGTGGCTGCCGGAGAGCTGCGCCTATCGCCGCCTCCATGAGGGCCGCGGGCTCGCCTGGTGGCATCCGCTCATCTCGGGCGATCCCGAGACCGTGCACCAGGCCGGCGTCTCCGTGCGCGGCTGGGTCCGCAGCGAGAAGGGCGTGCGCGAGGCCGAGATCGCCCGCTATATCATCGGCGAGGCCGGCTGAGCGGCCTCGGGAACCCGGTGTTGCAGGTCCGCGTTGTCTCCGCAGACGGTCGTCAGCAATGGTGACCGTTAGGCGCCGAGAGGTGCTGCCCCGCTCAGGTGCCGCAAGGCACCTCGGCGGGGTATGTCTTTTGAGCTCGGCGTTATTCCTTCTGGTGGTTCAGGCACACGGAGTTGATGCAATAGCGCTTGCCGGTTCCCGTCGGCCCGTCCTCGAACACGTGCCCAAGATGGGACTCGCAGTTGGCGCAGCGCACCTCCGTCCGCACCATGCCGTGTGAGGCGTCCCGGTGATAGCTGATCGCGCCCGGCAGTGCCTGATCGAAGGATGGCCAGCCGGTGCCGGACTCGAACTTGGTATCCGACGAGAAAAGCTGGGCGCCGCACGCCGCGCAGGTGAACGTGCCATCGGCGTGCGTGTTGAGGTGCTCGCCCGTGAACGGCCGCTCGGTGCCGCCCTTGCGCAGCACATTGTACTGCTCGGGCGTGAGCCTCTCGCGCCAGTAGGCGTCGTCGTGGGTTTTGGTCATGGACGTCCTCGGTTCGTGGTGACGTTTCTGGTTTGTGGCCTGCGCCGGTCCGCGGCCCGGAAGATCAAGAGGCCGGCAACGATCGCCGCATAGACGAACGGCTCCACCGGCCACGCCTTCACCAGCATGATGAAGTGCAGCGCCGCGGCCGCTGCGGCAAGGTAGACCCAGCGGTGCAGCCGCTGCCAGGCCGCGCCGCCCATGCGTTTGATCATGGCGGCATTCGACGTGGCCGCCAGCGGGATCAGGATCAGGAAACTCAAGAGCCCGACCGTAATATAGGGACGCTTGACGATGTCCTTCCAGATGAGCCCGATGTCGAGCCCCTGGTCGAGCCACACGTAGACCGTTACGTGGAGGAGTGCGTAGAGGAAGGCCAGGATCCCGACCGTGCGCCGGTAGCGGATGAAGTTCGGCCCGCCGACGCGCCTGAGCGGCGTGATGGCGAGGCCGACGATGAGGAAGCGCAGCGCCCACAGCCCGAGCGACCGCTCGAGCACCTTGAGCGGGTCCGCGCCGAGTTGATCGGTGACGGCGAGATAGAACGTCCACGCCGCCGGCGTGAGCCCGAGCGCGTAGAGCCCCCAGCTCCCCGGCCCGAGCCATGTCGGCCACCAACGAGCGAATCCTTCTCGAGCCGAAGCCTTCGCGTGGCTTGCAGCCGCGGTCCCTCTCCCATCATGCCGAAGGCATGTCTCCGACATGCGTTTCTCAATAGTTCGCACGGAGATCCATCCCCGAGTAGAGCTGCGCGACGTGCTCGCCGTAGCCGTTGAACATCAGCGTCGGCCGCCGCTTGGCGAACAGCCCGCTGCCCTCGCCGATGCGTCGCTCAGTGGCTTGGCTCCAGCGAGGATGATCGACCTCCGGGTTAACGTTGGAATAGAAGCCGTACTCGCTCTCCTGCGAAGACTGCCACGTCGTCGGCGGCTGTTTCTCGACGAGCGAGATGCGCACGATCGACTTGATGCTCTTGAAGCCGTATTTCCATGGCACCACGAGCCGGAGCGGCGCGCCGTTCTGGTTCGGCAGCGTCTCGCCGTACATGCCGGTGGCCAGGATCGCGAGCGGATGCATGGCCTCATCGAGCCTCAGCCCTTCGAGATAGGGCCACGGCAGCGGCTGAAACAGTCCGCGCTGCGCGGGCATCTCCTCGGGTCTGACCAGCGTCTCGAACGCGACGTAGCGGGCAGCTCCGAGCGGCTCGACGCGTTTCAGCAGGTCCGCCAGCGGAAAGCCGATCCATGGGATCACCATCGACCAGCCCTCGACGCAGCGCAGCCGGTAGATGCGCTCCTCGAGCGTCACGGGTTTCAGGATGTCCTCAAGCGTGTACGTCGCGGGCTTCGCCACCAGCCCGTCGATCTTGACCGACCAGGGGCTGGTCTTGAGCATGTGCGCATTGGCGGCGGGATCGCCCTTGTCGGTGCCGAACTCGTAGAAGTTGTTGTAGGTGGTCGCGTCCTCGCGGCGCGTCGCGGGCTCGTCGGTCGAGTACGGGCTTTTTGTTGCGGCCAGCGGAGCAGCCTCTGCCTTTTTCGTAGGCAGCATGGCAAGGGCTGCCAACCCAAGCCCGCCCGCAAGCACGTCGCGCCGCCTGAGGTAGGCGCTCCGCGGCGTGATCTCGGAGGGCGAAATGTCGGGTGGCCTGCGGATAAGCACGGGGAAAGCCTCATTCAGCGTTTGGCTGAGCCTACAGCCTTTTGTACGTTCAGGCCGCAATTGGGTTTCAGCGTCTGCTTTGAGATAGGCATCAGGCCCCGCGAGGGCCAGCTCAGCAACGGGGGCGGCATGAAGCTCAGCAAGACGAACTACCTCGTCTACCGCGACTGCGCCCACAACGCCTGGGTGAAGGTCCACAAGCCCGAGATCTACCACGCCGAGCCGCTGTCGGTGTTCGAGCGGGCCATCATCGAGATCGGCAACGACGTCGACGTGCGGGCGCGCGAGCTGTTTCCCGGCGGTGTCCTGATCCGTCGTGGCGACGCGGCCGGCACGGCCGAACTCGTGGCCGCGCGCACGCCCGTGCTCTACCAGCCCGTGTTCGAGACCGAGCGCTACACCACCGCCTGCGACATTCTCGTGTGGAACGGTGCCGGGCGCGCCTACGACCTCTACGAGGTCAAGGCCTCCACCAGCGGCGAGGACCGCAAGGCCAAGGACGACCTCTATGCGCATGATATCGCCTTCCAGGCGCACGTGCTGAGCGAGAACGGCGTGCCGCTCGGCCGCCTGCACCTCGTGCGCTTGAACGGCGACTACGTCTCGAACGGCACGCTCGATCTCACGCGCCTCTTCACACGCGAGGACTTCACGGACCGCGTGACGCCGATCTTCGAGGCCGTGCGTGCGGAGATGGACGCCGCGCACGATCTGATCCAGCTCGCCGCCCTGCCCGCGCCGCCCTGCGCCTGCATCTACAAGGGCCGCAGCAGCCAATGCACGACCTTCGCACATATCAACCCGGAGGTGCCGGACTACAGCATCCACGATCTGACGCGAATCGGCACCTCGCCGAAGAAGCTCAGGGCGCTGGTCGATGCCGGCATCCTCTCCATCACCGACATCCCCGCCGATTTCGAGCTGACGCTGCCGCAGCGCCATCAGGTCGAGGCCGCGCAGCGCCGCCGCCCGTTCGTCGAGCTTCCGCCGCTGCAGTCCTTCCTCGACGACATCGCCTTTCCCGTGGCCTTCCTCGACTACGAGACCTACCCCTGCGCGCTGCCGCGCTTTGCGGGCTATGCGCCCTTCAACCACGTCCCGTTCCAGTTCTCCTTGCACGTGCTCATGCACGCCGGCGCCGAGCCGGTCCATCACGAGTTTCTCTACACGGAGGCCCACTGCCCGGATGCGCCGTTCGTCGCGGCCCTCAAAGCCACGCTGCCGCCGGAAGGCGCGATCGTTGTCTGGAACAAGCCGTTCGAGAAGGGCATCAACACCAAGCTCGCCGAGCGTCTTCCTGCCGAGCAGGCGTTCCTCGCCGCCGTCAACGAACGCATCGTGGACCTGATGGACGTCTTCAGCGAGCAGATGGTTGTGCACCCGGGCTTCCGCGGCAAGACATCGATCAAGTGGGTGCTGCCCGCGCTCGTGCCGCGGCTCTCCTACAAGGGCCTCGCCATTCAGGAGGGCGCCACGGCGAGCGAGACCTGGAACGCCATCGTCACCGGCGCGCTCGAGCCCGAGGAGGCCCGCGAGGCGGTGCAGAACCTGCTCACCTACTGCGGCCTCGATTCCCTGGCGATGCTGGAGATCTGGCGCGCGCTGCAGACCATCGTCGCCGACCGCGACATCCGCGAGGCCGGCTAGGCTCCGGCCGCTAGTCCATCCTCGACGTCATCCCGGCGAAGGCCGGGACCCACGCCAACTTCCACGAACGCGCCGACAGCGAGTCGCTCAAAGTGGCACCGCGGCGAGCCGAAGGTCAGTTGTCGGGATTACACGGGCCCCGCTCGCCGGGCAGATCCGGCGGCTTGGGACCGAAGTTCTTCAAGTATTCCTTCGTCGCCTGATAGGCGAGGTGCTGTCCCTGGCAGTCCGGCTTGTTGATCGACCCCGTCTCGATCTCATCCTCGTGGTCGTCCTCGCGTTCGACCTTCGCGGCCTTGGTCGCCCGCTCGGGCGCCACCTTCGAGGTCCGCTGCTGCGGGCGCAGGTTCGTGTCCTTGAGCGATGCCATCTCGCGGATGGTGTCCCGGCAGCAGCCGCCGATGAAGCTCAGGGCGGCGACAAGAAGGGCGAGGTGGGAAAGTCTTGGCATTGCGATCCTTGCGGTGACTTGTGCCGACGCAACACCGTCGCGAGACGCAGCGAACCCTTTTACTCAATCACTGAGTCGCGCACCTGCAACTACGGCTGCACAGAGGAATCCACAGTGTTTTTCGAGACTTGCGAGTGCAAGGCATCGAGAGTGGCGCTTCGATGCAACAGGCGCGGAGAGAAACAGGCTCAGCCGACGCGGCGTGCGGTCACGTCGATCACCGGCCCGGCGCCTGTGCCATGGCGGCGTACGTGGCCGTGTTTCTCGAGGTGGCCCTTGAGCAGGGCGAGGTTCTTGCGGTTGGCGCGGAACATGACGTCGAAGGCGTCGCCCGCGAACGGCACGAAGCCGACCACCGTGTCGACGGCGCTATTGGCGATCATGCGCCCCATGATCCAGCGCGAGACGCCAAGCCGCCGCGCCTCCCAGATGATGTAGCTCGAGATCGCCTGCGAGATGAGGTCGCCGACGATGGGCACGAGACCGATCATCGCGTCGAGCCCCACGCGCACGTTCGTGCCCGGGATCTCAAACAGGTCGTCCATGAGCCGCGACAGCGCCTCGATGCGGGCGACGGACGCTGCGATCTCCGGATCCGAGTAGCGTTCGACGGTCTGCGTCTTCATGCGGCCCTCTTGCCACTCGCCTCAAACGGAACTTGTGTCCCTCCGGCTCAGGACCTAGGGTTGAGTCCGGGCATGGTGAATGCCTGCATCATGTTGGGACGACGGGGGTCCCGGTCAAGACGGGGTGGGCAGCATCGCGCCGGCGCCGCCGGAGCCATGCCGCGGGAAGGACGGCGTCATGTTTCTGCGTCTTCTGGTGGGAACCAGCACGATTTTCATATCCTTGATCCTCGGCGCGTTCGCGCTTGCGGTTGTGGGCTACAATTCTCCCGAGACGCTCTCGACGATGCTCGCCTGGGCGCGTGATCTCAAAGGCGTCATCACCTCGACCGGCATCGACCCGAAGTACAACATCTGGGTCGAGCTGCTCCTGGAGGAGCGCCAGCTTCTCTTCATGTTCTTCACCATCGCGGCGCGCATCCTCCTCGCGCTCCTCGCAGCGCCCTTCATGAGCCGCTGATCAAGGCTCGCCTCCTTCATCTCTCCCCTGTGGGGAGAGGTAGGGGGCCTGCACTCCGAGGTTAACGCCGCGTTAGCACCGCACGCCCCATAATCCTCGGCGGTTCGCGCTCTGCCGTGGCCAATCCAGAGAGCCGCGTCAATCGCTTCGCGTGAGGGGCCGAAAGCGCATGAGGTACGACGGCCGAGATCCGCGGCGACCGTGCGATCCGGAGGGTCGCCCGCACGATCCCCACTGGGGTCCCCATCCGGACTGGCATCACCACCCCGTGCCCGAGCCCGTCGCGCACGCCCATGCGTCCCGGTTGCCGCTGCGCTGGCGCCTGCTCTTTCTCGGACCTCTCGCCGTGCTCTCCGTTGCCGCGATCGTCGTCGGCGCGCTCTTCATGTACTACACGGTCGTCAGTCCTGATCCGCTCTCCATGCGCCCCAAGGCCGCCGGCCCCGTGATCCGCATCATGGACCGCGACGGCAGCCCCATTGCCGAGCGCGGCGCCTCGCGGGCCTACATTCCGCTCGACATGCTGCCGCCGCACGCCGCCGACGCCGTGGTCGCCATCGAGGACCGGCGCTTCTTCACGCATCCCGGCATCGACCTCCTGGGCACGCTGCGCGCGGGCATCGCTAATCTGCGCGCAGGACGTCTCGCACAGGGCGGCTCGACCATCACCCAGCAGCTCGCCAAGAACCTGTTCCTTACCTCCGAGCGCACCTGGTCGCGCAAGGCCGAGGAGCTGGTGCTGGCGCTCTGGCTCGAGCTCAAGCTCTCGAAGCGCGACATCCTCGAGCTCTACCTCAACCGCGTCTACTTCGGCGGCGGCGCGCACGGCATCGAGGCGGCTTCGCAGCGCTATTTCGGCAAGTCCGCGCGGAACCTCGCCCTCGGCGAGGCGGCGGTCGTCGCTGGCCTTCTGAAGGCGCCGTCGCGCTACGCGCCGAGCGCAAGCCCCGTGCAGGCCGTCGCCCGCGGTCGCGTCGTGATCGACAAGATGCGGGAGGCCGGCTTTATCAATGCGGAGGAAGCCGCCGCCGCCCGCGGCGCCGAAATCCGCTTCTCGCCGCTGATGCGCGTGCCCGACCAGGCTGAGATGGCCTACGCCGTGGACTTCGTGCTCGACGCCGCGGCGCGTTTCGAGGACGCGGACCGCGACGAGATCGTCATCGAGACCACGCTCGACGCCGTCCTCCAGCGCCGCGCCGGCGAGATCGTCGGCCGCGCGCTGGCCGAGCGCGGCGCGGCGCTCGACGCCGGACAGGCCGCCGTGGTCGTTCTCGGGCCTGACGGTGGCATCCGCGCGCTCGTCGGCGGCCGATCCTACGCCGAGAGCCAGTTCAACCGCGCGACCAGGGCCCACCGACAGCCGGGCTCCGCCTTCAAGCCGGTGGTCTACCTGACCGCTGTCGAGCGCGGCGCGACGCCCGACACCCCCGTTGAGGATGCGCCGATCACGGCCGGCCGCTGGTCGCCCAGGAACGACAACGGCCGCTACCTCGGCGCCACGACGCTGCGCAACGCACTCGCCCAGTCGCTGAACACCGTTGCCGTGCGCCTGCTGCTCGACGCCGGCGCGGACAAGGTGGCAGCCACCGCGCGCCGCCTCGGCATGAAGTCGCCGCTCCGCACGGATGCCTCGCTCGCGCTCGGCACGTCCGAGGTCTCGCTGCTAGACCTCACCGGCGCCTACGCGGCGTTCGCCAACGGCGGCTACGTCAACGAGCCCTACGCCATCCGCCGCGTGCGCACGGGGTCGGGCAAGGTGCTGTTCCAGCGCATCGAGGCGCGCTCGGATGTGGCGATCCCTCAGAGCTCTGTTGCGGCCATGGACGACATGCTGCGTGCGGCGGTGGCCACCGGCACCGGCCGACGCGCGGCGATCCCCGGCCGCACGGTGGCCGGCAAGACCGGCACCTCGCAGGATTTCCGCGACGCCTGGTTCGTCGGCTACACGTCCGATCTGACGGCCAGCGTCTGGGTCGGGAACGACGACGGCCGCACCATGAACAGAGTAGTCGGCGGCGCGCTGCCGGCCGAGATCTGGCGCGAGGTCATGCTGGCGGCGCACGAGCGGAAGGCACCATCCACGCCGCCTGCCGGCACCGTCGGAGATGATGTGCCCTCCGTGACGGCTGCGATCGATCGGTCAGGTCGCCGCGAGGAGGACCTGATAGCGAAGGTTTTGGCTCAGGAGACCGCCGATCGGCACGGCCATGCGGAAGCGCGCGGCGAGACCACCGTCATGCCCTCGGGCCGCATCGTCGTGCGCCCGCCGGAGCTGCGCTGAAGCAGTCGTGCAGGGAGGGGAACGGCCCACCCGGATCGGGCCAGGCGGGCCGCCCAGTCGCGCAGCGGAGCATTGAGGGGTCAGGGTTTTCTCTCCACCGCCCGGGAAGGATAGCGGCCGGATTGTTAGCAAGACCTAACCTGCTGACCTGTTGGAAATGACAGGCCTGGGCGCCTGAGAGCGGCCAATTCCGGCGCCGTGTACACGCCGCTGCATCACGCTTCGTCTGCCGCCGCCCCGTAGCGATGCAGGTCCATGCCGTAGATCTGTAGCCAGCGCTTGGCCTCGTCGAGGCCGGGCATGGTCTTGGCGACCAGCGCCCAGAAGCGCGGCCCGTGGTTCATCTCCTTGAGATGCGCGACCTCGTGCGCGGCCACGTAGTCGAGGATCTCGGGCGGCGCCAGGATGAGGCGCCAGGAGAACGACAGCACGCCCGTGGTCGAGCAGGAGCCCCAGCGGCTGGTCTGGTCGCGTACCGCGATCCGCTTGGCCGTGACGCCGAGGCGTTTTCCATGGAAGCGCACGCGCTCGTCGAGCGCGCGATGCGCCTCCTTGGCGAGCCAGTCCTTGAGCCGCCGCGGCGCATGCTCCGCACGGCCGGCGACGCAGAGCTCGGGATAGGGCGTCGTTGCCCGCCGCTCGACCGGGGCGCGCTGCTGAGGCCCGGTGAACACCACGCGGTGAGCCTCGCCGCGCAGCGGGATGAACACGCCGTCGAGGAACGGCACGGGATCGGGCAGGCTGTCGAGGCGCGCGCGCACCCATTCGATGTTGCGCGTGATGAACGATCCCGCCTCGTCGAGGTCGCACTGCACGGGCAGCGTGACGATCACCGTCCGCCGCGTGCGGCTGACCCTGAGGGTGAGCCGGCGCGCGCCGGGATGGCGGCGCACTTCTACCGGCGCGCCGAGGTCATCGATATCGTTGCCCTTGAGCGTCGGAGACGCGAATCTTCTTGTCTTCCGCATGAATGACTTTCGGAACACGCGCAGATTTTGGAGACGCGAAACGCGGCGATGGATGTGACGGGTTGTGCTGCTCCCGACCGTCTCACTGGCGCTTGGAGCCGCGTTCGACCTAAGTCTCACTTAGCAAGAGAGTGAAGCGCATCTCCAGTATGAAATTGTGACGCCTCACAACCGGCGCGGCCACTGTTGCGGAACGGCCCCACGACGTGTTGCGAAACTTATCACCGCATGACGCATCGACCGTCACCGCCGCGCGCGCTATCATGAGGTGGCTCACGGCGGCAGGCGCGGCAAAGCGCGCTCGGGTGCGGTGAAGCTTGGCAGCTCGCGCATGTCGAGCGTCGGCGCGCCGGCTCCACTGAGGGGTACGTCGGGGGCGCCGTCCATCGGAGGCGGCGAGGGCGGAACGGCGAAGCCATGCCCGTCGGTCGTCGCGGGCGCCGGCCGCGTGGACGTCGTCGAGGAGATCTCCGGCACGGGCCGCGTCTTGCGCGCCTCCGGCTTGCTCATGACCAGCGACGGCATCGCGATGAGCAGCGCCACCATGAGGAGCTGGATGCAGAGGAACGGCACCGCGCCCCAGTAGATCTCGGACGTCCTGACGGGCGCCATGAGCCGCCCCGTGACCTTGTCGCGGTAGGTCTCGCGCGGCGCCACGCTGCGCAAGTAGAAAAGCGCGAAGCCGAACGGCGGATGCATGAAGCTCGTCTGCATGTTGACGGCGAGCAGGATGCCGAACCAGATCACGAACGGAGTCACGTCCGCCACCGTCTCGGTCACCGCTCCCGATGCGTCGGTGGCGCTGATGACGGCGAAGCCGAAGGTCTTTGCGATGGCCACGGCCTCGGGCGAGACGCGGAAGATGGCCTCGGCGGCGGGCTTCAGGAGCGGCACCAGGATGAAGCAGAGCTCGAAGAAGTCGAGGAAGAACGCCAGGATGAAGATCAGCACCATGACCATGATCAGGAAGCCGTACATGCCGCCCGGCATGGAGGTCATGAGGTGCTCGACCCAGATGTGGCCGTTGACGCCGTAGAAGGTGAGCGAGAAGATTCTGGCGCCGATCAGGATGAACATCACGAACGCGGCGAGCTTCGCCGTCGCCTCGGCGGCTTGGCGCACGATCTGGAAGTTGAAGCGCCGCACGTCGTTGTCGCTGTAGCGCTTGGCGGCGGCCAGCGCCAGCGCACCGACCGCGCCCATGGCGCCGCCCTCCGTCGGCGTTGCGAGGCCGACGAGGATGGTGCCGAGCACGAGGAAGATGAGTAGCAGCGGCGGCACCATGACGAAGGTGACGCGCTCGGCGATGGTCGAGAGCAGGCTCCGCCCCGAAAGCAGGATCAGGGCCCGGTTGGCGAGTGCGGCGACGAGCGCGAACGAGATCCCCCAGGCCAGGGAGAGGATGCCGCGGTCGATGCCCGCATACTGCGAGCCGTGCATCATCCAGGCCGCGAAGGCCGCCGAGAGCAAGGCCAGCACGCCGAGCGACAGGAGCCCGCGCGAGCCGTCGGCCTCGCGGTTATGGATGTCCTCCGCCGGCAGTCCGGGCGCGGCCGCCGGATAGATCAGCGAGATGATGAAAACATAGGCGGCATAGAGGCTCGCCAGCATGAGGCCGGGCAGGAGCGCCGCCTTGTACATGTCGTCGACGGAGCGGCCGAGCTGGTCGGCGAGCACAATGAGCACCAGCGACGGCGGGATGATCTGCGCTAGCGTGCCGGACGCCGCGATGACGCCGGAGGCGAGACGCCGGTCGTAGCCATAGCGCAGCATGATCGGCAGCGAGATCAGGCCCATCGCGATGACGCTCGCCGCCACCACGCCCGTCGTCGCTGCCAGCAGCGCGCCGACGAAGACCACCGCGTAGGCGAGCCCGCCGCGCACCGTGCCGAACAGTTGTCCGACGGTCTCGAGCAGATCCTCCGCCATGCCGGAGCGCTCGAGGATCAGTCCCATGAAGGTGAAGAAGGGAATGGCGAGCAGCGTGTCATTGCGCATCACGTCGAAGATGCGCCCCGGCATGGACTGCAGGAGGTGCCAGGAGAGCGTGATGGCGCCGTTCGAATGCGGCGCGAGCTCCACGCCCACGAAGAAGAACGCGAGCCCGACCGCGCCGAGAGAGAATGCCACCGGATAGCCGAGAAGCAGGAAGAAGACCAGCGACGCGAACATGATCGGCGCCAGATTCTGAGCCAGAAACGCCGTCATGTGCCGCGGGTCCCCCTGTCTCGGCCGTACCCTTTTGTGTCCCCCATTGCCCGGCTCATCGTGCGTCACCCTCGGGCTTCGAGGTCCCCCCGCCTGCGTCGTGTGTAAGATCGGCGCCTGCCGCCACCACCGCCTCGTGATAGCCGCCATGCCCCGTCCGCTCGTCGAGCTCGCCGCGCATGATGGCGACGCGTTTGATTAGCTCCGAGACGCCTTGCGCGAAGAGCAATGCGAAGGCGATCGGGATCAGAGCCTTGATCGGCCAGAGCGGCAGCCCGCCGGCGTTGGGCGACTGCTCGTTCTGCGCGTAGGAGGAGATGAAGAAGAGCCAGGATGTGTAGATGACCATCGCAGCCACCGGCAGCAGGAACAGCGCATGGCCGACGAGTTCGATGACGTTGCGCTTGAAGTCGGAGAGCCGGCTGTTCACGACGTCGATACGGATGTGCTCGTTGACGGCCAGCGTCCAGGGTGCGGCCAGCAGGAACACCATCGCGAACAGCCACCATTGGATTTCGAGCAGGGAGTTCGCGCTCCAGTCGAAAGCCTTGCGTACGACGGCATTGCCGGCGCTGATGACGGCGGCGGCCACGATCAGCCAGGCCGCCGAGCGTCCGATCATGCGCGTGATCCGATCGATCAGGCGGCTCAAGGCCAGAAGTCCCTTCATGCGTCCTCCCTCGTGCTCCTGTCTCTGTGGCGGAGCATCGGTTGCCTTCCTATATCCGAAAGGGCCGAGGGGGAGAACTCCGGAGAAACCCACCTTGCGGTAATGCGGCCCAGGACGTAGGGCTGGCCGGGGGTGCGGCAGCCGCCGGGAGCGCCCGCCGCCCATGAAGAACCAGGAGATGGCATGGCCGACTTGAAGGCAGAAGTCGTCGAACGGCTGCGGCGCGTCAAGGGCCCGGATCTCGACGGCAACATCGTCGATCTCGGCCTCGTGTCTGATATCTTGATCAAGGACGGCCGCGTCTACTTTTCGATCACGGTCCCGGCCGCGCGCGCCGAGGAGCTGGAGCCCCTGCGCGGCGCCGCCGAGAAGGTCGTGCGCGAGATCGAGGGCGTCGCGGGCGTAGTCGCCGTGCTGACGGCCGAGGCGGATCCTGGCCAGGCGGCGCAGGCGCGGCCTCGGCCCGCCCCCCAGGCCGCCGCATCTAGCAACGGGCGCGAGCATCCGCGCGTGACGGAGGCGCGCGCACGCGGCACCGCGGGCGACGCCGCGCACCGTCCTTCGCCAGGCCCTGCCACGGCGCAGGTTCGCCAGACGCAGGGTGTGCCCGGCGTGAAGCACATCGTCGCCGTCGCCTCCGGCAAGGGCGGCGTCGGCAAGTCGACGGTCGCCGTCAACCTCGCGCTGGGCTTCCAGGCCATAGGTCTCAAGGCGGGCATCCTCGACGCGGACATCTACGGCCCCTCGCAGCCGCGCCTGCTCGGCATCCCCGGCAAGCCCGCCGAGGCCGGCGGCAAGAAGCTCGCGGCCATGGAGGGCTACGGCCTCAAGGCCATGTCCATGGGCTTCATGGTGGACGAAGGTACGCCCATCGTCTGGCGCGGCCCGATGGTGGTCGGCGCGCTGAACCAGATGCTGCGCGAGGTCTTGTGGGGCGATCTCGACGTGCTGGTCATCGACATGCCGCCCGGAACGGGCGACGTGCAACTCACCATTGCGCAGCAGGTGCCGCTGGCCGGCGCCGTCATCGTCTCGACGCCGCAGGACCTCGCCCTGATCGATGCCCGCAAGGGCCTTGCCATGTTCCGCAAGGTCAACGTGCCGCTGCTCGGCATCGTCGAGAACATGAGTTACTTCATCGCCCCCGACACCGGCGCGCGCTACGACATCTTCGGCCATGGCGGCGCCAAGGCCGAAGCGGAGAAGCTCGGCGTTCCGTTCCTCGGCGAGGTGCCGCTCACCATTGAGGTGCGGGAGACGTCCGACGCCGGCCGCCCGGTCACGGCCACCGCCCCCGAGAGTCCGAGCGCGCAAGCCTTCCGCGAGATCGCCGCCAGGGCATGGGCCGAGCTCGAGAAGGCGACGGGCCGGGGCATGAAGCCGCCGAAGCTTGAGATCGTCCACGGCGGCGAGGCGCTGCGCGTCGCCTTCGCGACCCGCGACGAGCACGAGCTGCCGGCCGAGTTCCTGCGCGTGCTGAGCCCCTCTGCCGAGGTGCAGGGCCATTCCAAGGAGCAGCGCGTCACCGTCGCCGGGAAGAAGAGCGTCAAGATCCGCGAGCTGCGCGGCGTCGGCAACTATGCGGTGCGCATCGTCTTCGACGACGGGCACGACACCGGCCTCTTCACATGGTCCTACCTGCACATGCTGTCGCTGCAGAAGGACAAGCGCTGGGCCGAGTACCTCGCCGAGCTGAAGGCCAAGGGATTGTCGCGCTAG
This sequence comes from Hyphomicrobium sp., assembly GCF_020852195.1. Taxonomy (GTDB): domain Bacteria; phylum Pseudomonadota; class Alphaproteobacteria; order Rhizobiales; family Hyphomicrobiaceae; genus Hyphomicrobium_C. The sequence goes on along the minus strand of NZ_JADZBI010000064.1, from coordinate 12,496 downwards.
ACCATGATCGCTTCGGACCCTATCAGTCCGAAGCGTGAATCATCGGTCTCATCAAAAAGGTCGGCCGCGACCGCTGCAGTCGATCGAATTTCCTGCATTGAGGAGTAAGCCCGATGGAATATCGCTATCTTGGTGCGTCCGGCCTCCAGGTTCCGGCCTTGAGCTTCGGCGCCGGCACTTTCGGCGGCAAGGGCCCGCTGTTCAGCGCCTGGGGCAACACCGACGTCAGCGAGGCGCGGCGCCTGGTCGACATCTGCCTCGACGCCGGCCTCACTATGTTCGACACCGCCGACGTCTATTCGAGCGGGGAATCCGAGAAGATCCTGGGCGAGGCGATCAAGGGCCGTCGCCACGACGTGCTGATCTCGACCAAGGCCACCTTTCGCTTCAGCGACCGGCCGAACGACGTAGGCTCGTCACGCCATCATCTGATCGCGACCTGCGAGGCCGCACTCAAGCGTCTCGGCACCGACTACATCGACCTGTTCCAGCTCCACGGCTTCGACGCCCGCACGCCTGTCGAGGAGACGCTATCCACGCTCGACGATCTCGTGCGCGCGGGCAAGATCCGCTATGCCGGCGTCTCCAACTTCTCCGGATGGCATCTGATGAAGTCGCTGGCGATAGCGGACCGCTACGGCTATCCGCGCTATGTCGCCAACCAGACCTACTACTCGCTGATCGGCCGCGACTACGAATGGGAGCTGATGCCGCTCGGCCTCGACCAGGGTGTCGGCGCGGTGGTCTGGAGTCCGCTCGGTTGGGGGCGCCTGACCGGCAAGATCCGCCGCGGCCAGCCGCTGCCGGCCACGAGCCGCCTGCATGCGACGGCCGACAGCGGCCCGCCGGTCGAAGACGAGCACGTCTACACGGTGGTCGATGCCCTGGATGAGGTGACGGCCGAGACCGGCAAGTCCGTACCCCAGGTCGCGCTGAACTGGCTGCTGCAGCGCCCGACCGTCTCGACCGTCGTCATTGGCGCCCGCAACGAGGAGCAGTTGCGCCAGAATCTCGGCGCCGTCGGCTGGAGCCTCACTCCGGAGCAGATCGCGAAGCTGGACGCCGCAAGCGCCGTTACGCTCCCCTATCCCTATTGGCATCAGCGGTTCTTCGCCGAGCGCAACCCGCCGCCCGTGTGAGGGGCGAGCCGCTGCGCCAGGCGTGCGCTGCGGACGGCATGGAGCCTGTTCAGTTTGGCTTAAGGCAGGGCCTCTCCCTCACGCCATGGCCCGGGTCATCGCGGAGCGATGCTTCGCATCGACACCCGGCCATCCAGGGCGTGTTTCCCGACCGACGGCACGTGGCCCTGATGGCCCGCCTCGTCGTGGCGAAGCCGCCTTTCGCGCGGACGTGAAGAAGTGCCATGCTTCGATCTCTGGTCCCGGCCCAACGCCGCCTTGCACCTGTGCCCCTGCCGCCACGCCTTAGGCGAGAGATGAACCCCGTTGCGTGAGCCGGATTGCGTCACGAACGGAGATCCCTTAATCCGGATAGTATAACATCCGGAATTGAGGGTCCCCATGTCGAGAGTGGCGAAGTTTGAGAGCGGTCTCTGGCAACTACAGAGCGATGGAAGCGCGACGCGCCCTGTCGAAACCGGCGCGCAACAGACCCCGACCGCCTTCGCTCCCGTGCGGATACTGCGGTCCGCGCAGCCCGACCGGCAAAGTTCTGCCGCCAAATGGATAAGATACTATAACATCCAAGAAAAGAGGGTATCGTCCGTCGCGCTCCTTCCCCCCTCCTTGGCCGGCTTGATGGAGCGGGCCGCAGCATTGGCCGCGCTCCTCGCTGTCGCGCTATCGCCGGCCATCGCCCAGCAGACGGCCGCGCAGCCCGCCACCGAGCTGCCACCCATCGAGGTCACGACCCCGAGCCCCATCGTCAAACCGAAACGGCCCAGGCAGGCGAAAGGCGCAGGCGCGGCCCAGGCCGCCGTCCCTGCCGACATCCCCGCCGAGGAGCCCGCGATCCCGCCCGGCACGGCACTCGATTTCAGCGACCACACCTTCGCGTCCGTCACCGTCGCGACCGAGCGCGAGATCGCGTCCGAGAGCGGGGCGACCATCACCGATGCGCTGGACGACAAGCCCGGCATCTCCTCCACCACCTTCGCGCCGGGGGCTAACCGCCCGATCATCCGCGGCCTCGACAGCTACCGCGTGCGCACTCAGGAGAACGGCATCGGCACCCACGACGTCGCCGCCATATCGGAGGACCACGCCGTCCCAATCGATCCCAACGTCGCGGACCGCGTCGAGGTCGTGCGCGGCCCGGCGACGCTGCGCTACGGCTCCCAGGCCATCGGCGGCGTAGTGGCCGTCGAGAACCAGCGCATCCCGACGTACATTCCGAAAGGCGGCCTCAGCGGCAGGGTGAGCGGCGGCTACACCTCGGTCGACGACGGCGGCGACGGGTCGTTCAAGGTTACGGCCGGCGGCAGCGGATTTGCGGTCCACGCCGACGGCTTCCGCCGCGATGCCGACGACTACGACTCGCCGCGTGGGACGGTCGTCAACAGCTTCGTCGAAAGCGAGGGCGGCTCGGTAGGCGCATCGCTGATCGGCAGCGACGGCTTCATTGGCGTTGCCTTCGCGCGCGTCGAGAGCCTCTACGGCATCCCCGGCGAGGAAGCCGAGGAGGGTGTCCTACCGCGCATCGACCTCGTTCAGGACAAGGTGCTGGCCAAGGGCGAGTGGCGCGTGCGTGATTTCGGCATGGATGCGATCCGCTTCTGGTTCGGCGCCTCCGACTACGCGCACGACGAGCTTGCGATCCACGATCCCGACCACGAGGACGAGTTCGAGGTCGGCTCACGCTTCACCAACAAGGAGCAGGAGGCGCGCGTCGAGATCCAGCATCTGCCCGTCGGCACGGCGCTTGGCGAGTTCACGGGCGCCATCGGCGCACACTGGGGGCACCGCAAGACGCGTGGCCAGAGCTTCGAGGGTGAATCGCTGCTCGAGCCGGCCGAGACGGACAGCTTTGCCGCGTTCTGGTTCGAGGAGCTGGCCCTGACGCCCGCGCTGCGCTTGCAAGCCGCCGCACGCATCGAGCATACGACGGTCGACGGCAGCGGCTGGCAGGATTTCTCGGAGGACCCGGGCGATCCAGATCATTTCCTTCCGACAGGCTTCGCCGGTGAGCGCAGCTTCACGCCGACGAGCGCCAGCCTGGGCGTGCTCTACCAGCTTCCCTCGGACACCGTCGCCCGTCTGACTGGGCAGTATGTCGAGCGTGCGCCGGACGCGGCTGAGCTGTTCTCCAAGGGCATGCACGAGGCGACCGGCACTTTCGAGGTCGGCAATCCGTTCCTCGACGTCGAGAAGGCGACGACGATCGAAGCCGGGCTCAAGAAGGCGACGGGCGCATTCCGTTTCGATGTCTCCGCCTACCACACCTGGTACGATGGGTTCATCTACCGCCAGCTCACGGATCGCGAGTGCGATCCGGAGGCCGAGGCCGGCGGCGAGTTCCATTGCGAGGCGGCCGGCGGTGGAGGCGGCGGCGGGCACGATCATGCGTTCGACCTCGCCTTCTTCCAGCAGCGCGACGCCAGGTTCTACGGCGCGGAGCTCGCCTTCCAGTATGACGTGGCGCCGATCTGGCGCGGCATCTGGGGCATCGACGGCCAGTACGATTTCGTGCGCGCCGAGTTCGAGGGCGGCGAGAATGTGCCGCGCATTCCTCCTCACCGTCTCGGCGGCGGCCTCTACTACCGGGATGCCAACTGGTTCGCGCGTGCCGGCGTGCTTCACGCCTTCGATCAGGACAAAATCGGGCTCAACGAGATCAAAACTCCGGGCTACACGCTGGTCTCGGCCGAGGTGAGCTATACGGTACCTGGCGAGGGTACCACGCCGGGTGTCACCATCGGCCTCAAAGGCGAGAACCTGGCCGACGACGAGGTCTTGAACCACGCTTCCTTCAAGCGCCGCGAGGACGTGCTCTTGCCCGGCGCCAGCGTCCGCCTGTTCGGCTCGATCTCGCTGAATTGAGCGACACACCCCTGTCATCCCGGGAAGGCGAAGGCGCAAGCCGGAGCCTTACCCGGGACCCAGCGTAAAGAGCGTCGAGGACACGGTATATTTCGCGGTAGGAGCTTTGCGCTCGGCACTCGCCGGAGGCACGCCTTCGCTTGGTCGGGCGTGAAAGCCGCTCAGTAGAACAGGCTCGACACGCTCTCCTCGCGCGATGTGCGCAGGATCGCCTCTCCGAGCAGCGGCGCGATCGAGAGCACACGGATGTTGCGCGCGGCCTCCACCGCCGCCGTCGGCAGGATCGAATCCGTGATGACGAGGTGCTTGAGCTTCGAGTTCTGGATGCGCGAGACGGCCCCGCCCGAGAGCACGCCGTGCGTGACGTAGCACATCACCTCGGTGGCGCCCTTCTCGAGCAGCGCATCGGCGGCGTTCACGATCGTGCCGCCGCTGTCGACGATGTCGTCGATCAGGATGCAGCGCTTGCCGTCCACGTCGCCGATGACGTTCATAACCTCGGACTCGCCCGGCCGCTCGCGGCGCTTGTCGCAGATCGCGATCGGCACGTCGATGCGCTTGGCAAGCGCCCGTGCACGCACCACGCCGCCGACGTCCGGCGATACGACGACAAGGTTGTCGGTGCCGTACTTTTCCTCGATGTCGCGCACCATCACAGGTGCCGCGAACAGGTTGTCGGTCGGGATGTCGAAGAAGCCCTGGATCTGCCCGGCGTGCAGATCGACCGTCAGCACGCGGTCGGCGCCCGCCCGTTCGATGAGGTTGGCGACGAGCTTGGCCGAGATCGGCGTGCGCGGGCCGGGCTTCCGGTCCTGGCGCGCGTAGCCATAGTAGGGAATGACCGCCGTGATGCGCCGCGCCGACGAGCGCTTGAGCGCATCGATCAGAATCAAGAGCTCCATCAGGTTGTCGTTGGCGGGGAAGGAGGTCGACTGGATGACGAACGCGTCCTGTCCGCGCACGTTCTCCTGGATCTCGACGAACACTTCCATGTCCGCGAAGCGCTTCACCTGGGACTTGGCCGGCGCGATCTTGAGGTATTTGGCAATGGCATCCGCCAGTGGCCGGTTGCTGTTTCCGGCGACGATCTTCATGGTCTGGCCGCCCCTGCCACTGTCATGACGCGCATCGAATGGCATGGACGCTCCTCATGCGACACTTCGATGACGCGCCTTCTAACGCGCGGGCCCGGGTGTGTAAACCACCCGGGCCCGGCATGTTTAGCAGACTCTGATCCGGTGTGGCCGACACCCATCAGGTGGGCCGGCCCGCACATGGTTCAGTTGACCTTGGTCTGTTGCGGCAGGAGCTTCACGATGCCCTGCGCGGCGGCGGAGGCGGCCGCATCCGCCGTCTTGCCCCAGGCCCCATCGAGAGAGCCTTGAGGAATCTCGTTCTTCTGCGAGACCGTGCCGAGCTTCTTGCCCTGCGGGTCCTTGACCTCCCAGTCGATCTGGATCGGCTGCTTCCCGTTCTGGCCTTGCCCGACGACCACCTTGCCCTCGACCTTGTAGGTCTGCGCCGAAGGCGTCTCGGTCAGCGCCACGCCGCTGCGGGTAAGCTCACGCTGGATGGCGCTCGTCAGGGCGACGCTGCCGTCGCCGGGCGCTCCGACGACGCTCGGCACCATTGCCGTCACGCCGCCGTCGCGTGCGATGCTGCCCGTTGTGGCCGGACCGCCCGCCGCTGCGGGCGAGACGGATGCGCTGCTGCCGGCCGCGGAATAGGCCGTCGGCGCCGCCGACGGAGCCGCCTGCTGGCCGCCGGCCGCCGGCGTGCCCATGGCGATCGCGGCCGCGCTCTGCGACGGCAGCCACGTGACGAGCGAGCCGGCCGTCTTGCTCGAGATGGTATTGACCACCTGCGGCGTGACCGAGGTCCACGGATCCTTGGACTGGGCGCCGGTCAGCACTTCCTCACCCGTGATGCGGTTGACGCGCTTGCCCGTGGGGTCGGTGACGTCCCAGATGTAGGAGACCTTCGTGCGTCCCTTCTCGCGCGCGGACACGATATAGCCGCGCAGCGTGAACTCCGCTTTCGCGTTCGGGTCCTTGGCGACGGAGATCCTCTGCGCCTCGATTGCGCTCGCGAGCTGCGTCTCGAGCTGCCTGGCCACGGTGTCGGGCGCGCCGATCACGGGCGCGATGGCAATCTTGGCGGTCTGTCCGGTGGTCGCGGGAGGCTGCCCGGTGATCGAGAGAGAGTTGGCGTCGTCGTTGCTCGCGAACAGGTTGGCGCCGGTCTCGCATCCGCCGAGTCCGAGCCCGATAAAAGCCGCGAAGACTGCGAACACGACTGACTTGTTTCCACGCCATGCCGCAGCAGCATCAATGGTCGTCACGATGACGTCCCCCTATGAATGATCCGCTGTCCTCCGGCGGCCGGCGTACATACTTTGCGGCCATCCCTCTCTGTAACGCTGCCGGTACCCTTCATGAGTCCTGTAGCCACACGTCCGCCGTGCGTCCAGAAGGAATCGAGGTGAAAACGTCGACGTGCCTAATTCTATCCGCAACATCCACAACCTGGCTGTGGATTTTGCAGTTAGGCCACAACAATGGCGGAGATTTGGCGCCCGTAATCAGCCTCTTTTCGATGCGTTGCTCGCCGGAAACTGAAGAACATCGATTCGTTCTCATAGGTGCAGGGGGCATGTCGCTCGGCCTGCTTGAGGCCGAGTGACGCGAGACGCGCCATGACGTAGGCAGGCAGATCGAAGTGGGGTGTCTGCCGCCCCTTGGGTATGGTGAAGAAGCGCGCGTTGTCGGGGGCGGCTGCCTCGAACGCGGCCACGAACTCGGGACCGACCTCGTAGGACGAGGGCCCGATGGACGGTCCGAGCGCGGCAAAAATCCGTGTCCTGTCAGCGCCGAGCCCCTCCATCGCCGCCACCGTCGCCTCGAGGATGCCGCCGAGCGCGCCCCGCCATCCGGCGTGCGCCGCGCCGACCACGCCCGCCTCGGCGTCGGCGAAGAGGACCGGCGCGCAGTCCGCAGTCAGGATGCCGATCACGAGCCCCCGCGTCCGCGTCACGAGCGCATCGCCCTTGGGCAGGCTGTCGCGCGTCACGAGCCGGTCCACCACCTCCGCCGTGGAGCTGTGGGTTTGGTAAATGGTCTGGACATCGTCCGCATACGCCCCGAGGTGCTGGGCGACGCGGGCCCGGTTCTCGATCACGGCGACGGGGTCGTCCTTCGACCCCTGGCCGCAGTTGAGGCTGGCGTAGAGCCCGCGAGAGACGCCGCCCTGCCGCGTGAAGAAGCCGTGGCGGATGCCGGGCAGGATGGAAAGGCTATCGGCCTGGAGTGGGCTCAGCATGGGCTCGCGTGTCTGTCTGCAATCCGGGAGCGGCGACCATAGAGCAGTCTCGATTGCGTTCCTACCGGTCGAAGCCGGGAAGCGGCGCGACGCCCTCCGAGCGCACGCCGAGCGCAAGGAAGCGCGAGCCCATGCCCGATGGCTGGATGAGCCGCGCCACGCCGGCCTCGATCTCGGCCGCGCGTGCGGGGTTGGCCGCCATCAGCCGGGACGCGCGCTCGACGATGCCGAGCCGTCCCAGGAGCTCCGCCTGCGGCAACGTCGTCTCGACGGCGAGCCCCGCGCGGCGGCACGCCTCGGCCAAGCGCTGAAAATCGACCTGCGCGGAGAGGTCCGTGTCTCCCGGCGCATGGAACGGTGACACGTGCTGTTGCCCCGCCACGCCCTGGAGCGTATCACCGAAGCCGGATTTCGCGTGCCCATAGTCAACGAGCAGAGCGCAGATTGGTCCGTGGGATTGTCTTGCGCCAAGCATGGTTGCGAGCGTGGTTGAATGTTTCGAGAGCTCGAAGATGTCACCCTCTTGCGGGATGAGGTCTGGCGGAACCAAGCCATGTGTCCTCCCGTGTTCCCAGCCCTCATCATTTCGATCGACGTCGAACGCCAGGTCATCGCTTGCCTCGTCGACGATGACGACGCGGTCGCGCCACCGCCCGTCCCTGTACGCGATCTGCACGATTGGCAGCGTATCCAGGAACTCGTTGGCAACAACGAGCGTGGCTCCATCGCCAACCCGGGTGCGCCCGTTCAATGCTTCGACTACGTCGTCGTGGAATTCCAGCGGCACGCCGCAGTCGGCGAGCGTTGCCGCCTGCGCGCTCCGCAGCGTGGCGTTGCTTTCCACGAGATGCACCGCGAGTGCTGCGCGGAAACCGGGCACGATGCGCGCCGCCCGCAGAGCATCGCGCATGAGCGTGCCGCGCCCGGGTCCGAGCTCGACGAGGTTGAGGTTGGCGGGCGCGCCCATCTCGCGCCACGCGACCGCACACCAGAGCCCGATCAGCTCGCCGAACACCTGGCTGATCTCCGGCGCCGTGACGAAATCACCGGCCGCCCCGATGGCCGGCCGATGCCGGTAGTAGCCATGCTCCGGATCGTGCAGGCACGCCTGCATGTAGTCGTCGACGCCGATCGGCCCGGCGCGCCGGATGCGGTCCTTGAGCTTGGCGGCGAGCGGCGTCTCGGCGGACGTCATGAGACGGCGGGCGCGGCCTCACGGCGGGCGCGCCAGATGAAATAGATCCCGGCCAAGAGCATCGGTAGCGAGTACACCTGTCCAGCTGTAAAGGGCCCGATGTTGAAGGCGTGGATGGCGTGCGGCTCGCGGAACACCTCGCCGAGCGAGCGGGTGAGCGCGTAACCTGCGAGGAACACGCCGGTGGCGAGCCCCGGAGACTTGAGCCCCCCGAAGCTGTGCGTCAGCACCCGGAGCACGATGAACAGCAGGAGCCCTTCGAGCGCGGCCTCGTAGAGCTGGCTCGGATGACGCGCCGCGGGCTCGACATCCGGATGCAACGCCGCGGCTTGAGGGAACACCATCGACCACGGCACATCGGTGACGCGTCCGAACAGTTCGCCGTTGATGAAGTTGGCGAGCCGGCCGAAGAAGAGCCCGATCGGCACGGCAGCGCACCCGAGGTCCATGGCGCTGAGCGCGGAGAAGCCGTTGCGCCGCGCGAACAGCCACACCGCGAGCGCGCAGCCCGCCAACGCGCCGTGGAAGCTCATGCCTCCCTTCCAGACGGCAAGGATGTCGAGCGGGGACGCAAGATAGGTGCTGGGCTCGTAGAGGATCACGTAGCCGAGCCGGCCGCCGAGCACCACGCCGAGCGTGACGTAGAGCAGCAGGTCGTCGACTTTGGCCACGCTGAAGGGCGGCGTGTCGTTGCGCCACAGCCGCGGCGTGCTGAGCAGCTCCCGGATATACATCCAGCCGATGATCAGCCCCGCGAGATAGGCGAGCCCGTACCACTTGATGGTGAGGGGGCCGATCGAGAAGGCGACCGGATCGAAGTCGGGGAAAGGAATGGCGAGCAGGTTCATGCACACGGGGCCTGGACAGAGGGACAAAGGCGGAGGCAGCGAGGCAGCAGGAGGCGCATTGGTTCGCCGCTGCCCGTTGCCCCTGCCCGCTGCCGAATTCGCGGCGGACGCTGCCGGGTCTCGGGGGGTGAGTCAAGCGACGGCGCCTCCGGCCGCTTGAACAGACCGTGGCGAGCCACCATAGTCCGGGCACGTGACAGGGTGATCGCCACCGGGCGACACGAGCATGAAGGAACGCCGATGACACAGACATCGAACCGCCTCCTGGACGAGGTGGCGAAGCTGATGACGGATGCCGCGGGTGCCGCCCAGGGTCTCCGCCAGGAGGCCGAGGGCCTCATGCGCGCCCAGGCCGAGCGCATTCTCTCGAGCATGGACGTTGTGAAGCGCGAGGAGTTCGAGGCTGTGCGCGCCATGGCGGAGAAGGCACGCGCCGAGAACGAGCGCCTCGCCGGTCTCGTCGCGGCACTCGAGGCGCGCATTGCGGCGCTTGAGGGCGGCGGCGCACCGCCGGCCGCTTCCGTTTAGCGGATCGCGCGTGTTGCGTGCAAAGCGCGCGTGGCATGCCGGCTCGCCACAATGCTCGTGGACAAGAGCGCCATCGTCTTGCGACTCGCGTGCCCCTCTGTTTTGGTCGCGCAGGTCAAAGCATGACAACGAAAACCCCAGGGACAAGTCGCGTTTCGCCCCAATCCGGTCATGGACCGAGCGTGCAGTCCGCGGCTAAAGCTGGACCGTAATCGCGTCGGGTCCCCTTAAGTCCGAAGCGTGAATAACCGGCCTCATCGCAGCTCGGCGCAGCAAGCAGGCGCCGGGGTCCAAGGAGCCAGAATGGCATCGTCCGAGAAGGGCAACGAGCGCATCATCCACCCGATCGATCTCGTGGAGCAGCTTGCCGCCACGTACGACTGGGCGACCGACCGCATGGCCGATGACGAGCTTACGCTGGTCGTCGGAGGCAACTGGACCGACTATCACATCTCGCTCAACTGGCGCGACGATCTCGAGGCTCTGCATCTCGCCTGCGCGTTCGATTTCCGCGTGCCGGAGACGCGCCTGAATGAGATGTACCGCCTGATCGCGCAGATCAACGAGCAGCTCTGGCTCGGCCATTTCGACCTCTGGACGCAGGAAGGGCTGGTCATGTTCCGCCACGCGCTGCTGCTCAATGGCGCCGTGGTGACGCCGGGCCAGTGCGAGGCGATCCTCAAGGCGGCGCTGGAGGCCTGCGAGCGCTACTATCAGGCCTTCCAGTTCGTCGTCTGGGCGGGTAAGGAGAGCCGGGAAGCTCTCGTGTCGACCATGTTCCAGACCGAGGGCCAAGCCTGAGCCCCAGCCTGAGCCCAAGGCTCCCGACGGCCCCAACGGCCCGCCGCGGGCCGCAGCCGGTCGAGTAGCAAGATGGCATTCACATTCGATGGGCCGCTCCTTCTGGTGGGGGCCGGCAAGATGGGAAGCGCCCTGCTCGAGGGGTTGATCGCGCGCGGCCTCGATCCGCGCCGCGTCCGCGTGCAGGATCCCGCGCCGCCCGCAGAGGTCGCGGCTGTTCTCGCGCGCCACGGACTCACAGCCGAGCCGCGTATCGAGAGCCTGCCCGCGCCGCCGGGCGTCATCGTGGCGGCCGTCAAGCCGCAGGTGATGGACTCCGTCTTCCCGTCCGTCGCGCGGCTGGCGGGGCCCGATACGCTGACCATCTCCGTTGCCGCCGGCCGCACGCTGGCAAGCTTCGAGGCGCACCTCGCCGCGAGCGCGCCCGTCGTGCGCGCCATGCCCAACACGCCGGCCGCCATCGGTCGCGGCATCACCGTATGCGTCGCCAACGCGCACGTGACCGCGGCGGGGCGCCAGCTCTGCGAGGAGCTGATGGCCGCCGTGGGCGAGGTGGCATGGGTCGCGGACGAGGCGCTGATGGATGCTGTGACGGCCGTCTCTGGGTCGGGGCCGGCCTACGTGTTCCTGCTCGCCGAGGCCCTGGAGAAGGCGGCTGTGGCCGCCGGGCTCGATTCCGCGCTGGCTCGGCGTCTGGCCCGCGCCACCGTTTCGGGATCGGGCGAGCTGCTGGCCCAATCCGGGCTCGACGCCAGCGTCCTGCGCCAGAACGTGACCTCGCCGGGCGGCACGACGGCAGCGGCCCTGGCCGTGCTAATGGCCCAAGGCGGTCTCGAGGAGCTGTTGGAGAAGGCCGTTCTGGCAGGGGAGGGGCGCAGCCGCGAGCTGGCGAAATGATCAGGGCGGTGTCAGAACGCACACGCCCGCGGCCACGTGACCTCACGTGAGGTCCGGATGAGCCCGAAGGCTCCGGCGACCGGACCTCTCTTTGACCTCGGAGCGGCGGGGACCTTACCAAGCAAGGAGGATAGCTTGTTCGGTCCGGCTCTGCCGCTCGTCGCGTCGGGCCGGAGGCGCGGGTGGCGGCCCGCTTGTCCGGCTGCTCGGGTATCGACGCCGCTGCAAGTGCAGCATCACCCTCACGCACCCAGTTATGCTATACTGTAACAGTTGACGCAACGCGGCATTTTTCCCACTCACGGACTTGTGTATCGCCGCCCCGCAAGCCCCATCCGCGAGGCAGATCGAGCGCTAACCAACCGCCTCGCAACACTTTTTGGCTGAAGAGCCGCCTACCGCAGGATCAGGGCGGCCGTCAGTGCGAGCGCAACCATCGCCGCCGCGCTGAAGCCCCCCACGATCTGGCCGAGGCGGACCCCGCCGACAGCCGCCGACATCGCGGCCTTGGACGCCGTGTTGACGCCGGCCGCGACGAGGATGGCGGTGCCGGCCTCTTCGAGCCCCACCTGGGCCCCGGCGAAGCGCGCCATGGAGAGCGTGAGCGCATCCACGTCGGCGATGCCGGATACGGCGGCGAGCAGGTAGAGGCCGGCCGTCCCGGCTTGCTCCGTCAGCAGCTTGGCCACCACCATGATGATGGCGATCAGGCCGGCGAGCTGCAGCACCGTGCCGAGATCGAACGGGTTGCGGATCTCCAGTGTCGGTTGCTGTGCGGTGCCTTGTCCGTGCTTCAGCAGGACGGCGCTGCCCACGAGCAGCACGACGCCGGCGACCGCCGCGGGCCACAGGAGCGTGCCGAGCAGCACCGGCTTGATGAGGCCGGCCAGCACGACGAGCCGCGCGAGCAT
>NZ_JADZBI010000063.1 GCF_020852195.1 Hyphomicrobium sp. | reverse complement strand
TGATAATGAGCCGTTTGATCTTCCGATCGAAAGCTTGTTGTAGGAGGTCTGCGACGAGCTCGATATGCCAGTTCGGCAGAAATGGCTTACCTGCTTCAAGAGTGTCGAAAGTTTTTAGAATGAAGGAGAACAAGTCTTTCCGGAGCAACGCATCAACGGTGATGGCATCAATTTGCTGGTTCATGGTACACCTTCCGACTCAAGCGTCGCCCGTATTCCTGAAGAATGAGCTTATCGATCGCTTCCTGCTCGCGTGGCGGCGTAGGATCCTCGCCATGTCGATCTGTAAGATTGAGAATGATCTGCAGAGACTTCGCATCTCCTTGTACGGCCTTGTTTACGAGCCGTTTGATGATCACGTCCCTCTTCGAAAATTTCCGCGGAAAACCATTTTCCTCAACGGTTATGACGGTCTGGAGCTCCGCTCGCAGAATGGCCTCAATTCCCCGAGCCGCCTTGGGCCTTCCCTTCAGATTGCCAGACTGGCCCCGCTTAAAGCGTGAATGCTTAGGAGGTTTGCCGTAGCCGACCGCATATCCCTTCTTCATGCCCGAGACCTCCCTTTGATCTGGTGCTGTGCTCGGCGCCCCCGTTTCGCTTTTTTGCCAAACTCAACCCCTGTCTCCGCGTTTACTGCACACTGACCCGTGAGCTTCTGCCAGCGCGCAAGCGTGACATCGACGTATCGCGGCTCGAGTTCGAGCAGGCGAGCCCTTCGCCCCACACGTTCGGCAGCGATCAAGGTGGTGCCGGCACCGCCGAAGCCGTCGAGCACAACCTCACCACGGTTGCTCGCGTCTTGGATGGCATCCGCAACGAGCAAGACAGGTTTTATAGTCGGATGATCGGCGAGATCCTTGTCACGTCCTCGGCGCCAGGTGTTGACGCCTGCGTATTCCCACACGTTTGACCGGTATCGACCGAAGCGACCCAGCTCGACGTTGTTCGTGTGACTGGCCCTGCCATGCTTATAGACGAACACGAACTCATGCTTGGATCGGTAGAACGATCCCATACCGCCATTGGTCTTGTTCCAGACGCAGAGGTTCTTGAGCTCCGTGTAGACAGCCCCGCCAGCGGCCGTCATCTCTCCGAGATGGCGCCAGTCCATGCAGATGTAGTGCAGCGATCCGTTCACGCTGACAGATGCGAAGTTGTCGAAAGCAGTCTGCAAGAAGCTCGTAAACTCGCTGGCGCTCATCTCACCAACAGCACAGGCGAAATCACGGTGGCGGTTTCGACCAAGGCCCGAGGCATGCCCGTCAATCGGAACGTTGTAGGGCGGATCGGTGAATATCATCCGCGCCTTTTCACCTCCCATCAAGCGTCGCACAGCACCGCGATCGCGCACATCGCCACAAAGGATGCGATGCTCCCCGAGGAGCCACAAATCCCCGACGCGGGAAAGGATCGCTTTGGGTGGAGGGACTGCTGGGATTTCATCCTGAGGATCGGAAGTCTTCTCTCGCTTTTGGATGACCAGATCGATCTCAGCATGATCAAAGCCGGTGACCGACATATCGAAGTCGCAGTCCAGCGTGACGAGATCTGCTAATTCTAGTGCGAGGATGTCATTGTCCCATCCTGACAGCTCTGCGAGGCGATTGTCAGTAACGGCGTAAGCCCGCAACTCCGCGTCTGACAAATGGCTAAGACATAGGACCGGCACCGAAGCCAGTCCCAATTTGCGTGCCGCTTCTACGCGGCCATGTCCCGCGACAACCCGATCGGCTTGATCAACTAAAATCGGATTGACGAACCCAAACGATCGAATGCTCTCGGCGATCTGCCTGATCTGTTTAGCTGAGTGCACACGCGCGTTGCGCTCGGCTGCTTTCAGCGAGTGAACACTTCGTTGCTCGATCCGAGGATGTTGGAAGGCTTTAACGTTAGTGGGGGCGCACTGACCCATGTCACCGAACGCGCGTAAACGTCACGCGTCTCCCTAAGCTTGCTAAAGGATGACGCGTCTCGGCTGACGATATAGACGCCATGCCAACGACCAACAGGGAAGTCTTAATACGATAGTCAAGAGAAAAGCACAAGATGCTGAATTACAAGAAAAAAATGTGGCTAGAAGGCCACAAATGATTTGAGCTTCATAGGAGAAATATGAGCCCGAACAACATGTTCCAGTTGATTGCGCGGCGACGAAGAGCGACGTGATGGGTCACACGAGTCTTCGCGAGCGTCGGCGTCAATCTGCCGTTTCTGCCACCGATTGGCCTTGGACCCGAATCAAATGATCAGAACGACGAGGCACCGATCGCTAGCCATCCTTGCAGGCGTCGCTTTCACCGGAGGCGCTCTCTACATCCTCCTCGAGGACATAGCGAAGGGGCATCCTTGGTTGATGGAGCACGCGCTGACCGTATTGACGCTCGTGGGAACCATCGCCGTCGGACACCTTGCGGTCGAAGCCGCGCAGATACGCCACGTAGTTCCGGCCCTAGGATTCTGTCTGCTCTTTATCGCGGGCACCACCTTGACTGTTTACAACTCAGTCGGTCGCCAAGCGGAATCGAGCGACGCTCGACTTCTTGATGCGGAAGCGCGCAACGAGCAGATTATGGCGACGAAGAAAGCGCTCTCCACCAACGCCACCATGCTCGCCGAAGCGCGCGAAAAGCATGCCAGAGAGTGTGCCACGGGTCGGGGCAAGCGCTGCGACGGCATCGCAGCGACGATTCGCGTCTATGAAGATGCCGTCAAAGGAAACGCCGCCGACCTTGCCAAGCTAGGCCCGCCAGTACCCGTCGCGCCCAAGGCGGAAAAGATGGCCGCCCTGGCAGCGATCTTCGGCGCCGACAAGACCCAGGCGAAAGCCCTGCTCATTCTGATAGAGCCATTCGCCTACACGATCTTCTTCGAGCTGGGATCCATCATTTCCCTGGGCTACGGACTGGGCGGTAGACGGAGCCCGGAACCATCAACAGTCCGCCTGACTCCGCCGTATTATCGCGCCCGCGGCGATCGACGCGACACCGGCAACGGTTGCCAAAAACCAGCCATTTCCAAGCGTAAGGCGGAACAACACCTCATCGCACAGTTGGCAACAGGCGCAACCGTTGCCGCACAGGACGATCTGGCCACGGCCTGGAATGTCAACAAAGGAACGGTTTCCAAGTGGGTTTCCGAGTGGGAGCGCAACGGTACGATCCCAGCACGGCAACAGGTCGGCCGCCGCAAAACGATTGCACGGATGTAGGGGGGCCAATCGCGAGCCACCTCGCACCAAATTACCTGTTTACCCCTGCAGATTCCCTGATCGTCTCAAAGAGACGACTGATGGCATTCCAGAATTCCCTGTTTCGCCGAGTAGGGAATTTGCCTAGATTGCGCTGTGCTAACAGGCGCCTCTACGGCATGCGGAAGCCTCCAACGAGCAAAAGGCGATAGAATTCCCTGTAAATCGCAGGTTATCAGGGAAATGTCTGAGACGAGTTCGCTCCAGACTGCCAGCACAGCCACCCACTCTATTGAAATCGCTACGTTTCCGAGACCTTCACTATGATCGTGCGCATTCACGATACTCCATTTTTGAGTTGCATTCAGGAACGGACGGTTGATCCGTCGTCATCTCTCGAAGCTGCGAAGCAATTTTCACAACCGGCGCAGGAGAGCTACCCACAGACCGTCAGGCGCGGAAGCTCTTAGGTCCCTACACTGGAACTATTTCGGGCCTCGTTCGCAGTGTGTCGCAACGTTTCCGACGCCGCTCAATTCGTGTCTGAACATTGCTGACAACGACTCCTTGCGACTCAGGAAGGCGGTGTTGATCCAACGCCGCACCGGCAAACTTAGCGTCGCCCAGCTCCTGCTTGGACATATCAAGATCGAGATCGCTGTGCGCTACCTTGGGATCGAGGTCGACGATGCGATCGAGATCGCCGAAAAGATCGACATCTGATGGCAGCAATACCCATATGAGCAGACCCAATCGGCGAGCATACGGGGGCGCCGACTACGGCCACTGCTATGACCGCAATTGGGACGCTGCGCTGCAAGAGCCGCGGTGCCGGCACTACGCCGAGCATGGCGCACCCGCCGCGCACGGAGACTAGGCGGCGGAAATCTGAAGCTGCACGCCATTCAGCTCGGCGACAGTATCCGCGTCAGCTTCGCTCGGCACGGGTCGGCCGTAGAGATAGCCCTGCACCTCGCTGCACCCCTCCTCCCTGACGCGGTCGAGTTGGGCTTCCGTCTCGACGCCCTCGGCGACGGTGGTAACGCCGAGACGTTTGCCGAGAACGGCAACGGCGTTGACCACGGCGGCGCATTCGGGCCTCTCGACGGCGTCTCTCACGAAGGTGCCGTCGATCTTGATCTTGTCGAACTTGAACGCCCTGAGATGCGCAAGCGATGAGTAGCCCGTCCCGAAGTCGTCGAGCGCCACACGCACGCCCATGTCGCGCAACCGCCGCAGGTCTCCGATACAGTCGATCTCGTCACTGAGCAGAGCGGTTTCCGTAACCTCGATCTCCAGGAGATCGGGCGATAGGCCCGACGCCACCAGCGCGGACAGCACGGCCGGCGCGAGCGTGCCCTTTCCGAGCTGGGCAGCCGAGATATTGACGGCAACCCGCGCGCCATCCTGCCAGCGGGCCGCATCGCGACAGGCACGGTTGAGCACGAACTCACCAAGCCGATCGATGAGCCCGCTTTCCTCAGCCACAGGAACGAACTCGCCCGGAGAGATCCAGCCCCGCTCCTTATGATGCCAGCGAACCAGCGCTTCGCGAGCCGTTACCTTACCGGACTCGATATCCACGATGGGCTGATAGAAGACAAACAACCCGTCTTCGCCGTCGAGAGCGGCGTGCAACTTCGCTTCCAGGCGCACCCTCTCCCGCATACGGCGCTCCATCTCGACCGAGAATACTCTGAAGGTCCCTCTGCCCGCCGCCTTCGCCGCATAGAGGGCCAAGTCGGCATGCGCCAGCAAGGTTTCGGCATCGTCGCCATGGGCCGGAGCCAGCGCGATACCGACGGATGCGCCGATCTGAAGGTGGCGGTCGTGGTCCAGAGTGAAGGGCACCCCGACGGCTGCGATCAGCCGTTCGGCAATGGCTGCGGCTTCCTCTGCATTGTCGTGCGGGATCAGGATCGCGAATTCGTCGCCGCCGAGCCGTGCGATCGCGATGCCGGGGCCGTTGCACGTCGAGCGGAGCCGGTCGGCCACCTGCACCAGAAGGGCGTCACCGACGCGGTGGCCCCGGGTGTCGTTGACGACCTTGAACCCGTCGAGGTCGAGGAACAGGAGCCCGACCCGGTTGCCCGGCGAGCCCAGACTTCCTTCCAGGTGCTCGCGGAATGCATGACGATTGGCGAGCCCGGTGAGCGTATCGTAGTGGGCGAGCTGGCGGATTCGGTTCTCCGCTTCGACCTCCTTGGTGACCAGCGCCCAGGTGAGCATCGGGCCCAGATAGCTGCCGTTATGGGCGGTAACCGCCGAAACCTTGAGATCGAGCACCTCCGGCCCGAGCCGGATGCGCGCATTGTGCGGAAGGTTGCTGGCGTCGCTCAAAATCCGCCGCTGATGCTCCGGACGCTTGTGAAAGGCGTCAATGGACGTTCCGATCAGCTCTTCAGCCTTGATCGGCAAGAGATGCTCGATACTGCCGATCAGCCGTTTCGAGGTTACGTTGGCATAGTTGATCTTCAGCGTCTCCGGCTCGACGGTCATGACGGCGACAGGCATGTCGTCGATCATGCGCAGGAGGCGGCTCTGCTCCTTCTCCCTGCGCTCGGCCTCGGTCTGCGCATTCACCATGCGGGTGAAGTCGCGATAATTGATCATGAGGATGACCAGCATCCCGAACGAGACGAGCGCGATGTTGATGGCCGTCGCGATAAACGTCGGCTGTCCGGTCGCAGCGAAAAAGGCCACGAAAGCGCCGTTGACGATCGCCGTCACCGTAATGGCCGCCGAGCGCAAGTGCATCAGGCAGAAGATGCAGGCGATGACCGTAATCGCCATGTAGAAGGCGAGATGCGATTTGGCATAGGCATCGCCATACGGAAACAGCATCAACGCCCATGCCGAGAATGCGATGGCGATGATGCTGACAAGGCGATTGGTCCGTCTCAACGCCACCAACGCAACGTCCGGTGTGGGGTCCACGTTACGCGACCTCCACCAGTAGACGATGCGCACGACGCAGCCGACCGTCAGCAACAGCGGAAGCTCGACCGTGAGCCAAAGGGGAGCGAATGCGAAATGTGTGGCGGCAACGGCCCAGGTGCTCGTGAGGAGGATGAAATACATCATCGGCATCTGGCGCCGGAACGCGCAGAACTGGGCGTTGAGCAACTCCGGATTGTCGGATGGAACGGCGAGGAATTGCTTCATCCGCGCCGAAAGCAACTTGATATTCATCGGGACCTTCCACCGGAATTTGAGCGGCGGAGATCTTGATCTGCCGATGACGGCATGTCGGACGCACACGCTCCCGATGGATCGGAACGCGACGCACCCTTCGCCTCAGCGACCTTTTGAGGCTCGTTGCTGCCCAGCACAACCTGGCCGCTCCCGACGATCTGGCCGAGAGGAGCCGGCCGTCCGAGCAAGAAACCTTGCGCCTCGTCGCAGCCCTCGTTGTTGAGCATGGAGAGTTGATCGAACGTCTCGATCCCCTCGGCAAGGACAGGGATGCCGAAACTCTTGCCAAGGGCGAGCACGGCGCGGACGATGGCAAGCGTCTGCGCATTGGAGGCGGCGGAGCAGAAGAACGAGCGGTCGATCTTGATGCGGTCGAAGGGAAAGCTTCGCAGCGTGTCGAGCGAGGAGTACCCTGTCCCGAAGTCGTCGAGGGCGATGCTGACACCGAGCGCCTTGATCCGGCGCAGCATGTGCAGCGCCCGCTCCCTGTCCGCGAAGATCGTAGATTCGGTCAGCTCCAGTTCCAGTCGCTCCGGCGACAGGCCGGTCTCGACCAGCGCTTCCATCACCACCCGGTGCAGGTCGGCATGGGCAAACTGCACCGCGGACACGTTGACGGCCACCTTGTAAGGCGGGCTCCAGGTCGCTGCTTCCGAGCACACGGTTTTCAGCACCCACTCGCCGATCTCCAGGATCAGGCCGTGCTCTTCAGCGAGGGGAATGAACTCGGTCGGCGGAATGGACCCGAGTTGCGGATGCTCCCACCGCAACAGCGCCTCGTAACCCCGGATCTTCCCTGTCGAGATGGAGGTCTGCACCTGATAGTGGATGGAGAGCTGGCTGCGGGCGAGCGCCTCGCGCAGATCGGCGGCGAGCGAGCGGCGCGCACGCACCGTCTCGTCCATGGACGGCTCGTAGAAACAGACCTTCCGGATCGGCTCCGCCTTGGCGCGGTACATCGCCAGATCTGCATTGTTGATGAGGGTTGCCTTGCTGCTAGCGTGGTCGGGCCAAACGGCAACACCAAAACTTGCACCGGGAACGACCTCGAAGCCTTCGATGTGGATCGGCTTGAACAAGGCCGACTCGAGGCGGGCAAGGAAATCCGACAGCCCGTTCGTATCCTCCACCCTGTAGATCGCCGCGAACTCGTCCCCGCCTGTTCTGGCGACGAACTCGCCCGTACCCTCCCGCAGAAGGCCCTTCATGCGCCGACCGAGAACGCGCAGTACCTCGTCGCCGGCGTTATGGCCGCGCAGATCGTTGATCTCTTTGAAGCGGTTGAGATCGATTCCGATCAAGGCGACCTTGTTGCCTTCGTTGCCGGCGATCTCGATCTCCTGGTCGAGACGGTCGTTGAAGTTTGTCCGGTTGGGCAAGCCGGTCAACGCATCGTGCATTGCCATGCGACGCAGGCGCTCATAGGTTTCGGCGCGCAGGCTGTCGTCGATGACGAAGCTTGCGAAGCCGGCCCCAACGATGACGAGCGCCATGCCGGCAATGGCGAGCGCCAGCGTCTGCAAGGCAGCCGGATTGGTGAACGATCCCTCGACTATCATCGGCTCGACACGGAAGGCAGTCATCCCGGTGAAATGCAGAATTGCGATG
>NZ_JADZBI010000062.1 GCF_020852195.1 Hyphomicrobium sp. | reverse complement strand
GGCGGGCACCCACGCCAGTCTCCGCGAACGCGACGTTCCGTGGGGTAGGCTCGGCCGCAGCCAACGCGTGAGAGCGCGCGAAGCGCCCCGCTCAATGTCCGGGTTTCTCCGCCTCGCCGGTCGCGGACGCCCCATGCCCGTTGCCGTGCCCGGCGATGCGGTCGGAGAGCGCCAAGAGCACGCTCGACACCACGAACACCACGTGCACGACCACGAGCCAGAAGATCTCGCGCTCGGACACGTTCTGGATCGACATGAACTGCTTTAGGAGCTGAATGGCCGAGATGGCGACGATCGAGGACAGCAGCTTGAGCTTGAGCCCCGAGAAATCGATGGTGCCCATCCATTCCGGCCAGTCGCGATGTTCGCTGTGGTCGATCTTCGAGACGAAGTTCTCGTAGCCCGAGAAGATGACGATGATCAGCAGCGAGCCGGTGAGCGTGAGATCCACCAGCGCCAGCACGCCGAGGATCACCTCGCTCTCGGTGGACGAGAAGGCGTGCGAGGCGAGGTGGAAGAGTTCGCCCATGAACTTGATGAGCACGATGAACAGGGAGACGGCAAGGCCGAGATAGAACGGCGCCAAGATCCAGCGGCTGGCGAAAACAGCCGTCTCGAGGCCCTTCTCGAGTTTGCCGGCAAGCGAGTCCCGCATGCGGGCTCCTCCCTCGTGATTGCTCCTGAACGAGGGGTGTATCGCATGCGCTGAGCCGGCGCGGCAAGCGAGCCCCTGCTTCAGCGCTGTTTCACGGGCTGGCTGTCGAGCGACGTGCGGTCGGATGTCGCGGCGGTGGACGAGTCCTTGCCCTCGGCCGTGACCACAACCGGCGCCGGGCAGCCGACGCGGAGGGCGCCCAGCATCATGTCGCTACGCGAGGACTTCCCGCGTTGGCGCTTCTGATCGGGGGCGCCCTCCTCGGCCTTGGCCGTCTTCGGCAACGCGTCCTCGATGCGGTACTGGCCCTCGCACACGCTGACGCGCGGCGGCCGCCCGGTGCGCTCGAACGAGATGTAGCCCGCCTGCAGCGATGACCAGAAGCCGTGCCAGGGGCTCTGCGCGCGGGCCGCGAGCGCCTGATCCGTCATGCGGAACGGAAACACATGCACGGGCACATGGCGTTGACCGCCGCGGATTGCCGCGTTGGCGAGCCCGTAGATCTCGCCGATGACGGGATTAGTCATGGCGAAGCAGCCGACCGACGAGCAGCCGCCGTGCATCAGGATGTAGGAGCCGTCGCGGTTGTGCGCGCGGTCGAACGCGTTGGGGAAGCCGAGGTTGATGGCGCGGGTCCAGCGGCCGAAATGGCGCATCTGGCGGTTGTTGATGGTGTAGAAGCCTTCCGGCGTCTGCTTGTCGCCCTCGCGCAGCTTGGGGCCGAGCGTGCCCGACCAGTGGCAGATCGGGTAGGTCGCGAACAGATGGAAGCGGTCGCCCTTCTCAAGCCAGATCTCGAGCTCGCTCTGCTCCTTGAAGATGCGCATCAGCATCGGTGCGCCGGATTTGAAACCGCCCTCCGCGAGGCGCTGCTCGAAGCGCGCGACGTCCGGCGTGTTGGCCAGCGGCAGGCGGCCCTCCACGGCGGCGCGCTGCCGCTCGATGCGGTCCGCCGCCACGTCCTTGAGCTCGATGGTGATCGCGCCCGCACCCTGCGCCGCCAGCATCGAGCCGGCGGCAAGGCCGGCGCCGGCCGCCAGCCGCGCCACAAACCGTCTCCATCCCGGCGTCACGCCAGACATGTCACCCACCACTTGAGAGGACGTGGGTCAATTGAAAGCACGGCGGCCCGCACGGCGAAACCCCGGCGTCCCTTTATCGATAATTCGGCATTGAGGGCGCATCCAGCCGGCCACAGTTCACCGGGGCGGATGTGGAAAACTCGGACAGCTCCACTCAGGAGCCCGCGGGTGCGCCGGCCGGGCACCCGGCCTCGATTGGCGCCGCGCCGTTCGAGCCTTCCGCTCCGGGCGCGAAGGCATAGCGCTTGCCGCAGACCGAGACCTTGGGCGGGATCTGGCTCGCCTCGAACAGGTCGTAGCCCGGCTTCAGGCCCGCCCAGAAGTCGGCCAGCGGCGAGCCGGCGTGGCGCGCGAGGTTGCGCTCCGTCATGCGGAACGGGAACACCTGTACCTGGAAGCGTTGCTGGCCGCCGCTGAGGGCCGCAGTGACGAGGCGCCAGATCTCGTCGATCACCGGATTGGTCATGGCATAGCAGCCGATGGAGCCGCAGCCGCCGTGCACCATGAGGAACGAGCCCGTGCGCCCGAAGGCCCGGTCGTAGGTATTGGGAAAGCCGAGGTTGAACGAGCGGTGCCACGCGCTCTTCGGATTGAGCGCCGTCGCATCGACCGTGTAGAAGCCCTCCGGCGCCTGCCGGTCGCCCGTCTTGATCTTGGGCCCGAGCTCGCCCGACCACTTGCAGATAGGGTAGGTCACGAAGCGATGGAAACGGCCGTCGCGCAGCATCCAGAGCTCGAGCTCGAACTCGCGCTTGAAGATGCGCATGAAGATCGGGTCGCCGACCTTGAGCCCGTGCGCGGCGAGCCGTCCGTCGAGATCGGCAAGGTCGGGCGTACCCGGCAGGGTCATGCCGGAGCGGGCGAGAGCGGAGCGCCAGTGCCGCTCGATGCCGATCCACGCGCGCTCCGCCTCGACCGGCCGCGCCAGCGCGAAGATCGCGGCCGAGATCGACACGGCGATCGTGGCGAGCGCAAGGAGGCCCAGCACACGCGGAAGGATCCGCCGGCGGGCCGACCGCTCGGATGGAGACTTTGATTGCGAGGTGCGCCGCCGGCTCACGTCCACGCTATGGATTGTAGCCGAGCGCGGAAGCGCCGGGCGGCATGCCGCTGAGGGTCGGAACGGACCCGAACCCGGTGGTCGCCGTGTAAACCTCTTGCGACTTGACGGTTGTCGCCAGGACCTCCGTCGCTTCGCGGGTCTTCGGCCCCGGCACGGTGACGCGCTCGGACGCGAGCTGCCACTCCGCGGGCCGCGGCGAGAACGGCTGTAGCTGCGGGCGCAGGAAGCGCGGGCAGCGGCCGTTGGGATCGACCGCCTGCGGCGCAGTCAGCACCGCGTTGACCACGTAGCGGCGCTCGCAGACGGCGACTGCCGGTGGAATGCGGTTGGCCTCGAAGAAGTCGTAGCCTTCCTTGAGCGTCTTCCAGAACGCGTACCACTTGTGCTTCTTAAAGCGGTCGAGCTTCTCCTGCGTCATGCGGAACGGGAACGCATGCACCTCGAAGCTCGTCTGACCGCTGCGAAAGGCATCGCGCGCCAGCGCATAGATCTCCTCCGCGA
Organism: Hyphomicrobium sp.; assembly: GCF_020852195.1. Taxonomy (GTDB): domain Bacteria; phylum Pseudomonadota; class Alphaproteobacteria; order Rhizobiales; family Hyphomicrobiaceae; genus Hyphomicrobium_C. The sequence continues at coordinate 16,864 of NZ_JADZBI010000062.1, read as the reverse complement.
GCGCGTCCGTCATGGCGTAGCAGCCGGCAGACTTGCACTTGCCGTGGATCATCAGCGCCTCGCCCGTGCGTCCGTGCGCACGGTCGTAGGCGTTGGGGTAGCCGAGGTTGAACGCCAGGTAGTACTTGGAGTTCGGGTTCATCTGGTTTTCGGAGATCGTGTAGAAGCCCTCCGGCGCCTGCTTGTCGCCGTTCTTGAGCTTCGGCCCGAGCTCGCCCGACCAGTTGCAGATCGGGTAGGTCTTGAAGTGGTAGAAGCGCCCGTCGTCGCGCATCTTCCACACCTCGAGCTCCGACTCCTCCTTGAACACGCGGATGAAGATCGGCGCGCCCGTGTTCATGCCCTTCTTGCCGAGCAGCGAGACGGTCTCGGCGGTCAGCGGCTGCTCGGAGGGCGGCAGCAGCTCGGGCGCGCTCGAGCAGGCCGCGAGCAAAAAGCATGCGAGCCCGGTCGCAAGCGCGAGCTTGAGACGAGAGATGAAGCTGTCAGCGAGGATGTTTAAACGCACACGCTTTCCCCCTGGCGCATACGAACGACCATCCGACCGTACCCGTAAAGATTTCATTAACGTTACGGATTTCCTCAAAGTTTTCAGTGCACGCGCTGATTGTCAAGTTGTCGCCCGCGAATACGGCGCCGATGCGGCCGCAAGGAAACACTGCGGGGATAACCGCCCCTACAACTGGCGCCCGATGTTGAGGAAGCGGTCGTGGCGCAAGCGCCTGATTTCGACCGGAGATCTGCCGTCGAACTCGGACAGCGCCTTGGCGATGGCGTCGCCCGCGGTCTGAATCGCCAGCGCCCGGTCCCGGTGAGCGCCACCCACAGGCTCGCGGATGATGACGTCGATCACGCCGAGCGTGTCGAGATCCTGGGCCGTGATCTTCATGTTGGTGGCGGCATCGATGGCCTTCGACGAATCGCGCCAGAGGATCGAGGCGGCGGCCTCCGGCGAGGCGACCGTATAAATCGCGTGCTCGAGCATCAGGATCTTGTTGGCGGCCGCAATGGCGATGGCGCCGCCCGAGCCGCCCTCGCCGATCACGAGGGCGATGATGGGCACGCCGATCTCGAGGCACTTGTCGGTCGAGCGTGCGATGGCCTCGGCCTGCCCGCGCTCCTCGGCGCCGATGCCGGGATAGGCGCCCGCCGTGTCGACGAGCGTGATCACCGGCAGGTTGAACTTGTCGGCCATCTCCATGAGGCGCACCGCCTTGCGGTAGCCTTCGGGGCGGGCCATGCCGAAGTTGTGCCGGATGCGCCCTTCGGTGTCAGATCCCTTCTCGTGCCCGATGATGACCACAGGACGCCCGCGGAAGCGGCCGAGGCCGCCCATGACCGCTTCGTCCTCGGAGAAATAGCGGTCGCCCGCGAGCGGCGTGAAATCCTCGATCAGGGCGGCGACGTAGTCGAGGCAGTGCGGCCGGTCGGGATGGCGCGCCACCTGCGTCTTCTGCCACGGCGTGAGCTTTCCGTAGGTGTCGACGAGCGCCGCCTTGGCCTTCTGCTCGAGCTTCTTGATCTCATCCGAGATCGACACGCCCTCATCGCCTTCCAGCGCCTTGAGCTCCGAGACTTTGCTTTCGAGCTCGGCGATCGGCTTTTCGAAATCGAGGTAGGTGCGGACGGCGATCGGGCGGTCGGGCTTCGTGGGTTCCAAGGGAAGGCCTCATCCTGCCGCGACAAGGGCGGCGTTCGGTCGGGGGATCCGACAAGTCGGGGGCACGTTGCCCCTGCCACAGATTTTCTGTCAACCCCCGCGCGATTGTTCGTAAACGGCTCCCGCGCGCCTGAGCATATCCGGGGCTCTAGGGCACCTTTTTGGCCAGCGGATGGTGCTCCGTAACGAGCCGTTTCAGGCGCTCCTCAAGCACGTGGGTGTAGATTTCCGTGGTCGAGATGTCGGCATGCCCGAGCAGGCTCTGCACGCTCCTGAGGTCCGCCCCCCGGTCCAGGAGATGGCTGGCGAAGGCATGGCGCAGCACGTGCGGCGAGACGCGCTCGGGGTCGAGGCCGGTGGCGAGCGCCGTCTCTTTGAGGTCCTGCGCGAAGCGCTGTCGCGTGAGGTGCCCGCCCTCACTGCGGGAAGGGAACAGGTCGCGGGTGGCGATCATCGGCGCCACGCCGTCCTCGGGCGCCGTCCCGAGCGAGAGATAGCGCTGGAGCGCGGCGCGCGCGCCTGAGTTGAGCGGCACCAGCCGCTCGCGGCCGCCCTTGCCGCGGATCGTGAGCAGGCGCGGGTCGCCCTTGAGCACGCTGCGCGGCAGCGAGACGAGCTCCGAGACGCGCATGCCCGTGGCATAGAGCATCTCGACGAGGCAATGGTGGCGCACGGCGCGCACGAGGTCGCGCCCGCTCAGGCCCTCGGTGGCCTGCGCGGCCGTCGCGATCAGCCGGTCCACCTCGTCGACCGAAAGCGTCTTCGGCAGTGCACGCGCCTTGCCGGGCGCGGCAATGCCCTCGGCCGGGCTTTCGCGCACGGCGCCTTCCGCCTCGAGGAACTTGTAGAGCTGGCGCACGGACGAGAGCCGGCGCGCGCGCGATGCAGGCTTGAGTCCTGCCACCGAGAGCGCCTGCAGATAGCGCGACACGTCCGCCTTGCGCGCCCCGGCGATAGCGACGCCCGCGCGGCCGAGGACCGCGGTGTAGTCGGCGAGGTCGCGCCGATAGGCATCGAGCGTGTTCGCCGCCGCGCCCTTTTCCGCCGCCATCATCTCGAGGAACGCCGCGATGTGCCTCTGTTCGTCACTCATCGCGCGCCCCATAGGAAGCAGGCTGCCGCGCGCCTCGACGCTGTTTGTGAAATTCCAGACGGATTCGTCGGGATGTGTCCGCTGCAACTCTTCGGCGTCGCGAAGAAGGAGACTTGCGTGGGTCCCGGACTTCGCCGGGATGACGTCGAAAGGAGGATGACAGCATCAACACAACAAACGTCATCCCGACCCAGGTCGGGATCCACGCCAGCTTCCACACACGCCGCGCCGGCAGGATCCTCGTGCGACAGCGCAACCTCCAACAGGGCGGTGATTTTCATGGCCGCACTCATTGGCTCACCGTGCGCGGCCAGGCCGGCAGCAAGGCCTCGAGCGCGAGGCGGCGCGCATCCGGCGCGAGCCCCGCGCGGTTCAGCGCGCGCAGCGAATCCCCGAGCGCGATCATGTGCGCGCCGTCCGCGCCCTGCGGACCGATGGTGCGCATGACCAGTAGCACGGTGCGTCCGAAGTGCTTTTTCTGCGAGGCCTCCGCCAGCTCCGACAGCACGCCCGTGTCCGGCAGATGCCCGCCCGCTGGCTGCGGCGATCGGCCGGCGAGATCCCAGAGCGTCATCGGCACGTCGATGTTGAGCGCATCGAGCACGGTCACCAGCCGGTGCAGGACGGCCGGATCGAAACGGCCGTTGAGCGCAAGCCCCTCGACCGCGCCGAGGCTGCGCCCGAACCCGGACGTCACCGCCGGATCGGCAATGTCGGCAAGCGCGATCCAGTGCGCGAGGGGGTCGGACGGACGGTTCGCCGTATAGGGCGCGTCGATGAAGGCCGCCCAGCGGCGCGCCGCCTCGTAGTCGCCGCTGGCGAGGTTGACCTCGACGCCCGTCTCCGCGAACCAGCCGATCTCGGGAACAGGCTCCAAGGCCTGCGTGGGGCCTGCCATGAGCTGCAGCGCCTGCCAGTAGAGGCCCGCCCGCCGCGCTTCGTCCAGGAAGGCGCGGATCAGGCGCGTTTTCTTGAGCGGCGTCTGCTCGCGCTCCGCCGATTTGAAAAGCCCCGCGCGCTCGATGGTGCCGACATCGCCGCCCGCGCCTTCTGCCCGGTAGAGCGGCGCCAGATCCTCGGCCGGAATCGCGTTGAGCTTCACCGCCGCCTCGCCCGCCGCGAGCCGCAGGTCGGGCGCGACGCGTGGATCGTGCGCGAGCCCGGCGAGCAGCGCCGGCGATGCCGCCGTGACGAGCTTCGTCCGGTCGGGCTCGCCGCCGAGCGCGATGATGCGATAGTCGATGAGCGAGAGCTTCGTGCCGGCCGGTATCTCGGGCTTGAGCCCTCCCGCCACGGCGTCGAGCAGATCCGCGCCCGCGCCGCCGAGATCGAGCTCGCGCATCAGCCCCGCCTGGATCGCGGCGGCGGCCGTGTCGCCGCGGGCGGCCGAGCAGATGCCGTTGATCAGAATGATGTCCGCCTGGATCGGCTTCGGCAGCTCGGACCCTCGGGACAGGAGGCCGCGACCGATCTCGCAACCGCGCTCCATATTGCCGAGGCCGATTTCGCTCGCCGCCGTGAGGGCGAGCAGCAGGGGATCGCTGTCCGCGGCCGGATCGCGCGCCAGCACCGCCGCGGCCTCGTCGATCAGCCCGGACTGGTTGAGCGCCTCGACGCGCAGCGCCGTGAAACGCGCCCCGTCCGCTCCGGTGGCCGGCACCGTGTCCGAGCCGATGAGCCGCCGCCAGAGCACGTGGAGCGCCGGCGATCGCGGCGGCAGTTCGAGCGCTGTGATGGCCTGGGCGAACTGCTCGGCGGAAAGCCCGTTCCAGAGCTCGTGCGGCAGGCCCGAGCCGTCCGCCGCCATCACCGGGTCGAGCTCCTCGCGGATCACGCCGCGGCCCCGCTCCTCATAGGCAACAGGAGGCGCCAGCTCCTCGCGGTTGACGCCCTCGTCGGAGGGGTTCCACGCCTGAGCCAGCGCGGCGGATGCCGTGAGCCAAATCGTTAAGGCGGCGAGAGCCTGGCGAAGAGCGGGAGCGACACGAGGCACGTGCGGCCTGCCGGTCATGGGCTTGCTTCGGGTTTTCGAACCTTGACCCCCGGCACCACCTTGACCACCTCGTGCTGCTCGGGCTCGAACTGGTGGGCCAGAACGTACAATCCCGTTGAGACTAGCGCCACCAGCGACCCGGCTGTGACAAGGAAACGGAAAAGGCTCGGCATCGATGGAAAGAGCTCGGATGAGGCGCCCGACGGGGGAGGGACGCGAAAGCTAGGTATGTCCCGATCCAACGTGGCGCGATTATGACTGATCAATCCTTACCGTAGGAGAAAGAATAGCCCGCCTCGGACGGCAATCGGCTCGCCTCCGGGAGGGAAATTGCAGTATGAGGGACCGGGCCGAAGATGCCGATCCGCAATCCGCCTTAGGTGCCCGCGCGTAAGACAGTCCGATGGAACCCGGTCGAAGCATGGAGCAGGACAAGGACATCGTCGAGAAGGTGCGCCAGGCGCTGGGGCGGCGCTCGCTGGTGCTCGTCGGTCTGATGGGCTGCGGAAAGTCGTCGATCGGCCGGCGCCTTGCCACGCGGCTCGGCCTGCCCTTCATCGATGCCGACGAGGAGATCGAGCGCGTCGCGCAGAAGTCCATCAGCGAGATCTTCGCCGACCATGGCGAGGCCTTTTTCCGTGACCGGGAGGCGAAGGTGATCGCCCGCCTGCTCGGCGGCGGGCCGCAGGTGCTGGCCACGGGCGGCGGCGCGTTCATCACGCCCGAGACGCGCCAGAAGATCCGCGAGGCAGGCATCTCGATCTGGCTGCGCGCCGAGCTGCCGGTGCTCATGCGCCGCGTGGGAAAGCGCGACACCCGCCCGCTGCTCAAGGGCTCCGACCCCGAGCAGGTCATGCGGACGCTGATGGCGACGCGCTATCCGATCTATGCCGAGGCGGATCTGACCGTCGAGAGCCGCGACGTACCCCATGACGGCATCGTAACCGAGATCGTGGCCTCCCTCGCACGGCATCCGGCATTGGCGCAACCGACCTCGATCTGATACGTCTGCCCCTTGAAAGCCGGCCCCCGAAGAAAAAGATGAGCTGAATGCCGACCCTCGCCCATTCCCTCGCCGCGACGACCCGTGCCGCCCGCACGGTTCCCGTCCCGCTGGGCGGCCGGGCCTACGACGTGCTGATCGGCCCCGATCTCCTGGCGGAGGCGGGCCGCCTCGTCGCCGGACGCCTGGGCAAGGCGCGGTGCGGCATCGTCACCGATGAGAATGTGGCGCGCCATCACCTCGCGGCGCTGGAGGCAAGCCTCAAGGCGGAAGGCCGCTTCAAGGGCTCGATCGTGCTTCCGGCCGGCGAGCCGACCAAGAGCTTCGCCGCGCTGGGTCCGCTCTGCGAGCGCCTGCTCGAGTTGGGCCTCGAGCGCGGCGACCTCGTGGTCGCCTTCGGCGGCGGCGTGATTGGCGACCTCGCCGGCTTCGCGGCCGGCATCCTGCGCCGCGGCGTCCGCTTCGTGCAGATTCCGACCACGCTTCTCGCCCAGGTGGACAGCTCCGTCGGCGGCAAGACCGGCATCAACACGCCCCAGGGCAAGAACCTGATCGGCGTCTTCCACCAGCCCGCGCTGGTCATCGCCGACACCGACGTCCTGAAGACGCTTCCCGTGCGCGAGATGCGCGCCGGCTATGCCGAGGTGGCGAAATACGGCCTCCTCGGCGACGCGGGCTTCTTCGGCTGGCTGGAGCAGGCCTGCGACGGCATCTTCTCCTTCGACCAGGAGACGCTGGTGACGGCCATCGAGGTAAGCGTCAAGGCCAAGGCCGCCATCGTCGCGCGCGACGAGCACGAGACCGGCGACCGCGCGCTCCTGAACCTCGGCCACACCTTCGGCCACGCGCTCGAGGCCTGGACCGGCTACACCGACCGCCTGCTGCACGGCGAGGGTGTCGCCATCGGCATGTGCCTCGCCTTCCGCTTCTCCGAAAGCCTCGGCCTCTGCCCTGCAGGGACGGCCGAGCGTGTCACGCGCCACATCCAGGCTGTCGGCCTGCCGACCAAGCTCTCCGACATCCCGGGCGGCAAGGCAGACGCGGACGAGCTTGTCCGCCTGATGGGCCAGGACAAGAAGGTGCGCGACGGACGCCTGACCTTCATCCTCGTGCGCTGCATCGGCGAGGCGTTCATCTCGCGTGACATCGACGAAGCCCAGGTACGCGCCTTCCTCGCCCGCGAGATCGCTTCGGAATAAATTGCCCGGACCATTCGCCCACAGGGCGCGGAGGAGACGTCCTACCCAATTTGAGGCGTGCCTGGGCACCGGCCTCCGCCGGTGTGACGGAGAATTTTCTGGCAAATCGGTCCTCACACGAACGCCGTCATCCCGGCGGAGGCCGGGATCCAGATACGTATGAGCAAGGGCTGAGCAAGCTCGAAACGCTTCACAGTCTCCGCACGCGGCAACACGCGCTTCGAAATGGGCGCACGAGCCCCTAATATGGCCGGCGCTGGCCAACCCCTGGTAGACCCATGTCTCTCGAAATCGGACTCCTGATCGCGGCGATCGTCCTGCTGATCGCCATGAGCGCCTTCTTCAACATGAGCGAGACCGGCCTCACGGCCGCCTCGCGGGCGCGCATCCATGCACTGGACCAGGATGGCAACGCCAAGGCGAAGCTCGTCAACCGCCTGCTGGCCTCCCCCGAGAAGCTGATCGGCGCCGTGCTCATCGGCAACACGCTGGTCGACGTGCTCGCCGCGGGCCTCGCCTCCGCCCTCGCCATCCGCCTCGTGGGCGAGGTCGGCGTCATCTACGCCACCGGCATTGTCACCATCCTGATCGTGATCTTCGCCGCCGTGCTGCCGAAGACCTACGCGCTCGCCTATTCCGAGCGTGTCGCCCTGTTCGTTGCGCCCATCATGCGCGTGCTGGTCGTGATCCTCGAGCCCGCGACGCGCGCCATCGAGCTGATCGTGCGCTGGATCCTCTCCTTCACGCCGTCGACCAAGGACGACGAGGCCAACATCCTGGCCGCGCGCGCGGAGATCCGCGGCGCCATCGATCTGCAGACCAAGGAAGGCGCGGTGGCCCGCCACGATGCGCACATGCTGGGCGGCGTGCTCGATCTCGGCGAGCTGCAGGTGTCCGACATCATGATCCATCGCACCAAGATGGAGACCTTCGACGTCGCCGACAGCCCGCAGGAGATCATCGACGAGGTGCTGCGCTCCCAGTACACGCGCGTCCCCATCTGGAAGGACGAGCCGGAGAACATCGTCGGTCTCTTGAACACCAAGGATCTCTTGGGTGCGCTCGCCGCGTCCAACTGGGACGTGAGCAAGCTCGACATCATGAGCATCGCGGCGACGCCCTGGTTCGTGCCCGATACCACGACGCTCAAGGATCAGCTCGCCCAGTTCCTGAAGCGCAAGGCGCAGATGGCCATGGTCGTCGACGAGTACGGCGAGGTGCAGGGGCTGATCACGCTCGAGGACATCCTGGAGGAGATCGTCGGCCAGATCGCCGACGAGCACGACACGTCCGAGCTGCACATCCGTCCGCAGGCGGACGGCACCGTCAACGTCGACGGCACTGTGCCAATCCGCGACTTGAACCGTCACATGGAATGGAACCTCCCGGAGGACGAGGCGACGACCATCGCCGGTCTCGTCGTGCACGAGGCGCAGATGATCCCCGAGCCCGGTCAGGTATTCACTTTCTACGGCTACCGCATGGAGATTCTGCGCCGCAGCCGCAACAAGATCGCGGCGGTGCGCATCAAGCGCCTCGAAGGCTACGACGAGACCCGCACGCGCCCGCAATCATCGACCCGCCTCGTCCGCACGGGCGACACGCGCTGATTCCTCGCTTGTCCCTGCTGGGCCTGTACAAAGATTTTGCGAACCACCTGCGCCATGCCGGAGAAGATTCATTCCGAGTTGCGCCGGCGCGCGAGGATCCTGCCGGCGTTGTGTTTGCGTGAGCTGACGTGGATCCCGACCTGCGTCGGGATGACGTTTGTTGTGCGGACGCCGTCAGCCTACATCTGACGTCATCCCGGCGAAGGTCGGGACCCACGCAAGTATTTCGCAACAGGAATAAGGTCGCGCCGGAAATCGGCGAGGGGGCGCCGCTCGGCACCCACCATCGAGGAATATTGCAGCACTACGCCACCGGCTCGCCCGGCGCATAGGTCGAGAGCGCGAGCGCGTGAATGCCGCCGTTGAGTTCCTCGGCGATCACGTCGTTGACCATGCGGTGGCGCCCCACGCGCGAGACGCCCGTGAACATCGGCGAGACGATGAGGATGCGGAAATGGCTCTCGCCCGTTCCCGGCGACGAGCGGTGCCCCGCGTGCAGCTCGCTTTCGTTGACAATGTCCAGCCGTATGGGCTCGAGCGCAATCATGAGCTTTTCGCGCAACCGTTGCTCGGCTGACATATCGCATTCTCCGTCCATACAACGAAAGTGCCCCTGCGGTGTTCTCGACGTACGCACTCGGGCGTCTTGTCTGGCCGCGACCGGCGGACCATAATCTAGGTCATGAAGCTCAATTCCAAATACTTCGATTCGATCCGGGTTGCGCCGAAGCGAGAGGCGGACAAGGGGGCCGAGGAGAAGCATCCGCGCTGCCAGTGGAAGGGGTGTGACCGCCCCGCGCCCCACCGCGCGCCCAAAGGTCGCGGCCGCGACGGCGAGTATTTCGCCTTCTGCGTGGATCACGTCCGCGAGTACAACGCCGCCTACAACTATTTCGACGGCATGAGCGATGCCGAGGTCAGCGACTTCCAGAAGGATGCCATGACCGGCCACCGCCCGACCTGGAAGGTCGGCGTCAATTCCTGGGCGCACGGCACCAGCGCCCGCCAGTCGGGTGCGGGCGGCGCGGGCACGGGCGGCTTCCGCGCCCACGACCCGCACGGGCTGTTCGCCGAGCGGGCCCGCCAGGCGCGCGAGGAGCCCATCGTGAGCCGGCGCGTCCTGAAGCCCATCGAGAAGAAGTCGCTCGAGGCGCTGCACCTGCCCGAAACCGCCTCGAAGCCCGAAATCAAGGCGCGTTTCAAGGAGTTGGTGAAGCGTCACCACCCGGATTCGAACGGCGGCGATACGCGCTCCGCGGATACGTTGCGCGAAATTATCCAAGCCTATAACTATCTGAAGAAAGCGGGCCTCGTCTGAGCCACGGTGCAGCCCGCTTTTTCGCGGGCAGCGCTGGGGAGGGCGAAGCCTTGTCATAATCCCTTGCGGGTGGTGTCCTTGCGACGGACACGGAACCGTGAGCCCACCGGGGGCGCTCTTCGGATGCGCTTCCTTGCCCGAAACAGGTCTCAATGCGCGCGCAATCCTCTACGGCTACGTCTCCGGCCCCGACTCCCGGGCTCCCGGACATGAAACTCTCCGTCCGCCAGGTCTTCGGGATCGACTCCGACCTCGAGGTGCCGGCGTACTCCAAGGCGGACGAGCATGTCCCGGATCTCGATCCGGACTACCTCTTCAACCGAGAGGTGACGCTCGCCATCCTCGCCGGCTTCAAGTTCAACCGGCGCGTGATGATCCAGGGCTATCACGGCACCGGCAAGTCGACCCATATCGAGCAGGTGGCCGCGCGCCTCAACTGGCCGTGCATCCGCGTCAACCTCGACAGCCACGTCTCGCGCATCGATCTCGTCGGCAAGGATGCGATCGTGCTCAAGGACGGCAAGCAGGTGACGGAGTTTCGCGAGGGCATCCTGCCCTACGCGCTGCAGACCAACACGGCGCTGGTGTTCGACGAGTACGACGCCGGCCGCCCCGACGTGATGTTCGTCATCCAGCGCGTGCTCGAGGTCTCGGGCAAGCTGACGCTGCTCGACCAGTCGAAGGTGATCCGCCCGCATCCGGCGTTCCGCCTGTTCGCGACCACGAACACCATCGGGCTTGGCGACACGAGCGGCCTCTACCACGGCACGCAGCAGATCAACCAAGGCCAGATGGACCGCTGGTCCATCGTCGCGACCCTCAACTACCTGCCGCACGACGACGAGGCGAAGATCGTTCTGTCCAAGGTCAAGAGCTGGAACAAGTCCGAGGCCAAGCGCAAGGTCGTCTCCGCCATGGTGCGCGTCGCCGACCTCACGCGTCAGTCGTTCATCAACGGTGACCTGTCGACGGTGATGAGCCCGCGCACGGTGATGACGTGGGCCGAGAACGCAGAGATCTTCGGCGACGTCGGCTTCGCCTTCCGCCTGACGTTCCTCAACAAGTGCGACGAGCTCGAGCGTCCGCTGGTGGCCGAGTTCTACCAGCGCTCGTTCGGCGAGGAGCTGCCCGAGAGCGCCGCCAACGTCGCCCTGGGCTGAGTGCAACGTGTCTGACATGGGGCCTGCGAGCCTGCCGGTCATGGACGACGACCGCGAGCGCCGGGAAGCTTTGGCCGCCGCCGGATACACGGGGGCCCGCGGCGCTGCGCTGTTCTGCGCCCTGCTGGCCGCGGTCGGCGCGCTGCTCGGCTCCGTGGTGCTCGCCATCCTCTGGAACGTGGCGGCGCCCGGCAGCCCGGAATCGGTGAGCACCGGCATCGGTGCCGCGGCCGGCGGGCTGCTCGGCGTTCTGCTCGGCCTCCTCAAGATCCGCCAGGGCAACCTCGATGCCCGCGAGCAGGTGGAGGACCGCGAGTGGCGGCGCCTCGTCCGGCGCCAGCATATGGATCGCGCGCGATGACGCAGAGCCCGAAACGCCGCGAGACGCCCTCCGAGCCGCTGAAGCGCGTGCTGGGGCTGACCGTGCGCGCCGGCGCCGGCGATCCCGAGATCGATGTCAGCTACGGCCCGACCAAGCCCGCGCTCGAAGGCAAGCACGTGCGCCTTGCCGAGCCGTCGCGCATGCCGACCCGCGCCGAGATCGCCGTCCTGCGCGGTTGGGCGGACAGCTTGGCCCTCACCGCCGCCTGCCACGACGACGCCGTGCACCGCCGCCTCGCACCGGCCGCGGGGCCTGCGCGCGAGGTGTTCGAGGCCATGGAGCGCGCCCGCGTCGAGGCGCTCGGCGCCAACCGCATGAGCGGCATGGCCGACAATCTCGCCGCCAAGTGCGAGGACGAGTTCGCCCATGGCCGCTTCGAGCGCATCACGGACCGCAATGACGCGCCGATCGGCAGCGCGCTGGCGCTGCTCGTGCGCGAGCGCCTGACGGGGCGCGCGCCGCCCGAGTCAGCGCGCGCCGTGGTCGACCTCTGGCGTCCGCACATCGAGGAGCGGGCGGAGGGCGTGTTCCGCCGCATGAGAGGCCTCGCCGAGGACCAGGAGGGGTTCGGGCGCCTCGTCCGCGACCTCCTGAAGACGCTCGAGATGGCGGACGACCTCGCCGAAGGCGAGGCGGACGAGACCGAGGAGACGGCCGAGGAGCAGCCGGATGCCGGCGAGGCGGAAGCCGAGAGCGAGGACCAGGGCGGCGAGGGCGGCGAGGAGCAGCGCGAGGAGGAACGGAGCGAGGGCGAGGCCGGCGAGGCCGAGGAGGCGACCGAGACGCCCGACCGCGACGAGTTCGACACCGAGGCGGAGGAGCCGGACGGTCTCGAGACGGCGGAGCCCTGGCGGCCCAACGTGTCGGTCCTCGATAACCCGGAGCCGTTCGGCTACAAGGTCTACACGCGCTCCCACGACGAGGAGGTGGCGGCCGAGGACATCTCCAACCCCGAGGAGTTGGAGCGCCTGCGCACGTTCCTCGACAAGGAGCTGAAGTCGCTGGCGAGCGTCGTCGCGCGCCTCGCCAACCGCCTGCAGCGCCGCCTCCTGGCCCAGCAGAGCCGCGCCTGGGACTTCGATCTCGAGGAAGGCGCGCTCGATGCCGCACGACTGACGCGCATCGTCACCGATCCCATGCACCCGCTCTCCTTCAAGCGCGAGCGCGACACCGAGTTTCGCGACACCGTGGTCACATTGCTGCTCGACAATTCGGGCTCCATGCGTGGCCGGCCGATCATGGTGGCGGCCTGCTGCGCCGATATTCTTGCGCGGACGTTGGAGCGATGCGGCGTAAAGGTGGAGATCCTGGGTTTCACGACCCGCGCCTGGAAGGGCGGCCAGTCGCGCGAGGACTGGCTTGCCGCCGGCAAGCCGGCGAGCCCCGGCCGCCTCAACGACCTGCGCCACATCATCTACAAGACGGCGGACGCGCCCTGGCGCCGCGCCAAGCGCTCGCTGGCGCTCATGATGCGCGAGGGCCTCTTGAAGGAGAACATCGACGGCGAGGCCTTGGCCTGGGCGCATGCGCGGCTGATGGCGCGTCCGGAGCAGCGGCGCATCCTGATGATGATCTCCGACGGCGCCCCGGTCGACGACTCGACGCTGTCGGTGAACTCCGGCAGCTACCTGGAGCAGCATCTGCGCAAGGTGATCGAGGAGATCGAGACCCGCTCGCCGGTGGAGCTGATCGCCATCGGCATCGGCCACGACGTGACGCGCTACTACGCGCGCGCGGTGACGATCTCAGACCCGAGCGAGCTTGCCGGCGCCATGACGGACAAGCTCGTCGAGCTGTTCGAGGAGACGCCAAAGGCGATGCCGGCCCGCCCGGGCGCCCGCGGCCGCCCGCACCGCGTACACTAGCACGTACCTTGACGCTGCCCTCTGTCTCCATCCGGACCCGAAGCCGATGAATGACCTGCAAGCGTCTCGTTTCCGGCAGGTGTCCCTGGCCCGCCTTCGGGCATGGGGCGCCGGAGCTTTCGTAGCAACCGCATCAACCAACCTCCGACGTCATCCCGGCGAAGGCGGGAATGACGGAACGCCGCAACGCGTCCGCGTGCTGTCGGCTCCCACTTGGCAGGCTTGCGTGGATCCCGGCCTTCGCCGGGATGACGTTGGTTATGCGGCAGCCGATCGCCCCAAACGTGACGTCATGCCGGCGCAGGCCGGCACCCACGCCAGTTTCAATGGCTGCGACATTGGAGGGACGCAAACCCGGCACCGCAAGCGCAATACGAGCGTTCACGCGGTCGCGTCCGCCGCCCTCGCCTTTGCAGCCACACTCCTCGGCCCGCACGCCGCCACCGCGCAGTTGAAGCCCGAAATGGCAGGCGTCGCGGCGCAGGAGATCGAGGTCCACGCCCGTCCCATCGCGAGCTTCGCGCGGAGTGGCGGTGCCCCCCTCCTGCACCGCAGGCTCGCCTGGCGTGGCGGCCTGGTGCTGACGTCCACCTCCCCGCACTTCGGCGGCTGGTCCGGCCTGACGCTCAGCAGGGACGGGAAGCACTTCGTCGCCGTCTCCGACGCCGGCGTCTGGATGACCGGCGCGCTCGCCTACGACGACGACAGCCGCCCGCAAGGGCTGAGCGGCGTCCGCATCGGCGGACTCCGCACGCTGAAGGGTGGCCCGCTCACGCGCATGCGCGACCGCGACGCCGAGGCGATCACGCTTGCCGGCGGCACGCTCGCGAAGGGCACCGTCTACATCGCCTTCGAGCAGGCGGACCGCATCGGCGTCTTTCCGCTGGACAGGAACGGGATCGGCCGGCCGACATCCTACCTGAAGATGCCGGAAGAGGCGGCACGCATGCGCCTCGACGGCATCGAGGCGCTCGCCGTGCTCGCCGGTGGCCCGCGCAGGGGCGCCCTCGTCGCCTTCGCCGAGAACCCGCTGCGCGGGGAGAAGGTGCATCGCGGCTGGATCTGGCTCTCAGGCGTGCCGCGGGGCTTCACCATTCCCGATCTCGGCGGCTACAGCATCACCGACGCGGCGAGCCTTCCCGACGGCAGCGTGCTCCTGGTCGAGCGTCGCTTCCGCTGGACCGAGGGCCTAAAGATCCGGCTTCGCCTTCTCGACGCCGTCGGCATCAAGCCCGGCGGAGCGGCCACCGGCGAGATCCTGCTGGAGGCGACCAACGCCAACGCGGACATCGACAACCTCGAAGCCTTGGCGATCTCCGAGGACGAGCACGGCGAAACGGTGATCACGCTGATGTCCGACGACAACTTCAACCGCTTCCTGCAGCGCACGATGCTGTTGCAGTTCACGCTGAGCGACGAGCCCGCGACCGAGGCGGCCGCCACCGACCTGCCGAAAGCGCGGAGCGCCCCCTCGAAGCCGTGATCGTTGGGGCGTGCAAGCACCCGTTGAGTTCAACAACGAGTGTATCTGGACTCCGGCCTTCGCCGGAGTGACGCCTTCTTTGCGGAGGACTTCAGCCCAATCTCGACGTCATCTCGACGCAGGTCGCGATCCAGATACGTCAGAGTTTAGGCGGCCCGGCTTTTCACGTGAGTCATACGGAGGGCGACTCGCCAAGCGCAGATCCGCTTACATCGAGGTGCCGATGACGAGCGTCCAGAACGACTTGAACTCGGTCTTCGGATCCTGCACCAGGGCAAGCCCCATCTCGCGCGCATCCGAGAGCAGCAGGTTCTTGTTGTGCCCGGGGCTTTCCTTCCAGCCGCGCAGCACTTCGTTGAACGAGATCTGCCCCGTGCCGACGTTCTCGGCCGCGAGCCGCGGCTTGTAGCCCGTGCGCTTGACGCGGTCCCACGGGTTCGATCCGTCGGAGCCGTAGTGCGAGATCCGGTCCCACTTCGCAAGGTCGCGGCTGTGCCCCTTGGCGGCGTCCGTCAGCGCGGCGTTGAGCCGTAGCGGCTTCAGCCCGTGCTCGGAACGGTATTGGTTGATGAGGTCGCGCGCCCGCTCGGGGTTGAGCGCGGTCGCGGAGTAGTCGCGGTCGGCGAGCGCGCCGGGAGGCGCCTTCTCGTACGAGCCCCTGGGCGCCTTGTCGGGGGTGTAGGCGGCCACCTGGGCGCCGCCCACGGAGGAGCGCGAGCTGCGGTCGATGGAACTGGTGGTGGTGAGGCCCGAGTTGCCGCTAGGGCTGAGCGAAGCCGTGCTTCCGAGATCGTTGAAGCCGGAGGAGATGGCACCCGTGTTGAGGCTGCATGCTCCGAGGCCGAGCGCGGCTGCCAGAACGACCGGAAGGGCGACGCGATACATTCCCTAAACTCCCGCAGGTGGACGCGCGGTACAGACAGTCAACATCGCAATAAGGAGTTAACTCGTCGTTAACACTAAGGCCGGGCTGCCCCGGCGGTCCGTGAGGGAATTGAACGGCGTAGTCGGACTCCCCAATTCTGCATCCCCCGAAGCCCGTTCATCATTTTGCGAACGAAGGTGTCGCCAATTGGGCAGACACGGGGCGAAATGCCGGATCCGGAACCAAGCACATGCAACTCGACAAAAAATGAGTCCGGCGTGCCCGTGAATCCCTTGGATCACAAGACATTCTGACTCATTCTCCCTGAATCGGGCCGCTGATTCGCGCGTACGGCTTCTCGTCATCTTCAGCCCAGAGAAGGAGACGTGCGGAATGTCGGCGCTAAGCAGGGGGGCTCCCCTTGCCGGGCCGCGGCGCGGAGGCGCTTCGGCGACCGGCCATCTGATACTGGTCAGGCTGGCGGCGGCCGGCGGCGCTACGCGCGCCGAGGTGGCGGCCGATCTCGCACCGTTCTTCACGCACAAGCTCTCGCCGGCCGACTGGCGCCGCCTCGCCGAGAAGGAGGTGGGCCAGCTCATCGCCCACGGTCTCGCGGTCGAGACGAAAAGCCGCCTCACGCCGACCGAAACCGGCGCCCTCACCGCCGCCCGCTATCTCGGCCAGAAGTCGTGGGAGCCAAAGCCATGGCCGGAGCTGCGCGACGTCGCGCTGATCGCCAAGGGCCTCGGCCTCGAGAAGGAGACCGCCGCGCGCTTGAAGCCGCTGGCCCGTGTCGAGGGCCTGCGCACGCTCATCGTGCAGAAGGCGTTCGGACTCTCGGTCAAGAAGAACGCCCCTCCGACGAAGCTGCGCGCCCAGCTTGCCGTCGTCGCGCTCGAGCGCGCCTTCGGCAATCGCATCAAGGCGGGCTTCGGCAAGGGCTCGGCGCTGTCGGCGAAGGCCGGCCGCCTGCTCGCCGGACAGCTCTCGCAGAACCCGCGCGTTTTCCCGACCGACGCCAAGCTCATCGCCGAGCTCGCGGTCGAGCATGCGGGCGCGAAGGACGCGACGCTTGAAGGGCTCCGCGCCGGCATTCTGCGCAGCCTCGGCGCGCGTGCCCTCGAAGCCGGTGCTGCCGACGCCGCTCCCGAGGCCGAGCGCCCCGCCATGCCGGTGCGCGTCACGGCGCCCGCCGCGCTGCGCCCCGCCGCCAACGATCCGGTGCCGCCGGCG
>NZ_JADZBI010000061.1 GCF_020852195.1 Hyphomicrobium sp. | reverse complement strand
CCTGGTTGTTCCGCAACCGGCTCGGGCTTCTTTTCGCCGCAGGCTGACAGCGCCAGGCCAAGCGCGGCGGCCGATAGTATGATTGCGCTGACGTGCGACCTCCGCACCGCTTGTGTAGACGCCATGTGTTCCCTCCCCGCCTGGTGATCGGGGAGTTGGAAAGCCCTCGTCAGAGAAGCCGCGACAGTCTTTAGACGCCCCCGAGGAGGAATCCTGGACATACACTGCCGCCTCCCCGACCGCATGGTCGAGGAGTGCTGGTGACGGCTGCACACGAGCCGCTGACGAATGAGGTTTCCACGCCCCAGGGAGCCGGTTGGCTCGCCCGGGCGCACCATGGCTCGATTGTCCGTGCGGCTCAAGTCGAACGTCAATCATGGACGTGGTGGGCGACCGAGACCGTCACCGAAGAGGCTAGGCGCCGCCGTTAGTGGCCCGGCTCTGCAGCATAGCTGCCGTATGGTCGGCGTCGATCTTCGACAAGCCCACCTGGGCCAGACCTCCAATATTGGCCGGCTCGCCAGTCCACGTATCGAGGACAAGCCAACCCCGGTCTGCAGGACGACTGCGAAACCGTGCCAATGTCACCTGGACCGCGGGGTCTAGTGTTGTCTTCGTATCGCTCATCGTTTCACAATGAAGGGCCAGCGGCTGATCGTCCAGCATCTGCCCATGTGCTTGGCCGCTGGGGTCCGGCCTGCTCTCGATCGGACGAGCAGGCCGGATTTCTCCCGACGTCTGCAAAGCGTCATGGGCTGACTCTGGAGTCGCGGCCGTAACTAGACGTTCCCCGGCCCGCGGACTTAACTAGGGCATCCGCTGGTTGAAACACCCGACAAGGTGACCTTGCGTTGAAAATTGCTATTGCCAAGCTTCGCCGCAAAGCGCTGAATTCCGCTGATCGGGGGCGCTAGTGAATTTTGTGGCTTTGGATTTTGAGACGGCGAATGCCGATCTCAGCAGCATCTGCCAAGTCGGTCTCGTCTCATTTCGCGATGGTGAGGTAGCCGAGACCTTCAGCACGCTCGTCGATCCGGACGACTACTTCGATCCTATCAACATCTCGATACACGGGATCGACGAGGATCGCGTTCGAGGTGCTCCATTGTTTCGCGATATCTATTCGCAGCTCAGCGAACGCGTAAGCGGCGCCGTCGTTGTATGCCACACGCTCTTTGACAGAGCGGCAATACGTCAAGCTTCGGCCAAGTATCAGTTCGCGGACGTGACCTGCGAATGGCTGGATACGACCCGCGTCGTGCGCCGGACATGGTCACAGTACGCGCGCTCGGGCTACGGGCTCGGCAACCTAGCCCGCGAATTCGGGATCAGCTTCAATCATCACGACGCCGCCGAAGACGCTCGCGCTACAGGGTTGATCCTGTTGAAGGCGATGCGGGAGATCGAAGCATCGGCGCTTCCGAAATACACAGGAGCGGTGTTTGGCCAGGAGCTGCATCGCAGCACCATTGAGGCCGGCGGGCACACCTTTACCATCACGATGGGCATTCAGGCCGGCGAGAAGTTCGCGGCCGACTGGATTTACGCAGCAAGCTTCGCCGGGTCCTCGAACGGAGCCTATCTGGCCGGGTATTCTGGCCGCGTCATCGAGGTGAACGAGCGCGGGGACGGTCTGCGCGTCTACGACATTGGCGCGGTCCCTAGACAGATCATCGACACCGGAACCCATCTCTATCTGCTGACCGACACGCGTCTCTATGTGATGCGTGGAGATGCCCTGCACGCCTTGATCGATACATTTGACGGCGGCGAGTTGCTCGTCGCTCAGAGCGGCTTTGGCCTACTTGAGAAGAAGCGGATGCGCTGGTTCACGCCAGATGGGACTTACGCCGGGAGCGTGGTCACAAAGGATCCGATCCGCAGAGTGTATTTCTCGCAGGACCACTTGGTCGTGGAGACGCGGCAGACACGAGCGACGATTAAGGGCGCGCCCGCCTGGTGGCCACAAGACGAAGAAAAGGCCTCATCATGATCCGTGTGGTAGCGCCCTAGTCAGGGTTCGAGCCGCAAACGTACAGGGTCGAGGATTTTGCCGCCTACTAACGGCACGTCCGCGCGACGATAGAAGCCGCCGTCGCGGCCGGCGAGCAGGAAATCTATGCCGAGCCAACGGCCCACTGCGAGGTATGCGCGTGGCAATCGACATGCGATGCGCGGCGACGGCAGGATGATCACATTTCGCTCGTAGCCGGCATTTCGACGGTCCAACGAACCGAACTGGGGAGCCACGGAATCGAAACCGTGGCGGCCCTCTCCACCCTCGCTCTTCCTCTGCGACCCGTCGGCTCTCTGAGAGCCAGCATGCAGCAGTCCAGCCTGCACTTCGCGAACTCAACTAAAGTCCGTTGGGCTTTTGCCTCGTTGGCGGCGGAGTTACCGCCTGAAATCCTGAAGGTGTACCGGTAGGAGTCGAACCGACACGCTTCGCATTACCGAAGCTTGAGTCTAACGCGCCTTAAAGCCGATGTTACGAAGGTCGGCGTTGAGTCAGCTCCGGACGAAGCGAACTCTCTCCTTTCCGGACATCAGAAAGGCGTTGAACCCCGCCTTCAGCCACGCCTCACACTGGATGTGAGTGCGGCGAGGCCCCTTCTCATTCGCCCACCACTGCGGTCTCGCCGCACTGGCGGGCAACATGGCGCCGATCAGACGTTCGATTTCGGTGAAGCTCATCTGGAGCTCTGCCAGCGTTTGCCGCCGCAGATGGCCTTCGAGCGGATCGTATTTCCCCATGGCCGGCATTATGTATCAGGCGCCACAGCCCGCAAAGCGGTTCAACCGGACGCCGAGCGCGCGGTCCGATTTCGCATAAAATCAAATGGGCGTTATGTCATTCAACGGCATATGTCTCTTGACGACACAGCGCCCTCACCCTATCCTTAGACATGGCCGCCGCGACCCTGCTTTTCCATTCCAAGCGGATCTATGACGACGGCGCCAT
>NZ_JADZBI010000060.1 GCF_020852195.1 Hyphomicrobium sp. | reverse complement strand
CGAGTGGGAGCTGGCCGCGCGCGCGGGCAGCAAGACCGCCTACTGGTGGGGCGACGCGGTCCCGGAGGACGGCGTTGTGCGCGCCGCCTGTGAAGGATGCGGCAGCGAATGGGACAGCAAGTCACCCGCGCCGGCGGACGCCTTCCCGGCCAACCCGTGGGGGCTTCACAACATACACGGCAACGTCTGGCAGTGGGTGGCAGACTTCTACTGCGAGGACTATGGCTCCGGTCCCAAGGACGGTTCGCCAAGGCTCACGGACGACTGCGCGCCCGTGGGCGACCGGCCGCCCGCGCGTGGCGTCCGTGCCCTGCGCGGCGGATCATCGTTCTATCCGGCCAAGGCCATGCGCAGCGCCATGCGCGTGCGCAACGTACCGGAGTTCCGTAACTTCAGCGTCGGCTTCCGTGTCGCCCGCGACATCGAGCGCTGAGAACGGATCAGAGGCCATGACGCGTTTCGGTGATCTCATCAGGCTGGCCAATCCATTCGGACCGCGAAAGTCCGAATCTCTGAGCGCGACCCTGATCCGCAACATCTCGATCGTTCTGGTGGCGAGCCTCGTTCTCAGCGCGCTGCTCACCTATTGGCAGGCGGCCACCAAGGTCGAGACCGAGGTGGGCGCCGCCCTCTCGATCGCCGAAAAGACCGTGCGCAAGGTCGTGCAGGAGATCGCACACGACGACGATCCGCGGCTGCAGCTCGTCCGCCTCATCCGCGTGTTCGACGGCAACCGCCACGTCAAGGCGACGTTCGTCGAGCCCGAGCCGATCGGGGCGCGCATCTCGAGCTTCGTCGCGCCCGCCGAGGAGCTCCCCGAGTGGTTCTATAGCCTGATCGCGCAGACGCCGGAGGTCATCCGCATTCCCCTGCCCGAGGAGCTCAAGGCCTATGGCTCGATCGAGCTTCAGGCCGAGCAGCGGGGTGAGGTGGGCGAGGTGTGGGACGACTTCGTTCTGAAGCTCGCCATCCTGTTCGGCTTTTGCGCGCTGGCCTCGACCTTGATCTATATCACCGTGCGCCGCGCGCTTGAGCCGCTGCCCACGCTCTCCGCCGCCTTCGAGCGCATCGGTCGCGGCGAGTATGCCACCCGCGTCGCCGAGAGCGGCCCCACCGAGCTCGTCGGGCTCTGCACCGGATTCAACGAGATGGCGAGCCGCCTCGGGCAGATGGAGAAGCGCAACCGCGAGCTCAACGATCAGCTTGCGACCGTGCAGGAGGAGGAGCGCGCGGACCTCGCCCGCGATCTGCACGACGAGGTGAGTCCGTTTCTGTTCTCGGTCGACGTTGATGCGTCGAGCATTCGGCAAATGGCCGATGCGGCGGCACCGGAGCCGGACGCGCTGGCCGCGCGCGCGGACGCCATCCGCGAAGCGGTCGCGCACATGAAGAAGCACGTGAAGTCGATCCTCGGCCGCCTGCGGCCGGCGGTGCACCTCGAGCTTGGTCTCGCCAACGCCATCGAGACCCTCGTCGCCTCCTGGCAGCTCCGCAACCCGGACGTGACCTTCAACGTTGACGTCACCGACCGCGGCTGCGGCCAGAAGCTCGACGCCGTCATCCATGGCATCGTCAGGGAGGCGATCAGCAACGCCTTCAAGCACGCATCCCCGACCGAAATCGATGTCGAGGTGACCCGCAACGAGGACGATGACGTCCGCGTCGTCGTGCGCGACGACGGCGGCGGCCTCAAGCCCACGAGCCTGTCGAGCGGGTTCGGCCTCATCGCCATGCGCGAGCGGGTGACCGCGCTCGGAGGCACAGTCGAGATCAGGAATCGGGACGATCAGGCAGGAGTAACGGTGGACGTTCGGCTCCCGATACGGGAAAGTTATGCCGCATTCGACGAATCCGCCGATCCGGGGGAACGCACATGAAGGTCCTTGTCGTCGATGATCACGCCGTCGTCCGCCAGGGGGTCCAGCGCCTCCTGTCCGCGGTGCCGAACGCGGTCGTGCTCGAGGCGGCCACCGCTCACGAGGCCTTGGCCCTGGCCCGCAAGGAAAGTCCCGACGTCGTCATTCTCGACATCAATCTCGAGGGGGCGAGCGGCCTCGAGCTGCTGCGCCGTCTGCGCATCGAGAGCCCGAGCCTGCGCATCTTGATGTTCAGCATGCACGCCGAGCCCATTTACGCCAACCGCGCGCTCAAGGCCGGCGCCTACGGCTACGTCTGCAAGAGCGCGGGAAGCGACGAGCTTCTGACCGCCGTGCTCCGCGTCGCCGAAGGCCAGCGCTACCTCGACAGCGCCATGGCGGGCGAGCTTGTCGTCAGCAGCGTGCGCGCCGAGGATCCCCTGCGCAAGCTCACTAACCGCGAGATCGAGATCCTGCGCATGCTGGGCGAGGGCAAGAGCCTGCAGGGCATCGCCGAGGCCATAGGCATCGCTTACAAGACGGTTGCCAACTCATGCGGCCGCATCAAGGAAAAATTGGATCTGCCCCGCACGTCTGACCTTATCCGTTTCTCCATCGAGAACCGCCGCAATTGATTTTGCGAGCGGGCGATCCCTATTTGAGACAATTTTGAAATCCGCGCGTAGGCACCGGAAATTCCCGGCATTTTTCCCGCGAATTCGGGATTGGATCACGACTGTGTGATCGGGAAACTTGGCAATCCACATCGGGAGCTAATCCCATAGTGTAAGCCTTTGGTCGTGCCTAATGTTCGCCTGCTTGCAGGATGGCGCGGGCGTCGAGAAAGCCGCTCTCCTCCTTGGGTTTTCCCGACGCCCAGCTTCTTCTGCCAAAGCGGACATTGCTTCCCCCTCGCGGAGGTCAGCACTTCGTACGAGAGAATTTGAATGCGCAAGACGATCGGCGGCCGGAGGCCGTGGATGCGGTTTTGCGTAATGCCTGATCTCGTTTTCTGGAACGGCCGGAGAAGGAGATCGACGCGGGTTTCGAAAAGGCGATCTGTGGAGAGTTGCCCGTCGAAACGCGCCTGAACTGGGAGAGGAAACACGATGAGACAAAGATTGGCCTTTGTGGCTGGCAGCGTAATGGCTGCCATGATCGGCTTGAGCGGGCCCGTGCTCGCCAATGCCGAGATCGAGGAAAGAGCCAAGAACGAGAATCTGTGGCCAGCGCCCGGCCGCGACAATAAGTTGACGCGCCATTCGACGCTGAAGGACATCAACACCGAGAACGTCGGCAAGCTCCAGTTCGTCTGGTCGCAGTCGACCGGCGCGCTGCGCGGCCACGAGGGCCAGCCCGTGGTGGTCGAGCACAACGGCAAGCCGATGATGTATTTCTCCTCCGGCTGCCCCAACATGGCCCAGTGCAACATCCTGCAGGCGCGTGACCTCACCGATCCGGACAACCCGGTGCAGGTGTGGAATTACGTCAAGAAGACCGATCGCGACGAATCGGCCGTTCCGCGCGCCTGCTGCGACACCGTCCATCGCGGCGTGAACTATGTGGCCAACAAGGTCATCTATCACACCCTCGACGGCTTCGTGATCGCGCTCGACGCGACCACCGGCGCCGAGGTCTGGGTCGTGAAGCACGCCTATCCCGAGCACGGCGAGACCCTCACCGGTCCGACGCTGATTGCCGAGAACCTGGTCATCGCCGGCTTCGGCGGCGACGAGTTCGCGGCGCGCGGGCGCCTTACGGCCTATGACATCGAGACCGGCAAGGAAGTGTGGAAGTGCCACGCCACGGGCTCGGACAAGGACGTGTGTCTGACCCCCGAGACTAACAAGGCCAACCCGCACTACGGCACCGCCGGCAAGGATCTCGGCATCACCACCTATCCCGCGACCAACGACGGCGAGTGGCGGATCGGCGGCGGCGCCTATTGGGCCTGGGGCAGCTACGACCCCGAGCTCAAGATTGTCTACTGGTCGACCGGCAACCCCGGTCACTGGAGCCCGAGCTACCGCTGCGGCGACAAGACCCACGACGAGTGCAACACCGGCAAGTGGGACAACAAATGGTCGATGACCATCTTCGCCCGCAAGGTGGAGACCGGCGAGACCGTCTGGGCCTACCAGATGACCCCCTTCGACCAGTGGGACTATGACGGCGTCAACGAGAACATCCTCGTCGACAACCTCGACGTCGACGGCAAGAAGCATAAGGCGCTCGTGCACTTCGACCGCAACGGCTTCGCCTACGTCCTCGATCGCGTCGACGGCACGCTGCTGCGCGCCAACAAGTTCGTGACCGTGGACTGGGCCGAGAAGGTCGATCTCAAGACCGGCCGTCCGATCAAGGTCTACGAGCACTCGCCCTTCGAGGTCGGCCGCAACGTTCCGGCTTGCCCGTCGGCGATGGGCGGCAAAGACCAGCAGCCCTGCTCGGTCGATCCCAAGGAGCCGAACAAGTTCTACTGCCCCACCAACACCTGGTGCATGGAGGACGAGCCGCAGGAGCGCACGCACACGCAGCAGGGCACGGTCTACGTGTTCGCCAACGTGTACATGTACCCTGAGAAGCCTGGCATCTCCGGCAAGATCAAGAAGTTCGACGTCGTGACCGGCAAGGCTGATTGGGAGATCCCCGATCCCTATCCGAACTGGGGCGGCACCATGGTCACCGACGGCGGCCTGATGTTCTACGGCTCGAAGAGCGGCCACTTCCGCGCCGTCGACCGCAACACCGGCAAGGTGCTGTGGCAGAAGAAGCTGGGTTCCGGCATCATCGGCAACCCGATCACCTACAAGCTCAAGGGCAAGCAGTATGTCTCGATCTTTTCGGGTCTGGGCGGCTGGATCGGCATCCCCGTCACCGCGGGTCTCGACATGAACGACAAGTTCGGCGCCATCGGTGCGACGGCGATGGCGAAGGCCACCGGCCTCGACAAGATCCCGCAGGGCGGCGAGCTCTACACCTTCGCCATCGGCGAGTGATCGACGGCTGACAAGACGGGGGCGCCCGGTGCCGTGAGGCATCGGGCGCCTTGCTGTCGCCGTCTGGCGCATTCGCGCGCGAGATGAAGCGGTTTGCGGTTTGGTTTGCCTTTCACGTCGAGAGAGAAAAGCGCTTCAAGAAAAGCGAAGACGCTTTAGCGCTTTGGTTTTGCGCGCGAAACCGTGATCGCTTCGTGACATCCCGAGGGGCGATCCGCACTTGCAGCGTCGGCACGCCGCAAGTAAAAGCAACATTATAACATTAAAGGTGAAGCGTGAGGAAGCTGTCACAAGCTCTGCTGTTCGCGCTTCTCTGCGTGGCGTTTGGAGAAAGCCCAGCCGCGGCGGAGAGGCAAAGGCCGGAGAACCTGCGCTCCTACACCAAGAACAAGACATTCGACGAGCTGACCGCCGCCGAGCACACGAAGGCGCGCCAGGACGCACGCAAGCTCAAGCTCAGCGGCCCGCTCCGCATCTGCGCGGACCCCGGCAACATGCCGCTCTCCTCCAACAGGGAGGAGGGCTACCAGAACAAGATCGCCAAGATCCTGGCCGAGGATCTGGGCACGCACGCGAGCTTCTTCTGGCGCCCCTATCACGAGCGCGGACTGACGCGCGAGACGTTCCAGAACGACGAGTGCGACGTCCTCATGGACATGCCGGTCGCGCTGCAGGATCTGCTGACGACCGAGCCGCTCTACAGTACCACGTACGTCTTCGCCTACCGCGCCGACAAGAAGCTCGATATAAAGAGCCTCGACGATCCCGTGCTCAAGACCCTGCGCATCGGCGTCTTCCAGCACTCGGGCCTGCGCGAGGCGCTGGAGCGCCGCGGCCACAAGAGCCTCGACCTCCACATCATCGCCTACGACACCGACCTGCAGCCGAAGCACCAGCCGTGGCAGCAGGTTCAGAAGGTCATAGACGGCGAGCTCGACATCGCCGGCGTCTGGGGACCCTTCGCCGGCTGGCTCAAGACGCAGCAGAACGCGCCTATCGTCATCCAGCCCGTGAACCTGTGGGAGAACGAGGTTCCGATGGAGTTCGAGCTCGCCATCGGCATGCAGCGCAACCAGGTCATGCTGAAGTACATGCTCGACTGGTCGCTGACGCGGACCAGGGACCAGATCGCGGCCGTCTTGAAGGACTACGGCGTGCCGCTGATCAAATGCGCGAAATGCGCCGTCGACGGCAACCTGCCTGCCCACGGCTCCTACTACGATCGCATCCGCAAGGTCTCGCAGGACCGCTTCCTGAAGGAGCCGGAGCGAATCCTGCCGACCGACAAGGCCGCCGCCGATCAGATCGTGACCGAGGCCCGCCTCGAGGCGTGGCTCGCCGAGGGCGCCGACGTCAACCAGGAGCTGGTCAACGCCATCGTTGCCAAGGACCCCGATCGCATCCGCTTTCTGATCAAGAAGGGCGCCGACGTCAACGCGCGCGACTCGGGCGGCTTCACGCCGCTCGACACGGCGGCCCGAAACCGCGCGGCGAGCCTCGTCGAGATCCTGATCGATGCCGGCGCCGATCCCAACCGGCCGGATGCGGACGGGTTCTTCCCGTTGCTCCACGCCATCAACCGCAATCACGTGCCGACCGTCGAGATGCTGGCCAGGAAGGGCGCCGACCTCAACCTGCGCAATAAGCAGGACATCACGCCGCTCTCGTGGGCCATCGGTGACGGCAAGTTCTTCGCCGCCAAGGCGCTGGTCGATGCCGGCGCCGACGTCAACGCCCGCTCGGGCTACGAGGAGGTGACGCCGCTGATGGTGGTCGCCACCCAGCTTGCCGCCAAGACGCGGTCGGGCAACCTCGCCCAGGGCCCGCAGCCGCTCGATCTCGCCCGCGTGCTGATCGACAAGGGTGCCGACGTCAACGCCGTCTCCAAGGATGGCGTCACCGCGCTCATGATCGCCGCCGGCCACAACAACGCGCCGATCATCGGCCTGCTCGTCGGCGCCGGCGCCGATCCCGACGCCAAGAACAGTCATGGTCAGACGGCACTCAACATCGCCACCAGCGCCGGCTTCGACGCGGCCGTCGGCGCCTTGAAGTTCCTGTCGAAGCCGAGCGGAGCGGCGGGCAAGCCCTCGCCGTCGCCGGCGGTGCCGAACTGATATGAGCCGATAAGAAAACACGAGGACCAAGGACCGCAATGCAGATCAAAGCCCTCGCCACCGCCGTCGCGCTGTTTCTCGCGGCCCCGCTTCCCGCGCACGCGCTTCTGATCTTTGTCACCAACGAGAAGGACAACACCGTCACTGTGCTGGACGGGGAGTTCAAGGTCGTGAAGACGATCGAGACCGGCCTGCGCCCGCGCGGCATCCGGATAACGCCGGACTTCAAGGAGGTTCTGGTCTGCATCGGCGACGACAACCGCCTCGACGTCATCGACACCGAGACGCTCGAGATCACACGCACGCTCAACTCCGGGCCCGATCCCGAGCTGCTCGACATCTCGCCCGATGGTAAGCGCATCTACATCGCCAACGAGGACGAGGGCTACGTCACGGTCATGGAGGCGGCCGACGGCAAGGTCCTGGCCGAGATCATGATCGGCGTCGAGCCGGAGGGCATGGCGGTGGCCCCGGACAACAAGGTCACGGTGGCCACCTCCGAGCAGACCAGCATGGCGCACGTCATCGACAACGAGAAGTTGGAGGTGCTGCAGAACATCCTCGTCGACACGCGCCCGCGCGAGGCCCAGTTCACCAACGACGGCCGCCACGTGTGGGTGTCCGCCGAGATCGGCGGCACGGTCTCGATCATCGACGCCAAGACCTACAAGCAGGTGCACAAGTTCGGTTTCGAGATCCCGGGCGTCAATCCGGAGCTGATCCAGCCCGTGGGGATCGAGATGTCGAAGGACGGCAAGCTGGCGTTCGTGGCGCTCTCCCACGCCAACCGCGTGGCCGTGGTCGACACCGAGACCTTCGAGGTCAAGCACTACATCCTGGTCGGCCAGCGGCCCTGGCACATGGCCGTGCACCCGGACGGCTCCCAGCTTTTCGTCGCCAACGGGCTGACCAACGACATGACCATCGTCGACATCGCAACCCTGAAGCCGCTGCGCTCGGTTCCGGTTGGACGCCTCCCCTGGGGCGTCGCCGTGAGGCCGTAGCGGGGCACGTGAACGCAACCAACTGTTTATCGCACGCTGTTGATGCTATTCTTGAAGCGTGTGAGGAGGTTCGAGCCCATGAAAATCCTTGTAGTCGATGATCATGCCGTGGTGCGGGAGGGTATCCGCCGCCTGCTGGCGACGATCTCCGGCGCCGAGATCCACGAGGCGGCGACCGCGCAGGACGCGATGACGCTCTCGCGCTCGGTCAATCCCGACGTCGTCGTGCTCGACATCAACCTCGACGGCTCGAGCGGGCTCGAGCTCCTGCGCCGCCTCAAGGCCGAGAACGTCGCCGCGCGCATCGTCATGTTCACCATGCACTCGGAGCCGAGCTATGCCATGCGCGCGCTGAAGGCTGGCGCCGCCGGCTACGTCTCGAAGAGCGCCGAGGCCGGCGAGCTGGTGACGGCCGTGAAGAAGATCGCTTCCGGCGACCGCTACCTCGACCGCACCATGGCGAGCGAGCTGGTCTTCAGCTCGGCCTTCACCGAGGATCCGCTGCACAAGCTCTCCAACCGCGAGGTCGAGATCCTGCGCCTGCTCGGCGAGGGCAAGAGCCTGGCCGAGATCGCGGCCACCTTCGGCATCGCCTACAAGACGGTCGCCAACTCCTGCAGCCGCCTGAAGGAGAAGCTCGGCGTCGAGCGCACGGCCGACCTGATCCGCCTCTCCGTCGAGCGCCGCATCCGCTAGCCCAGCGACGCGCACTTTGTCGCGCACTTTATTGTCATCCCGGCTAAGCGAGGCGCAGCGAGCGCAGAGCCGGGACCCAGCACAAAGAGCGTCGAAGACACATTATTTTGCGATAGGGAGCTTTCGCTGGGTTCCCGCTCGGCGTGTCGCTGCGCTCCGCTTGGCGGGGAATGAGAGGCAGGGTTCAGCGCGCCAACCGCTCGCGCGTCAGCGTCTTGGCGAGCTCGACGGCTGGCTGGTCGAACGGATCGAGGTCGAGCAGGCGCCCGGCGAGAATCGTCTCGATCATAAAATGCATGAGCAGCGCCCCCATCGAACGCTCGTCGAGCGTCTCGATGTCGAAGGTGCGCACCGGCCGTCCAGCCTGCGTCAGCGCCTCCGCGATGGCGTGCGCCTGCGCGTCCACCACGTCGCCGATGGTCTTGCCGCCGAGAAACGCCTGTCCAGCGAGCTCGGCCAGCTCGGCGTCGAGCACCGGCCCTTGCCCGCGGCTTGCCACACGCACCACCGTGACCGCGATCTCACGCGGCCCGTCCATGAAGAGCTGGAGCTGGCTGTGCTGGTCGACAGGTCCAAGTGCCGGCACGGGTGTCGTCCCTTCGCCGCCCTTGCCGAGGCTCTCCGCCCAGAGCTGCACGTACCATTCGCTGAAGCGCCCCAGGCGGTCGTTGTAGGGCATCATGACCAGCGTGCGGATGCCGCGCTCCTTGGAGAGGCCGACGGCCGTCGCGGCGCCGATGGCAGGAGCGAACGCAGCCGGGAACGAGGCCGAAACAAGACCGTCGATCACCTCGCGCGCACCGGCGCGGATGCGGCGCGCGTCGAGCCCCCGCGCCAGCGCCGGCAGCAGCCCAACGTTGGTGAGGCACGAGAAGCGCCCGCCGATTCCCGTATGGTGCTCGAGCATCGGCACGCCAAGGCTCGCGAGCAGCGCCCGGAGACCGTTCGTCTTGCCGGGCTTGTCGGGCTCCGTGATGCCGAGGAACAGCTCCGGGATGCGGCTTTCGAGGCCGGCCTTCTTGACGACGGCGAGCGTCGCGATGAGCTGCGCCAGTGTCTCGGTCGTGCCGCCCGATTTCGAGGTGACGACGAAGCGCGTCTTGGCGAGGTCGAGCCGCGCCAAGCCGGCCGACAGCGTCAGCGGATCAAGGTTGTCGTAGAAGCGCGTACGCGGACGCGTCCGGCGTGGCTCGGAGCAGCAGGAGACGCCCGGCAGGTTCCAGCCGCCGACCTGCGCCAGCGTCTGCCCGCCGAGACCCGATCCGCCGGTGCCGAAGAACACGATCGTCTCGGCGCCTTCCGAGAGCTTATCGAGCGCCGCCTCGGCCGCTTCGAGATCGGCCGTCTCCTCCGCGATCCGCAGCAGCGGCAGCCGCCCGCTCGCGTAGTCGGCCTTGAGGTCGTGCAGCGCAGGCGCGAGCTTCTCGAGCCAGCGGCCGAGCTCGGCTTCCGTGAGGCCGTGCGCGCCGATGGCCCCCGCAAGAGAGCCGGCGATCGACTGCCGGTAGGGCAGGGGGGAGAGAGTGGAGGCAGAGAGGGGCTGGGTCATGGCATCCCGCATAACCGTCTGAGGAGACGTGAGTTCCGCGGGAGGCGTAGCCCGTTTCCGGCCGTTCGCCAAGCCGCATCTCCCTCCCCGCGCGTGGGAGAACAGAAGACGCTCAGCCCTTGGTGTCGGCGGTCGCTGTCGCGGGCCGGCCGACGATGGTCACGATGAGGCCGTCGGACTGCAGCAGCCGCTTGGCGACACGCTTGGCGTCATCAAGCGTGATGGCCTCGATCATCTTGTTGCGGTTGTCGATGTAGTCCGGGCCGAAATCGTCCTCGAGCAGGCCGAGCAGTTGGCTCGCGATCTTGGAGTTGGTGTCGAAGCGCAGCGCATAGGAGCCGATCAGATACTTCTTGGCGTTCTCCCACTCGTCGGGTGTCGGCCCCTCGTCGGCGATGTGCTTGAGCTCCTTGCGGATCACGTCGAGTGACTGGGTGATCGCATCCGCGCGCGTCGCGACGCCCCCCGAGAGGATCGACGTGTGCTTGAACGGCTGCAGGTAGCTGTAGACCGAGTAGGCGAGGCCGCGTTTCTCGCGTACCTCCTCCATCAGCCGCGAGGCGAACCCGCCGCCGCCGATGAGCTGGTTCAGCACGAACGCCGCCATGAAGTCGGGATCCTTGCGCGGCATGGCCGGCAATCCGAACACGGCGACCGACTGCGGCACGCTCATCTCGACCCACTTTTCGACTCCCTTGGCCGGCGTGGTGAGCGGCACCGGCGCGAGGTCGGCGGTCTCGGGCAGCTCTCCGAACACCTCGTCGAGCAGCTTGCCGAGCTCGGCCGGCGTGATGTCGCCGACCGCCACCACCTTGAGGTTGGAGCGCGCGAAAATGCGCTTGCGGTAGCCCTCGAGATCGTCGCGCGTGATGCCCTTGACGGTCTCCGCCGTGCCCTGCGAAGGCCGTGCGTAAGCATGGCCGGCAAAAGCCACGGCGAACCACTCCTTGGCCGCCACCTTCTCCGGATCGCGATCGGCGTAGACGAGGTTGGCGAGGAGCTGTCCGCGGATGCGCTCCACGGCGTCCGTATCGAAGCGCGGCTTGGTCAAGGCGAGCTTCAGAAGCTTCACCGACTCGTCGCGGTTCTGCGTCAGCGTCTCGAAGTTGCCGTAGAACCCGTCACGGCTGTCCTCGTAGCGCATGCGCATGGCGAGGTTTTCCATCTGCTCCTGGAATTCGCTCGACGTGATGTCGCCGGCGCCCTCGTCGAGCATCGCCGAGAGGAAGTTGGCAAGGCCTTCCTTGCCTTGGGGATCTTGGGAGTTGCCGCCCTCGAAGGAGAACTTGAGAGCGAGCAGCGGGTTCTCGTGCGCTTCGACGAGCCACGCTTTGACGCCGCCGGGGCTGGTGACTTCCTGGATTTTCATGGCGTGAGCGGGCCTGGCAAAGGAGAGACAGAGTGCGAGCACGAGGACGGAGAGCGCCAAGTCGATGCGGGCAAGACGCGCGAGCGGACGACGGAGCATGTCCATGGAACGGTCCTTGATGGCTTCTTTTACGAGCGGTTCTTCTGCGCCGGCCGCTCCGCCCGCTCACCCTGGGTGGACGGCGTGAGATAGCCTGTCACGGAGCGCTTGAGGTCCAGATAGGTCCCCGCCACCCGCTTGATGTCGTCGACCGTCACCTTGCCGAGTGCATCCGGCCAGCCCTCGATCTGCGCCACCGTGCGGCCGAGCGCGAGCCCCCAGCCGTAGCGGCGTGCGAGCGACGCCTGGTCGTCGTTCTCGTAGATGTAGTCGGCGATATAGCTTGCGCGCGCGCGCTTGAGCTCGGCCTCCGTGACGCCGGACTCGCGCACCTCCGCCAGCACCTTGTCGATCGAGGCCTCGATCTTCGGAAGCAGGTCCGCGCCGTCCCCCGAGACCGCATAAAGGCTGATCGTTCCGTAATCGAGCCCCGAGCCCGAATACACGCCGCCGGCCGACGAGGCGATCTTCTCATCGACCACGAGGCGCTTGTAGAGCCGGCTCGTCGCGCCGTCGCCGACGATCTTCATCATGAGGTCGAGCGCCTCGGCCGAGCCCGGCAACGGCGGCATGTATCTCGGCACGACGGAGTCACGGTGGAACGAGGCGGTG
>NZ_JADZBI010000059.1 GCF_020852195.1 Hyphomicrobium sp. | reverse complement strand
GCCAACGTGGTCATGAACATCGCCTTCGGCCATGCGACGATGGCCGTCGACACGCACGTGCTGCGGGTGTCGAACCGCATCGGGCTTTCGGCGGGCAAGACGCCGCTCCAGGTCGAGGCCGACCTCCTGAGCAAGGTGCCGCCGGAGTACGGTCTCCATGCGCACCACTGGCTGATCCTGCATGGGCGCTACGTGTGCCGCGCCCGCAAGCCGGCCTGCCCGGCCTGCCTCATCCGCGACATCTGCCGGTTTCCCGACAAGACGCCGTGATGCGCCGCTCACGCGGCATGTTGGCGGCCTGGCGTTAGTCATTTGCAAACCATGATGCCCCGGGGACCGTCTGCCGCCGGAATGTACGTTAGTCCTTAACGATGCTGCTCTATGACTGGGGCAAACCGCATTTTGCCTTTCTCGACATGGAGCGTACGCCCAAGATGGGACGTCCTGCCGCTCACGACGACGCCTTCGCCGCGCCTCCCGACGCGCACGCCGGCCCCGTCGACACCGAAACGCTCGCTGCGCACGCGCAAAAGCTGAGCCAGCTCAACGCGTGGTTCGAGATCGCGCTCAACAACATGGCGCGCGGGCTCTCGATGTTCGATGCCGAGCGCCGCTTGATCGTCTGCAACGCGCTCTATCGCGAGATCTACGGGCTGCCGGAGGAGCTGACGCTTCCCGGGACGCCGTTCTCGCGCATTCTCGCCTATCACGCCGCCAACGAAGGCGCCGCCAACACCATCGAGGAGCTCCGCCGCCAGCAGCTCTGGATCGAGCACCATGCGCAGGAGCTGACGCACGGCCGCACGTTCACCCATACGCAGTATCTCAAGAACGGTCGCGTGATCCTTGTCACCAACCAGCCGCTCGCCGACGGCGGCTGGGTCGACATCCAGGAGGACATCACGGAGCGGACGCTCGCCGACGAGCGCATCGGCTGGCTGGCGCGGCACTGCCCGCTGACGGAGATCGCCAACCGCTTCCACATCTGCGAGAAGCTGCAGACCGAAATCGACCGGCTGAAGCCCGGCGGATGCCTCGCCGTGCACATCGTCGACCTGGATCACTTCAAGCACGTCAACGACACGCTGGGACACGCAGCGGGCGACGCGGTGCTCAAGGCCGTTGCCAAGCGCATCTCGGCCATCGTGCGCGACACCGACTTCGTGGGGCGCCTCGGCGGCGACGAGTTCGCCATCGTGCAGACCGACATCACGAGCCCCGAGCAGGCGGCGGGCCTGGCGCGCCGGCTCGTGGCGACGCTGAACGCGCCCTACCGCGTTCTGGGCTCGAGCGCCGGCATCGGCGCCAGCATCGGCATCGCGGTGGCGCCCGAGCACGGCCTCTCCGCCGATGCGCTGCTGCGCAAAGCCGACATGGCGCTCTCCCGCGTGAAGGGCTGCGGACGGGGAAGCTCGTGCATCTACCGGCCGGACGACGAGGCGATGGCCAGCGAGCGTGTCGTCATCGAGGGCGACCTCAGGGCCGCCATCGAGCGGCGCCAGCTCGCCCTCGTCTACCAGCCGATCCTCGATGTCGAGGCGGGCGTCGTCACGGGATGCGAGGCGCTGCTGCGCTGGCACCATCCCACGCTCGGATCGATCTCGCCCTCCACCTTCGTGCCGATCGCGGAGCGGAGCGGGTCGATCCTCGAAATCGGCGCGTGGGTGCTGCATCGCGCCTGCCACGATGCCGTCGGCTGGTCCGCACCGATCAACGTCGCGGTCAACTTCTCGGCCGTGCAGTTCGCCCACGGCGACCTCGCGGCCCTGGTGGCGCATGAGCTCGTTTCCTCCGGGCTCGATCCCGCCCGGCTTGAGATCGAGATCAGCGAGGCGGCGCTGCTGCGGGCAGATCCGCGCACGTTCGAGGCCATGGAGAAGCTGAGGGCCCTTGGCGTCCGCCTCGTGCTCGACGATTTCGGGACGGGCTTCGCCTGCCTCGACTATCTGCGCACCTTCATCTTCGACAAGATCAAGATCGACCGCGCCTTCATCGGCGGCATGGCGGAGCGGCGGGATTCGATGGCCATCGTCGGGGCCGCGGCAGGGCTGGCCAAGGCGCTCGACATCGGCCCGGTGGCCGAGGGCATCGAGGGCCTGGCGCAGCTCAACGGCGTCCGCGAGACGGGTTGCCGGCAGGTGCAGGGCTTCTACTTCTGCCGCCCCGTGCCGAGCGACGAGGTCGAGGCGGCG
Organism: Hyphomicrobium sp.; assembly: GCF_020852195.1. Taxonomy (GTDB): domain Bacteria; phylum Pseudomonadota; class Alphaproteobacteria; order Rhizobiales; family Hyphomicrobiaceae; genus Hyphomicrobium_C. The sequence continues at coordinate 600 of NZ_JADZBI010000059.1, read as the reverse complement.
GTTGCCCAATGCCTCGCCAAGCTCGAGGCCGATACCGCGGCCGCGTAAAGGCGCCGGCCGCGAGGCTCAGCGGGCGCCGGGATCGGAGCGCACGGCGATGCCGGCTTCGGCCATGTGGCGCTTGGCTTCGCCGATCGTATAGGTGCCGAAGTGGAAGATGGAGGCGGCGAGCACGGCGCTCGCGTGGCCTTCCTTGACGCCGTCGACGAGGTGGTCGAGCGAGCCGACGCCGCCTGAGGCGATGACGGGGACGGGGACCGCATCCGATACGGCGCGGGTCAGCGCAATATCGAAGCCGGCTTTCGTGCCGTCGCGGTCCATCGAGGTGAGCAGGATCTCGCCGGCGCCGAGGGCCACGACCTCGCGGGCGAACGCAATCGCGTCGATGCCGGTCGGCTTGCGGCCGCCGTGGGTGAAGATCTCCCAGCGCGGCGGCTCGCCCTCGCCGGACACGCGCTTGGCGTCGATGGCGACGACGATGCACTGGGCGCCGAACTTCTCCGAGGCTTCCTTGACGAACTGCCGGTTGGTGACGGCCGCCGTGTTGATCGAGACCTTGTCGGCGCCTGCTTCGAGCAGCTTGCGGATGTCGTCCAGCGT
>NZ_JADZBI010000058.1 GCF_020852195.1 Hyphomicrobium sp. | reverse complement strand
TCCGGCACGCGCTCGACCACGTTGTGGGCGCTGAGCCAGGCCGGCGCCATGCCCGCCGGCGACATCATCGCGGCGGCGGCGCATGCCGGCTATGACATGTCGCATCTTGCCGGCGTGCTGAGCCGCGGCTGACCATGGCGCGGGCCTTCGGCCCGGCGCGCCGGACCGGCCGGCATAAGCGCCGGCCATATGTGCCATAGCTTGCCGCCATGGCGCGGTGGCCTAGGGTCCGGCCAAACGCGCAACCCGCTCGGATTGTTCATGCCCATCAAGAAACTTCTCGTCGCCAATCGCAGCGAAATCGCCATCCGCGTGATGCGCGCGGCCAATGAGCTCGGCATCAGGACCGTGGCCGTCTATGCCGAGGAGGACAAGCTCGCCCTCCATCGCTTCAAGGCCGACGAAGCCTATCTGATCGGCGTCGGGCGCGGCCCCGTCGAAGCCTATCTGCAGATCGAGGAGCATATCCGCGTCGCCCGCCTCGCCGGCGCCGACGCCATCCATCCCGGCTACGGCCTGCTCTCCGAAAGCCCGGAATTCGCCGAGGCCTGTGCGAAGGCAGGCATCATCTTCATCGGGCCCAAGCCGGAGACGATGCGCCGGCTGGGCAACAAGGTGGCGGCCCGCCACCTGGCCGTGGAGGTCGGCGTGCCCGTGGTGCCCGCCACCGATCCGTTGCCGGATGATCCCGCCGAGATCAAGCGGCTCGCCGCTGGGATCGGCTATCCGGTCATGCTCAAGGCATCCTGGGGCGGCGGCGGGCGCGGTATGCGCGCCATCCGCGCGGAAGCCGACCTCGCCCGCGAGGTCATGGAAGGCAAGCGCGAGGCCAAAGCCGCCTTCGGCAAGGACGAGGTCTATCTGGAAAAGCTGGTCGAGCGCGCGCGCCATGTCGAGGTTCAGGTGTTAGGAGACACCCACGGCAATTCCGTCCATCTTTTCGAGCGCGACTGCTCGATCCAGCGCCGCAACCAAAAAGTGGTCGAGCGCGCACCCGCGCCTTATCTTGACGAGGAGAAGCGTGAGCAACTCTGCGGCTATGCATTGAAAATCGCCGAAGCCACGGATTATGTCGGGGCTGGCACAGTCGAGTTCCTGATGGACGCCGACACTGGCGCCTTCTACTTCATCGAGGTCAATCCGCGCATCCAGGTCGAGCATACCGTCACCGAGGAGGTGACGGGTATCGACATCGTCAAGGCGCAGATCAGGCTTCTCGAAGGCGAAAGGATCGGAGACCTCCGGTCCGGTGTGCCGGCTCAAGGCAATATCAGGCTCCACGGCCACGCGCTCCAGTGCCGCATCACCACCGAAGATCCCGAGCAGAGCTTCGTGCCGGATTACGGCCGCATCACGGGCTATCGCTCGGCAGCCGGTTTCGGCATCCGCCTCGACGGCGGCACAGCCTATTCGGGCGCCATCATTACGCGCTACTACGATCCGCTGCTGGTCAAGGTCACGGCGTCTGGCGCGACGCCCGAGGAAGCGATCAGCCGCATGGACCGGGCGCTGCGCGAGTTCCGTATTCGCGGTGTGGCCACCAACCTCACCTTCCTCGAGGCCGTCATCGGCCACCCGAGGTTCCGCGACAATTCCTACACCACGCGCTTCATCGACACGACCCCGGAGCTGTTCTCCCAGGTCAAGCGCCAGGATCGGGCGACCAAGCTTCTCACCTATCTCGCCGATGTCACCGTCAACGGCCATCCGGAGACGCGCAGCCGCGCCAGGCCGAACGCGCATGCTGCGACTCCGATCGCGCCCTATATTGATGGCGATATCCCCGACGGCACGAAGCAGCGGCTCGACGCGCTGGGACCGAAGGGATTCGCGCGATGGATGCGGGACCAGACCCGGGTTCTCCTCACCGACACCACCATGCGCGACGGTCACCAATCACTCTTGGCCACGCGCATGCGGACCTTCGACATTTCAGGGATTGCCGGCGTCTACGCGCGTGCTCTGCCAGGCCTGTTCTCGCTCGAGTGCTGGGGCGGGGCGACCTTCGACGTCTCCATGCGCTTCCTGACCGAAGATCCATGGGAACGGCTTAGCAAGGTGCGCGAGGCAGCACCGAACATCCTGCTCCAGATGCTGCTGCGCGGAGCGAACGGTGTCGGCTACACCAATTATCCGGACAACGTGGTTCGCTATTTCGTGCGCCAGGCTGCCGCGGGCGGTATCGACCTGTTCCGCGTTTTCGACTGTCTGAACTGGGTCGAGAACATGCGTGTGGCCATGGATACCGTGGTCGAGGAAGGCAGGCTTTGCGAGGCGGCGATCTGCTACACGGGCGACATCCTCGACCCTGCCCGCTCGAAATACGATCTCAAATACTACGTCGGGCTGGCGAAGGAACTGGAGGCCGCCGGAGCGCACATCGTCGCGGTCAAGGATATGGCCGGCCTGCTAAAGCCAGCGGCTGCCAAGGTGCTGTTCTCGGCGCTGCGCGAGGAGATCGGCTTGCCTATCCATTTTCACACTCACGACACGAGCGGAATCTCGGCGGCAACCGTGATGGCGGCCGTCGAGGCTGGCGTTGATGCCGTGGATGCTGCGATGGACGCCATGTCGGGCGGCACCTCGCAGCCCTGTCTCGGCTCGTTGGTCGAGGCATTGCGCGGTGGAGAGCGCGACCCTGGCCTCGACCCCGAATGGATCAGGCGCATATCGTCCTACTGGGAGGCGGTGCGCAACCAGTATGCCGCTTTCGAGAGCGATCAGAAGGGACCGGCCTCGGAGGTCTGGCTGCACGAGATGCCGGGCGGCCAGTTCACCAATTTGAAGGAACAGGCCCGCTCGCTGGGGTTAGAGACCCGCTGGCACGAATTGGCGCGCGCCTATCACGATGCCAACCTGATGTTCGGCGACATCGTGAAAGTGACGCCGTCCTCAAAGGTGGTGGGCGACATGGCGCTGATGATGGTCAGCCAGGACCTGACGGTCGCCGACGTCGAGAACCCGGATCGCGACATCGCTTTCCCGGATTCCGTCGTCTCCATGCTCAGGGGCGATCTCGGCCAGCTGCCGGGTGGCTGGCCAACGGGGCTCCAGATGAAAGCGCTGAAGGGAGAGGCCCCGATCACGGTTCGCCCAGGCTCTCTCCTTGCGCTGGCCGATCTCGACCAGGACCGCTTGGAAGTGGAAGCGAAGCTGGGACGAAAGCTGTCCGATGCCGAGTTCGCTTCCTACCTCATGTATCCGAAAGTGTTCTGCGATTTTGTCGCTGCGCAGGGCGAATACGGCCCGCTCAGCGTCCTGCCGACGCCCCCCTTTTTCTACGGCATGCAGCCGCAAGAGGAGATTCTCGTCGACATCGAGCGCGGCAAAACGCTGGTCATCCGCTGCCTCGCCGTCGGCGAGGCCGACGAGAGGGGTCAGGTCACAGTCTTCTTCGAGCTTAACGGCCAGCCGCGTCGCATCAAGGTTCCCGACCGGGCGCATGGCGCGTCTGCGGCAAAGGCCCGGCGCAAGGCCGAGGCCGGCAATGCATCCCACGTCGGCGCGCCGATGCCGGGCGTCGTCTCCACCGTCGCGGTCGCAGCCGGACAGAAGGTGACGGCTGGCGACGTGCTTCTGTCCATCGAGGCGATGAAGATGGAGACCGTGATGCATGCCGAGCGTGACGGAGAGATCGCCGAGCTGCTGGTGAAAGCCGGGGACCAGATCGACGCCAAAGATTTGCTTGTTGTCTTTGCCCAATTTGGGAACTGACAGGCTTGAGCAAGCCGGTGGCCGTCACCGACACGGCGGGGCCAATCGGCATCGGCAGATTTGAATATTTTCTATGGTGTCAGGATCGGCAAGGTCAGAGCGGCGGCTAGCGAAATCTAATCCACCATCGGGGCAGAACCCTGTGACCGTCTCGGAGACGGGGCGCATCGCTCTCGGCCGTGGAGGCCGTGCTCATGGCTTCCTCCTCCGAGAGGGCACCGCCATCGTCTGCATGGTGGAGAAGATTTATCCGCTTTCAGAAACCGTCAACGCCTTCCTCGCGGGCATGGTCTGAAGTCGGCAAGGTCGCGCAGTTAAGCCCTAAACCGCGGCATCACCCGCACATAAACAAGCTCGCTCAAGAGTTCCACCAGCGTCTGCGTGACAATCACCGCCGGAACAATGGGAATTGCGCCTAGAACAGCCAGCGCAAGCGGCAGGATGACTAGCGAGTTACGCGTTGCCGTGCTGAAGGCAATCGCCCGCCGCTGCGCTGTTGGAAGCGAGAACGCCCGTGCCACCAGCAGCCCGGCAACAAGAAGTGGGATGGCTACAAAGTTGCCGACCATCAACGCTGACAGGAACCTCGTGTCCGTGAAGGCCCGGCTAAGATGGGAAAGCGGCACTTGGAGGAAGGTCACGAACAGCATCACAGCCAACGCGGGATTGATCAACGGCTCCAGCGCGCTGCTTCCCGCCAGGCCGCCGCCAAGCCGGCGGCTGCGACGACAGCGATGAAGTAGATGGCGACCTGATTCCGCTCCAACGCCTCGCGGACGGAATCAAGGTTCATGAGCAGCACCCTTTCCGCGCCTTTGGCCGGGAAAGGTCTTCCAAGATAACGCAATCGGGGCCGGGCCCGCCCGCGCAACGGGCATCACAGTCGCGCACGAAGGCCGCCAGGCTCTTTTCCAGTTCGCGCGGTTCCTTCAAACTTCTTCCGCACCTCTCCCAATAAGGGTCGTGCAAGTGCAGTCCCGAAGCTGGGCTCCTGAGGCTTCAGCGTACCGGTGCAGGAAGCTTGTGGTTGGTCCGTCAGAGGAGCGCACGTCAATGCCGTCGAACCTGGACATTCGTGCATTGGCCCGGCAGGTTCTGATAGTGAATATTTTTCAGACCGGCCTCGAACTCCTGGCGAGCGGCTGTCTCCGGTTGATAGCCGTAAATCTCAATGGTGATAGTCTCCATATGGAATCCGGCAGCCGTATTGTCGAACACCTTTATCTCTGATCGCAATCGAGAGGGATTATCGGTGGTGTCGAACGTCCATTCGGGAAACGGGGGTTGCTTCGCGTCGACGGAACGTTGGGAGCCATTGATCTCGATAAGGTACAGCTGCCGGAAACGGAGGCGGTCGTCGCGGTCGACGTTGAACAGAAATTCCAGCCGAGGTTGCCGTCCATAGCCAAAGAAGATGCAATAAAGCTGAGGCTTGGTCTCTGCGTCGTCGGCGGGCGCGGCATGTTCAACATTCTTGCGTCCAGGTTCAACAGTCTCGGGGCCATGATCAAGCGTCAGCAAGTAGCCCGCGACGCATAGGAGTCCAGCAATCACGAGAAGAACACTTGCGCGCATGGCCTTTAAGGGCTCGGATGAGGATAGCTTTGCCGTAGGTAGCGGCTAGGCTTCATGCTTGTAAAGCTCCGAGTGACGCCGGAGGATTTGCGCACTTGAGATTGATTGCACACCGCCTAGGTCGACCGAGAACGGGTAGCAGTTCACCGAGAGAAGATGTTGGCAATTCGCTCTCCTCACGCCGCCGGGGGGTACCATGAACGCAGATCTGGCCGTGCCGGTTCTATTTTGGCTGACGGTTGCGCTTGTCGTTTTCGGCATCTGCTATGCCTTCCACAGGCTGACAGCGCCTGCAGCGAAACGTATCAACGAGCAGAGCGAGGTCAGGCGATACGATCACGACGGGCCAGGCGCTCGGGGAGGCGCTGTTCGGCCTCGTGGTCGTCGTCGGCATCCTGTTCGGCACGCGGCACTATGAACATCGCAGGGTGCGCCGCACTCTGAAGGCTGCGGGAGATCTGGCGCCCAGAACCGCGTTAAAAGTGGTCGCCAATGCCACGGACCTTTCGTGCCGGTGGGCGATCGCGTCGTCGAAGGCGCGTGGAGAGACTGGGCGGTGAATGATGCGGAGATTGATGTCAACAAATACGGGGAGGGCTTCTGTTATGCGATGACGCTGGTGCATCGTGACAATCCGGAACAGAAAGTTCCGCTGATAGGCTCCACGTTCCAGGACGGCGACGCGCTCATGCAGGTGATCGCCGCTCATGTCGCCCGCTGGCCGCCCAAATGATACCGCGCCGACGTAAAATTGACTTCGCATAATCACCCACTGGTTGTGCGCTGGGCCACTCGAGCAGGGCCAGCAAGTGTGGCCTTCCGACTTCATCGCTTGCGCCACCGATACGTCCTCTGGGCGGATGCCGCACGACACAACCCAAAATTCGGTCTTGGACAGCAGTCCGCACCGTCCCGTACCATGGCCTGGAGCAATGACCCGAAGCGGATACTGTCTTCTAGGAGCCGCGGAAGAGCTTGCGTGCCCTTGTTTTGCAATACCCTCTGAGGCTAGAGCCCAAAGCTCGCAGACGCCTCAGGGCAGCGGGGTAACCAACCGCGCAGCCGCGTCGAAGGCCTGCGTGCCGCCGGGCCAGGCGCTTCGCTATCCTTGGAGTCAATCGTTCCATTGCCGTCGATGTCGATGAGGCGCCAACCAAAGGGTGTCTCCGCGTTCGCACCCATCCGATATTCGAGGTGGAACCGTATAGGCATCGCGGCCGCTGCGCTTTCACCCGGCTATCGCCTTATAGAAGGCAGCCTCGTCGTCGGCCTCTCGCAGGCGTCGCAGCGTCTCCGGGGCGCGCAGCTTGCGCGCGACTGCGGCGAGCGCATTGAGCTGGTCGAGCTGCGAGGACGCCGGCAGCAGCAGCAGGAAGGCGAGATCGACCGGCTCGCCGTCGATCGCGTCGTAGTCGATGGGATGCTCGAGCCGTACAAACACTCCGAAAGGCTTCCGGATCTCGCGGAATCGCGCATGCGGGATGCAGACGCCGCCGCCGATGCCCGTCGATCCGAGGTCGTCCCGCTGCTCCAGCGCGTCTGCGATCGCGTCGGCCGGCAATCGCACCGCGGCTCCGGCGCAGATGGCGAGCGCCCTGAGGAGCGAGCTCTTGTCCGCGGCGCGGAAGTCGATCGCGACATCCTCCTCTTTTAGGAAGTCTCGGATTTCCATTGTCGCTCCTGATCGCCGGCGTCAGCCAGGCTATTCCGGCGCCTGCAGCCGATAGCCGATGCCGGTCTCGGTGAGAAGGTATTTGGGGCGTTCGGGGTCCACCTCGATCTTGCGCCTGAGCTGGCGCATGTAGACGCGCAGGTACTGCGTATCGGTGGTCTCGTCCCAAAGCGCGTCGAGGAGGAACTTGTGCGTCAGCACTTTTCCGGCGTGCTGCACGAGAAGGCGCAGGAGGTCGTATTCCTTCGGTGAAAGCTTCACGTCCTTCTCGCCAACCTTCACGATGCGCCGCACGAGATCGACGGAGAGATCCCCCACGCGGAACACGGGTCGCTCGCCCTGCACCTGGAGCTGATGGCGGACGGCCGCGCGCATGCGGGCCAGAAGCTCCTCCATGCCGAACGGCTTCGTCACGTAGTCGTCCGCGCCATGATCGAGGGCGCGCACTTTTGCGGTTTCGTCATCGCGACTTGAGAGGACAACGATGGGGACGCGCTCGTTCCGCTCGCGTATTTTGGCCAGGAGGTCGAGGCCGTTCACGTCCGGCAAGCCGAGGTCGAGAATGATGAGATCTGGCTCCTGACTCAGGAGCTCGAGCCCTATCTTGCCGTTGGTCGCATCGAGGATGTCGTAGCCCTGCGTGGTGAGCCCCATCCGCAGGAGCTTGCGGATCGGAGGGTCATCGTCGATGACCAGGACCTTGAGCGGTTGGGAGGTCATGCGGCCGTATCCAGGTGCTCGACGCCCGCCGGAACGGGCATTCTGACGGTGAAGACGGCGCCTTTCCCATCGTCCCGGTTTGCCGCAACGATGGCTCCCTGCATGGCCTCGATGAACCCTCGTGAGATGGCGAGGCCCAGTCCCGTGCCCGCGCGCACGCGGTCGCCTTTCTGAGCCCGGTAGAACTTGTCGAAGATGGACTCGAGGTCGGAGGTGGGAATGCCGTCGCCCTCGTCGAGAACCCGCAGCCGGATTGTGTCACCGTCCAGTCGGCTCTCGATGCTGATGGCCGTTCCCTCCGGGGCGTACTTGGCCGCGTTGTCGAGGAGATTGAAGAGGACCTGCTCGAAGAGAACGGCGTCCACGCGGACCATCGGCAGATCCGGCGCCAGGTCGACTCGGATCTCATGGCGGGCAAGAATGCGCGACGCACGCCGCAGCGTGCTGCCGACGATCTCGCCGAGGTCGTGCAGGGACATGTTGGGCACGATGGCGCCCGACTCGAGCTTCGTCATGTCCAGAAGGTTGGCGATGAAGCGGTTCAGCCGCTCGGCCTCGTCGATGATGGTTCCTATCAGATCCGCCTTCTGCGCGTCGTCGAGATTGGACGACAGGTCGCGCAACGCGCTCGCCGAGCCCAGCACGGCGGCCAGCGGCGTCTTGAGGTCGTGGGAGATCGACGTCAGAAGCGCCGAGCGCAGCCGTTCGGTCTCCATGGTGCGGGCCGCGCGATCGACATCCTCGACCAGATGCACGCGTTCGATGGCGAGCGCGGCCTGATCGATCAGCGCATCGAACAGGCGTCGCTGATCGGGCGTGAGCAGCGGCCCCGGCTTGTCGCTGTCAATGCCGACGACGCCGACGGGACCGCGGCCGGTCCGCATGGGAAGAAAGAGACGCTGGGCGCCAGGCAGCGTGTCGGCGCCCCGGCCCGCGGCCCGATCGTTATTCCACGCCCAGGTCGCCGCAGCGAGATCCGAGGCATCGAGCGTATCCTCGGGCGGATAGCCGGCGCGCACGGCTATAGCCTCGCCCTCCGGTAGGAGCAGCACGACACGCGCCTTGAGCATGGAGGCGATTTGATAGGCGGCGGCCCACAGCACGTCGTCCAGGCTGACGGCACTGGCCAGCTTGCGGCTGAAGGCATAGAGGGATTCGGTCGTTCGGGCGCGATTGACAGCGATCACCGCCTGGCTCCGCATGCGCCCCGCTACGTTCGACACGATCACCGCGACGATGGCGAACGAGACGAAAGCCGCCACGTTGGTGCCGGCCGTGATGGTGAAGGTGTACAGCGGCGGCAGGAAGAAGAAGTTGTAGCACAGCGAGCCGGCCACGCTCGCGACCAGCGAGGGCAACAATCCGTAGCGCACCGCGATGCCGACGATCGCGGTCAGGAAAACGAGGTCGACACTCTCGACGCCGAGCCAGGGGAAGAGATGCCAGCTGATCGCCAGCGCCGCACCGATGGCGAGCAGCGAGACGACGTAGGGCAGCGGATCGAATGAAGGCTGCGCCGCAGCCGCGCGCACCGTCTTGCGGCCGATCGGGTCTCCGGGCTCGCCCTCTCCGCAGATGACCTGCACGCGGATGTTCCCCGCCCGCCGCAGGAGTTCGTGGACGACCGAGCCGTTGAAGATCTCGTGCCAGCGCGGCCGCTCTGACTTCCCGACGATGATCTGCGTCACGTTGTTCGCCCGCGCGAATGCAATGATATCCTCGGCCACGTGCCGCGAGCCGCCCGGCACCGTGATGGCCTCGCCGCCCATCCGCTCGGCCAGCCGCAGGGTATCGGAAATGCGGTCGTGGTCCTCGTCGCTGAGCCGGAGGCTGCGCCGCGTTTCGATGGAAAGAGCCGTCCATGGCGCGCGCAGGCGATCCGCCACGCGCTTGGCATAACGTACGAGCCCTGCGGCCCGCGGGCCTTCGGTGACGCAAACCAGAATGCGCTCGCCCGCGGCCCAAGGTCCAGGAATGGCGCGCGCCTGCATCTCGGTGAGGAGCTGATCGTCGACGCGCTCGGCCGTGCGGCGTAGCGCAAGCTCGCGCAGCGCGGTCAGGTTGGCGGGCGAGAAGAAGTGCTCGAGCGCGCGCGCGGCCTGCTCCGGGATGTAGACCTTGCCCGCCTTCAGGCGCTCGATGAGATCGCCAGGCGTGAGGTCCACGAGTTCCACCGCATCCGCTCTGTCGAAGACAGCGTCCGGAACGGTCTCGCGCACGCGCACGCGCGTGATCTGCGCCACGACGTCGTTCAGGCTTTCGAGGTGCTGGATGTTGACCGTCGTATAGACGTCGATGCCGTGGCTGAGGATCTCCTCGACGTCGAGGTAGCGTTTGGGATGGCGGCTGCCCGGTGCGTTGGTATGTGCCAGCTCGTCGACCAGCACGATCTGTGGTCGTCGCGCCAGGATGGCATCGAGGTCCATCTCCTCGAGCGTCTGCCCCCGGTAGTCGATGCACCGCCGCGGGAGGATCTCGAGCCCACGCAGCAGGGCCTGTGTCTCCTTGCGCCCATGCGTCTCGACCACGCCGATGACAATATCGTACCCATCCTTGCGTCGCGCGCGGGCCGTGCGCAGCATCTCGTAGGTCTTGCCCACGCCGGGCGCCGCGCCGACGAAGATCCTGAGCTTGCCGACGCGGCTTTCCTCGCGCCGGGCGGCCTCCAGCAAGGCCTCCGGCGAGGGACGTTCGTTGAAAGCGTGGTCAGGGTCCGGCATGAGCCACTATGTAGTGCGGCCGAGGAAAACCCGCCATCATCGGGTGGCAAGCGCATCCAGGGCAAGGTTAAGGGCAAGAACGTTGACGCGCGGCTCGCCAAGGATGCCGAGCAGTCGGCCCTCCGTATGCCCCTCGACGAGGTGACGCACGTCCTGCTCGGAGAGTCCACGGGCCTTCGCGACCCGCGGCACCTGGAACGCTGCAGCCTCCGGCGAGACGTGCGGATCGAGGCCGCTTCCCGACGCCGTGACCAAGTCCATCGGCACGGGCGCCCCCGGATTCTCGGCCTTCAGAGCCTCGGTGCTCTCCTTGATACGCTGGATCAGCTTCGGATTGGTGGGACCGAGATTGGAGCCGCTGGAGCTTGCGGCGTTGTAGCCGTCGCCCGCCGCCGACGGGCGTCCGGGAAAATAGCGCTCGCTCGCAAACGCCTGCCCGATCAGCTCCGAGCCGATGACCTTGCCGTTCTGCTCGATCAACGAGCCACCGGCCTGGCGGGGGAACAGCGCCTGCGCGATGCCTGTCATGGCCAGGGGGTAAAAGAGACCGGTGATGATCGTCAGCGCGACGAGCAGCACGATCGCGGGTTTCAGTTCTTTGAGCATGACATGCGTCCTTATGCGAGGCCGAGCGCGGTGATGGCGAGGTCGATCGCCTTGATACCGACGAACGGCACGATGATGCCGCCGACGCCGTAGATGAGGAGGTTGCGGGAGAGCAGCGCACCCGCGCCGATGGCCCGGTACTTGACGCCCCTGAGCGACAGCGGAATGAGCGCCACGATGATCAGGGCGTTGAAGATGATCGCCGACAGGATGGCGCTCTCAGGCGTCGCGAGATCCATGACGTTGAGCGCCCCGAGCTGCGGATAGAAGGCGAGGAACATCGCCGGGATAATGGCAAAATACTTCGCGATGTCGTTGGCGATGGAGAACGTCGTCAGGGCGCCGCGCGTCATGAGCAGCTGCTTGCCGATCTCCACGATCTCGATGAGCTTGGTGGGATCGGAATCGAGATCGACCATGTTGCCCGCCTCGCGTGCCGCCACCGTGCCGGTGTTCATGGCGACGCCGACATCTGCCTGCGCCAGCGCCGGTGCGTCGTTGGTGCCGTCGCCGCACATGGCGACCAGCTTGCCCTTCGCCTGCTCCTCGCGGATCAGCGACAGCTTGTTCTCGGGCGTCGCCTGGGCCAGGAAGTCGTCGACGCCCGCCTCCGCCGCGATGGCAGCGGCCGTCATCGGGTTGTCGCCGGTGATCATCACCGTGCGGATGCCCATGCGGCGCAACTCGGCGAAGCGATCCTTGATGCCGCCCTTGACGACGTCCTTGAGGTGAATGACGCCGAGCAGGCGTCCGTCGCGCGCCACCGCGAGCGGCGTGCCGCCGGCCTTGGCAATCTCGTCGGCGATGGCCTGCAGCTCGCGCGTGGCCTCGCCGCTCGGATGCGCGCCGGCGGAGGACGCGGCGCCGTCGATGTGCTTCAGCACAGCATCCACGGCGCCCTTGCGGATCGACGAGCCGTCGAAGTCGACGCCGCTCATGCGGTTCTGGGCCGTGAAGGGCACGAAGGTGGCGTTAAGGCTCGCCATGTCGCGGGCGCGGATGCCGTACTTGTCCTTGGCCAGCACGACGACAGAGCGGCCCTCGGGCGTCTCGTCAGCGAGCGAGGCAAGCTGGGCGGCGTCCGCCAGCTCCTGCTCGGTGACGCCGCGGATGGGGCGCAGCTCCGTCGCTTGCCGGTTGCCAAGCGTGATGGTGCCCGTCTTGTCGAGCAGCAGCGTGTCGACATCGCCCGCCGCCTCCACGGCGCGGCCCGACATGGCGAGCACGTTGAAACGCACCAGGCGGTCCATGCCGGCGATGCCGATCGCCGACAGGAGCGCGCCGATGGTGGTCGGGATGAGCGTGACAAAGAGGGCCACCAGCACAATGATGGGAATGGAGCCGCCCGCATAGCTCGCAAAGCTCGGGATGGTCACCGTCGCGAACACGAAGATGATAGTCATGCCGGCGAGCAGGATGTTGAGCGCGATCTCGTTCGGCGTCTTCTGCCGCTCGGCACCTTCCACGAGCCTGATCATGCGGTCGAGGAACGTGGAGCCGGCCGCGGCCGTGATGCGCACGCGAATCCAGTCCGAAAGCACCTGCGTGCCGCCGGTGACGGCCGAGCGGTCGCCGCCGGATTCGCGGATGACCGGCGCAGACTCACCCGTGATCGCCGCCTCATTGACAGAGGCAATGCCTTCGATCACCTCACCGTCCGATGGGATGATGTCGCCGGCCTCGACCAGCACGACATTGCCGACCTTAAGGCTGGTGCCGGGCACCAGCCTGAAGCTCCCGCCGTCGTCGGTGAGCAGCTTGGCCTGGGTCTCGGTGCGCGTCTTGCGCAGCGAGTCTGCCTGCGCCTTGCCGCGCCCTTCCGCGACCGCCTCGGCAAAGTTGGCAAACAGCACCGTGAACCAGAGCCAAAGGACGATCTGGAACGAGAAGCCCAGATCGGCACCACCGATCGCCAGATCGCGCAGGAACAGCACCGTCGTCAGCAGCGACACCACCGCAACGACAAAGATGACCGGGTTCTTGGCAAGGGCCCGCGGATCGAGCTTCGTGAAAGCCCCGAGCAAGGCCGGAAGGAGGATGCGCGAATCCATCAGGCTCGCGGATTTGGACTGGCTCATGAGTAGCTCCAGCAGGAAGGTCTTGCCACAGCGCCGCAATCAGACGACGTGGCCGCGAACGAGTGAGCGATCGTGGACGCCAGCGCCGCAATGATCAGGATCAGCGTCAGGCCGAGGATGAGGCTCGACACGCGCGGCGGCTTGTTGGTCGTCCGCGGCAGGCGAAACCTGGCGCGGGACAGCTTGACGGTATGCATTTGGGGCATCCTGTGGGTCATGGCGGTCAGAACGTCTGGCCCTGGATCATCGCCAGATGCTCGACGATCGGCCCGAGCGCGAGCGCCGGGAAGAACTCGAGGCCGCCCATGATCAGCACGACGCCGATCAACAAGCCGACGAAGAGCGGACCGGTGGTCGGGAAGGTGCCGGCGGACTCGGGAACCGTCTTCTTCTCCACCAGCGAGCCTGCCATCGCCAGGACCGGCACGATCATCAGGAAGCGGCCGATCAACATCGCGAGACCGATGGTTATATTGTACCAGGGCGTGTTGCCGGTCAGGCCGCCGAAGGCCGATCCGTTGTTGGCCGTCCCGGAGACATAGGCATAGAGCGCCTCCGAGAAGCCGTGCGGACCTGCATTCGCCATCGAGGCCACGCCGGTCTCGAGCACCACCGCCACAGCGGTGAAGCCGAGCATGGAGAGCGGCAGGACCAAGAGGGCCAGCATGGCCATCTTGACCTCCTTGGCCTCGATCTTCTTGCCGAGATACTCCGGCGTGCGGCCGACCATCAGGCCGGCGACGAAGATCGACACCACGACGAACAGCAGCATGCCGTAGAGACCGGCGCCGACGCCGCCGATGACGATCTCGCCCAGCATCATGTTGACGAGAGGCACCATGCCGCCGAGCGCGGTGAAGCTGTCGTGCATGGCGATGACCGCACCGCAGGACGCGGCGGTGGTGATGACCGCGAACAAGGCCGACACGGCGATGCCGAAGCGCGTTTCCTTGCCCTCCAGGTTTCCACCCTCGACGCCGAGCGCATGGACCAGCGGATTGCCGGTGGCTTCGGCCCAGTAGCAGACCACGACGCCCGCCAGGAACAGGGTGGCCATGGCGGCGAAGATCGCCCAGCCTTGCCTCTGATTGCCGACCATGCGGCCGAACACGTTGGTCAACGCCGCGCCGATGGCGAAGATCGCGATCATGTGGATCAGGTTGGTCAGCGCCGTTGGGCTCTCGAACGGATGCGCCGCGTTGGCGTTGAAGAATCCGCCGCCGTTGGTGCCGAGGTGCTTGATCATCATCTGCGAGGCGACGGGGCCTTGCGCGATGGTCTGCTGGGCACCCTCAAGCGTGGTCGCGGCCGTGTAGGCGTCGAGGTTCTGCGGGACGCCCTGCCAGACCAGAACGAGCGTGCCGACGACGCAGATCGGCAGCAGCACGTAGAGCGTCGATCGAACCATGTCGACCCAGAAATTGCCGAGCGTCTTGACGGATTTGCGCGAGAATGCGCGGATCAGCGCGATGGCAATGGCGATGCCCGTGGCGGCCGAGACAAAGTTCTGCACAGAAAGCCCAGCCATCTGTGTCAAATAGGACATGGTGCTCTCGCCGCCGTAGTTCTGCCAATTGGTGTTGGTTACGAAGCTGACGGCGGTATTGAAGGCAAGCACGGGCGGCACGCCGGCCAGCTCGGACGGATTGAACGGCAGCACGCCCTGGACGCGCTGCAGCGCATAGAGCGCCACGAAGCTCGCGAGACTGAACAGCAGCATGGCGACCGTGTAGGTCGTCCAATGCTGCTCGTCCGTCTCGCTCGTGCCGGAGATGCGGTAGAGCCCGCGCTCGATCGGGCCGAGGATGGGCGACAGGATCGTCCGCTCACCGTTGAACACGCGCGTCATGTACCAGCCGAGCGGCTTCACGAGCGCGAGCACGAGCACACAGTAAAGTGCGATCTGTAACCAGCCGTTGAGTGTCATTGGAGGCGCCTCTTAGAACCGCTCGGGCCTGAGCAGGGCATAGACGAGGTAAGCGAGCAGAAGCGCGGTCACCGCGCCTCCAAGCACGTAGTCGACAAGCATGGGGATGCTCCTCAAAGGCGATCGCAGCCGTAGGCATAAGCAACCGACACGGCGAAGAAGCCGATCGCGGTTGCAATCAGGATGAAATCCAGCATGACACGCTCCTTGGCAGGGAGGACCGCGGATCGCTTGCCGCGAAGCCGCGACCGCCGTGCGCTGAACTAGGGTGGAACCGCATATAAAAT
>NZ_JADZBI010000057.1 GCF_020852195.1 Hyphomicrobium sp. | reverse complement strand
GGCTGCATCGACCACGACGAGCGCATCATCACCTGCGAGGACTCGGCCGAGCTTCAGCTCCAGCAGCCCCACGTCGTCCGCCTCGAGACGCGTCCGCCGAACCTCGAGGGCGAGGGCGAGATCACGATGCGCGATCTGGTCCGCAACTGCCTGCGCATGCGTCCCGAGCGCATCATCGTCGGCGAGGTGCGCGGCCCGGAGGCGTTCGATCTCCTCCAGGCCATGAACACGGGCCATGACGGCTCCATGGGCACGCTGCACTCGAACAGCCCGCGCGAAGCCCTGAGCCGTCTCGAAAGCATGATCATGATGGGCGGCTTCACCCTCCCCATCAAGACCATCCGCGAGATGATCGTCGGCTCGATCGATATCATCATCCAGGCCGCGCGCCTGCGTGACGGCTCGCGCAAGATCACCCACATCACCGAGGTCACGGGGATGGAGGACGACATCATCACCCTGCAGAACCTCGTCGTCTACGAGATCACCGGCGAGGACGCCAACGGCCGGCTCATCGGGCGCCACCGCTCCACCGGCATCGCCCGTCCCGCGTTCTGGGAGCGCGCGCAGTACTACAAGGAAGAGAGCCGCCTTGCCGCCGCCCTCGCCGCTGCCGAGGTTCTCGATTCCAACGGCAGCCCGATGGGAGAAGCCAATGTCTGATGCGGGCATGATGCCGCTGCTGACGGCATTGATCGCGGCCATCGCCATCGCCGCGACGGCGTACGCATTCCTCTACCCCTACATTTCCGCGGACCGGGTTAAAGACAAGCGCGTTGCCAGCGTCAGCGAGCAGCGCAGCAAGAAAGTTGCCACCCAGTCCGCCGCCGAGCTGGCCGCCAACCGCAAGAAGCAGGTCGCCGACAGCCTGAAGGACATGGAGAACCGCCAGAAGGCGCGCGAGAAGCTCTCTCTGCGGCTGCGTCTCGAACGGGCGGGCCTCGAGATCGAGCCACGAACCTATTGGATCGCCAGCGCCGCGTCCGCCGTGGCCTTGGCCGCGCTCGCAAGCACCCTCCTGCCGGCGTCGGCCGCCGCGTTGAGGCCGATACTGTTGGTCGTGGCCTTGTTCGTCGGCGGGCTCGGCCTGCCGCGCTTCGTCCTGGCCAAGATCACCGCGCGCCGGCAGAAGCAGTTCCTGACCGAGCTTCCGAACGCCATCGATGTCATCGTGCGCGGCATCAAGTCCGGCCTGCCGCTCAACGAATGCCTCGGCGTAATCGCCAAGGAAAGCCTGGAGCCGGTGGCGAGCGAGTTCCGCGACGTGATCGAGCAGCAGCGCGTCGGCGTCTCGCTGTCCGAGGCGCTCGACCGGCTGACGCGGCGCATGCCGCTGCCGGAGGTCAAGTTCCTGGCCATCGTCATCGCCATCCAGCAGCAGTCCGGCGGCAACCTCGCCGAAGCGCTCGCGAACC
Source organism: Hyphomicrobium sp. (assembly GCF_020852195.1). Lineage (GTDB taxonomy): Bacteria > Pseudomonadota > Alphaproteobacteria > Rhizobiales > Hyphomicrobiaceae > Hyphomicrobium_C. The sequence continues at coordinate 5,058 of NZ_JADZBI010000057.1, read as the reverse complement.
TCTCGGGCGTGCTGCGCGAGCGCTTCAAGATGGCGATGAAGGTAAAGGCGCTCTCCGCCGAGGCCAAGGCATCGGCAATGATTCTGGCCGCCCTGCCTCCGGGCGTGATGTTCATGGTGACCAGCTCGTCGCCCGAGTACATCGCGCCGCTGTTCTCGACCCGGACCGGCAACATCTTCATCCTCGTCGGCCTTGCCTGGATGTCGATCGGCATCCTCGTCATGCGCAAGATGATCAATTTCAAGTTCTAGCGCGGAAAGCGGACCCGATGCAGGAGATCGTCGACACCTTGATGTCCCCGCCGTTCCTGGCGACGATGCTGGCGGCCGTCTCCGCTTTCGCCACCATCCTCGCGCTCGTCATGCCGATCCTCGCGCGTGACCAGATGAACCAGCGCATGCGCGTGATGGCGCTCGAGCGCGACAAGCTGCGCGCCCAGCGCCTCGCGGATCTGAGCAAGGAGCAGCGCGGGAAGGCCAAGCTCCGCCAGACGCCGAAGGGCTTCATGCGCGAGATCGTGGACCGGTTCGACCTGCGCTCCCAGTTCGACAACGAGGAGCTGCGCAACCAGCTCAAGATGGCGGGCCTGCGCGGCGAAGCCCCGCTCGTCGCCTTCATGTTCTTCCGCGCCGCCGCCCCTCCGCTCGCCTTCCTGGTAGCGCTCTTCTACATGTTCGTGATCTCGGACTCGCAAGACACGACCGGCATGAAGCTCTTTTATTCCGTGCTGGCGGCAGCCGCGGGGTACTATCTGCCGAACGTCTTCATCAAGAACCTGGCGCAGAAGCGCCAGCAGGCGATCAAGGTCGCGTTTCCCGAGTCCCTCGACATGCTGCTGATCTGCGTACAGTCCGGCATGTCGGTCGAGGCCTCGTTCGGCAAGGTGGCCAAGGAGATCGCCAACCAGAGCGTCGAGCTCGCCGAGGAGCTGTCCCTCACGACGGCCGAGCTGTCGTATCTTCCCGACCGGCGCCTGGCGTTCGAGAACCTGGCCAAGCGCACGGCTCTGCCGAGCGTCAAGGCCGTCACGACCGCTCTCATCCAGGCCGAGCGCTACGGCACGCCGGTTGGGCAGGCGTTGCGCGTGATGGCCAAGGAGAACCGCGATATGCGCATGTCGGAGGCGGAGAAGAAGGCCGCCGCCCTTCCGCCGAAGCTCACCGTGCCCATGATCGTCTTCTTCCTGCCGGTGCTGTTCCTTGTGATCCTCGGCCCCGCCGCCATCTCCTTCTGGAAGATGCAGTAGGTCCGCCGACCGAACACACGACTCACGCACGTCCGCCGCACCCATGGCGATAGGACTTGTTCCATTCCCTGAAACTACGTCATCCCGGCGCAGGTCGGGATGACGGAGAGTGTCGGCGGGGTAAAATGAAACGCGCGCAGCCTACTCGGCACTGAACAGGCTCGCCGCCTGGGGGTCCGCAGCCGCGGCGCCGGAGCCGGTCTCGATGGTGCTGGCACGCAGTGCCGGCCGCGTCGCAGGAGCAGCCCGCACGGGTGCCGGCGCCTCGGCCACAGCGGGCGCCCACGAGGCCATCGCCGGCGGCTCGCCGTATCCGGAGCCCGGCGGTGCGGACTTTGGATCCGCCTTGACCATCTTTCTCAGAAGCGCCGTGTTGGCTTGCGCATCCGACGCCGGAAGATCGACCGATCCGATCTGCGTCGCCTCGTCGTACTTGCCCTGCAGCCCCAGCACCAGCGCCAGATTCTGGCGCACCTTGGAGTTGTCGCTGCCTGCCGCCGACGCCTGGCGCAGGAGCTGCTCGCCGCGCTGCGGCTCGCCGCTCATCGTGTAGGCAAGCGCCAGGTTGTTCAGCACCGAGGGATGGCCGGGCTTGAGCGCCTGTGCGCGCTCGTAGAACCCGATCGCCTCGCGATAGCTGCCCTCCTTGGCGAACGCCGTGCCGCGCGCCAGTACGATGCGCCAGTCCGGATTGGCAGGATCGTCCGCCACCTCGAGCAGCTTCTTCGCCACGCTGGTCTGGTCGAGCTCGAGCGCGAGCCGTCCGTAGTCGGCAGCGAGGCGCCGGTTCGTACCGTGGATCAGAGACGCCTGCTGCAGCACGGCTAGCGCCTCCCGCTTCTGCCCCAGCGCCTTGAGGCTCTCCGCATACGAAAGCGCGGCCTCAAGGTCCCTCGGGTTCTTCTCGTACTGCTTGCTCCAGTATTCAGCCGCCGCGCGCGGCTCGGAGGGCGCAGCCTCCTTGATCTCCTGCTGAGACGGCGCCGGAGTGAGGGCCGCGAAAAGCCCGCCGCTATCCTCGCCGCCGATCTGGGCACATGCACCGAGCAGGAGGCTCGCGGTCACGGCAGCCAGCACGCCAAGAGGTCGTCCCGGCTTCGCCGGCGGCGCGTCGAGGTCGGCGGCCATGAATGTCTCCACTGCTCGTCTGTCACGGGTATGTGTGGGCGCACGCGCCCAGCCTTCCGTCACTTTCCGGCACAGCGGTCAATAAAGACTTAATGGAGTACAACCCTTCGTTAACTGGCGGCCAGCTCCTCCCGAGCGCCCTCGGCCCACTCCTTCATGGAGGGCAGCGCAAACACCGCGTCGATGTATGCGGCCGCGGTGCCGTCGTCGCCGAACTCTCCAAGATCGGCGATATAGGTGCGGAACCGCGACGCCACCGGCGCATACATCGCGTCCGCGATGGAGAAGTGCGAGAACAGGAATGGCCCATCGCCGCCGAAACGCTGGCGGCAGTCCTTCCACAGTTCGACGATGCGGCGGATGTTGGCTTGCACGGGCTCCAGATGCTCGGCCCTAGGCTCCGTGGCGAGGAGTTTCATCGGGCAATGCTCGCGCAGCGCCTGGAAACCGGAATGCATTTCCGACGAAGCCGCCCTCGCCACCGCCCGGGCGCGGGCATCCGACGGCCACAGCCCCGCGTCGGGATGCCGCTCGGCGAGATACTCGAGAATGGCGAGGCTGTCCCAGATCATGAGATCGTCCGCCCACAGCACCGGCACCTTTCCGGCCGGCGAATGGGCACGGATCTGCTCCTTCTTGTCGGGCGCGCGCAGGTTGATTCGCACTTCGGCAAACGGAATGCCGGCCTCTTTCATGGCGAGCCACGGCCGGAGGCTCCAGCTCGACGTGTACTTGTTGCCGATGACGAGTCTGTAGCCTTCGCCTGCCATGCTACCGAACCCCCTTACGATTGTGTTTCCGAGCGTGTGAAGGGATAATGCCCGATCATAGACGGCCCGTCCAAGCGGCCAATCCTCACGAGACAAAAGACTCCTTCATGACCGAAAAAACCACCGTGGCGAGCGCGCTCTCCCCGACTGAAGTTCTGGTCCCCCACGATACCGCCGGCCCGAGCACACCGATCTGGCTCGTCTCCGACGCGGCGCCCATCCCGGAGAGCGACGCCGTGGATGCCGCGGCGAAGCGCTGGCTCGAGGCCACGCGCTTCACGAGCACCGCCAGGAAGCAGGCTCTCCTGCCGGGAAAGGCGGGCACGATCGCAGGTGTCGCGCTCGGGCTCGGCAACGGACATGCAGGTGATCCTTCCGGGCCCTCGGAGTTGCTTGTCGGACAACTCGCATCCAGCCTCCCGGCCGGCCTCTATCATCTCGGGCGCGACACGCCCAACGCGGCCCTCGCCGCCATCGCCTGGGGGCTCGGCGCCTATCGCTTCCGCCGCTACAAGAGCGCCGCCGCCGACTCTCCGCCGCCGCGCCTCAAGGTTCCAGCAGGTATCGACTATCAATCGATCGTCGATCAGGTCGGTGCCGTCTGGAAAGGGCGCGATCTCATCAACACGCCGGCCTCCGATCTTGCACCCGAAGACCTGGAGGCCGCCGCCGCGCGCCTCGCGCGCGAACATGGTGCAAGCCTCGAGGCCACCGTCGGCGACGACCTCCTCGCCAAGGGCTTCCGCATGATCCACGCCGTCGGCCGCGGCAGTCCGCGCACGCCGCGCCTAATCGATCTGCGCTGGCAGAAGTCCGGCGGCGCGACCGACGCGCCGACGCTCACGCTCGTCGGCAAGGGCATCACCTTCGACACCGGCGGCCTCGATATCAAGCCCGCGTCCGCCATGCTGCTGATGAAGAAGGACATGGGCGGAGCGGCCGCAGCCTTGACGCTCGCCGAGCTGATCATGGCGAGCGGCCTCGACGTGCGCCTGCGCCTCCTCATCGCCGCCGCCGAGAACAGCATCTCCGGCGACGCCTTCCGCCCCGGCGACATTCTCGTGAGCCGCGCCGGCAAGACGGTCGAGATCGGCAACACCGACGCCGAAGGCCGCCTCGTGCTCGCCGACGCGCTCTCGCTCGCGGACGAGGAGAGCCCCGACACGGTGCTCGTGTTCGCGACCCTCACCGGCGCCGCACGCGTCGCGCTTGGGCCGGACCTTCCCGCGTTCTTCACCGACGACGACGCCTTCGCCGCTGCGCTTTCCACGGAGGCGGCAGCTGTCGGCGATCCCGTCTGGCGCATGCCGCTCTGGCCCGGCTACGAGCGCCACCTCGACAGCGAGGTCGCCGACATGAACAACGTCTACGAGGCGCCGTTCGCCGGCGCCATCACGGCCGCCCTCTTCCTCAAGCGCTTCGTGAAGAACGCACGCCGCTTTGCGCACTTCGATCTCTACGGATGGCGGCCAGCCGCGCGTCCCCTCGGCCCCAAGGGCGGCGAGCCGCAGACCGCGCGCGCGATCTTCTCGCTGCTCGCCAAGGAGCACACCGCATGACGGACGAGAAGCCGCAGAACGCGCAGGGAGAGGCGGCGCCCCCCGCCACGCCTCCGCCGCTACCGCAAGCCGCGATCGACCCGCGCCGCCACGCCGTGCGGCCGGACCTCGCGGCCCTCTCGCTGCGCGGACAGGTGGCGGCGCCGCGCTACGCCGCGGGCATCATCCGCCAGATCGCACGTCCCGCTGTGCCGCTTCGCCGCGAGCCGAACCCCGCCCTCGGCCTCGAAACCGAGGCTCTCTATGGCGAGCTCGTGAGGGTCTACGACGAGGCGGAAGGCTGGGCCTGGGTTCAGGCCGAGCGCGACCGCTATGTCGGATACCTTCCCGCCGCCGCGCTCACCGGCGAGATCAT